>LJZT01000121.1 GCA_001314905.1 Phormidium sp. OSCR
GCCGTCTGCTGCCGGACAGTCAGTGGACGTTAAACAGATGCTTGTGGAGGGGAATCTGGACGGGGTTTCAGGGCAAAAATGCTCTGGGGCTAGACAAACCTGATGAAGCAAGAATCCCCCGTTATAATCTTTGATTTAACGGCGGGAGTGTCAAAACCAATATGCGATCGCCGCCTATGAGGCGGGGAATGTTTCTGAGGCGATCGCCCAGATGGAGATGGCTATTGCTGACTTAGACCGCGCTCAGGAGTTATTGTTTGACCTCGGGCGATCGATGCAATATCAGCAAGTCCTGTTTAATCTACAAGATTTGCAGAATAATTTGCAAAGTCTCCAACAGGAACAGCGTCGCCGTACACCCACTCCCCAACCCACTCGCCGACCGGTTCCTCAACCGACACCTCAACCGACTACTCAACCGACACCTCAACCGACACCCCAACCCAGTCCCCAAGGCGATGATCCGGGCTTCATGTTTTAAGGGTTCAAAATTAAGGATTCAAACGTCATGTGTTAAAACTCATGTGTTAGAACGGGGTTGGGGTCTCTCCCTGACCCCATCGTTCGGTTGTTTTTCAGATTGTCTTGGATATGTCCCTCGATTACGCTACCTTTTTCAATGCCATCAATCCCAGTAAAACACTGGTGTATTCAGCCCCAAAGGATCGGCAATATTATATTGATTTTTCCTCAGTACGCGGTGGGGAAATTATCGATAAAATCAAGAATCGCATCGTCACACTTTACCGCGATCGCCCCAGTTGTTCCCTATTTACCGGGCATATCGGCTGCGGTAAATCCACGGAACTGCACAAACTTAAATCGGAGTTAGAGACCGAAAACTTTTTCGTCGTCTATTTTGAGTCAGACAAAGACCTAGATACCGCTGATATTGATATTGTTGAAGTTCTCTTGACAATTGCCAAACAGATTAGTGAAGCCCTAGAGAAACATAAAACAATCAATCAACCCCAAGCTCCTCTTTTTCGTCGTTTACTACAAAAAACTACAGATGTCTTGATGACAGAAGTAGAGGTAACAGGAGGTATTCAGTCTCCAATTTCCGTTGGTGGAATGAGTGGTAGCTTGGCTGTAGATACCGAAAATCAGGCTCTGTCGTTGTCAGCGGGAATTGCCTCATTAACCGTCAGGGCGAAAGATAATTCTGGAGTTCGAGAAAAGCTCAATCAATATCTCGGTCCACAAACAACCGCCTTAGTGCGGACGATTAACGAGGATTTAATTAAGCCAGGGATTGAAACCCTAAAACAGAATGGCTATGCCGGCTTAGCGGTGATTATCGATAACCTTGATCGCGTCGATAACCGTCAGAAAGCCTCCGGAAAAACGCAACAAGAATATCTATTTGTTGATCGCGGTGAAATTCTCACTCAGTTGGCCTGTCATACCATTTATACCATGCCCTTGGCGTTGCAATTCTCTAATGAATATGGCAACCTACGCCAGCGGTTTCCTCACTCCCCGGAATGTTTACCCATGGTGGCGATTAAAACTCCCAGCGGCGAGGAAGCGAGCGAAGGAATTGAAAAACTCAAACAAATGGTGTTGGCCCGAGCCTTTCCTGAATTGAGTGAGGCGCAGCGACTGGAGCGGGTTGGGGAGATTTTTGAAACGATGGAGGTGTTTAACCGCCTCTGTCGGGTGAGTGGTGGTCATGTACGGGATTTACTGCAACTGCTATCGCAATGGGTACAGGAGGAGATGCAGCTTCCTTTAACTGAAGCGACCCTAGAAGATGCGATCGCCGATGATCTCAACAAAATGAGTTTAGGAGTTTCCCCAGAAGAGTGGGAACTGCTGCGACAGGTTCACCAGACGAAAAAAGTTCAGGATGCAGTGGGGTATGAACGCTTAATTCGCACCCGTCGCGTTTTTGAATATGTGGAACGCCGAAAATCATGGTTTGATGTCAATCCTATTTTCCTAGAATCTGACGAGTTGGTCGAGAGTTGAATCTAAGAGAAGTTGGGGAAAAGGCTAAGGTTTTAGGAATAAAAACTGTGATGGATATTGCCGCTAAAAATGAGAAAAGTTTGCGCCAACTGGCTCAGGCGATCGCCCTCTCGCGGGGTCAATTTAAACTAATTTTAGTGCGCTGTAACTACCAGAGTTTAGGCGATCGCTGGTCGAAACGTTTAGAATCCGAAACCCAGCGTCAGCACCAATTCAGCCTTTTAACCGCCAGCTTACCCATGGAGACGCAAAACCTGACCCAAGTCATTGAGACGGCAATGGAAGGGGGAACAGCGGAGGGAATCCAACTGCGGGGAATGACTCAACTTGCAGATTTGCGAGGCTTTCTGGCTAAGGCCAATCAGATGCGAGATCAGCTTCGTCACAAGTTTTCCTTTCCCATTGTTCTCTGGTTAGATGAAAATGGCTTACGGGAAATGTTGGAAGTCGCCAATGACCTGGAAAGTTGGACGACCTCGAAGCGTTTTTTGCCCTCCAAGGAGGATATACAAGGGAATTTACAGCTTAACGTACAACAGTTTCTGACTCGATTGGAGCAGGGGGGCGATCGCCAATGGTTAGGGCGCGATCGCCTGCTAGGGGAGAATCAACAACGGGAAATTGAACAAGCCTGTCAACAACTGGCCCAACTTGGAGAACCCCTTTGCGCCAACTTAGCCGCTGACTTAGCCTTAATCCAAGGCCGTCAGGCCCTAGAAGCTGGAGAATCGGACCAAGCTACCGCCCACTTTAGGCAAAGTCAGACCCATTGGCAAACTTTGTTAAATCCTCTCCCCGAGGGCGATCGCCCCACCGAAGCGCAACTCCCAGAGACAGACAACTCCAGAACCCCACAGCTACGCTTAGCCATCATCGGCGTTCACCAAGCCCTAAATCAAGTCCTGGCCTTAGAGCATCATGATGAGAACAACTTAGATTTAGCCGCCATACAGGAGCAATTGCATCGCAGTCATGAGCAGTTTATCGAGGCTGGGGCCACTCAGTTTGCTCAAAAACTGCAAGAGTCGTCTCTGATGCAACTGATTCAGGCTTTGCGGGAGGCGGAAGCCGCAGAGGCGAAGGGGGACATTCACGGGGCGATCGCACCCCTAGCCAACATCAGTCAGCAACGCGTCTTTGCCCTTCCTTATCTGGGATTGCGGGGACTCCAACAACTGCAACAGCTTTATTTTAACAGTGCCGACTATCGCAACGCCTTCACCATTGCCCAACAGCAGCATCAACTCGAACGATATTGCGGTAAACGGGCCTTTATCGGTGCCAATCGCTTAGAGGAAATGCCCCAGCAGCAACCTACCTCAAGCTGGCGATCGCCCGAAATTGAGCAATCTGGGCGAGCCGAAGACGTTAAACAGCTCCTCAACCGCCTCCACGAACGTCAGAACAAACTATTAGTCGTTCATGGGGAATCGGGAGTGGGCAAAAGTTCCCTTGTGAATGCTGGCTTACTGCCAATGTTACGAGAGCAGGTGTTTGCCGGTGGACGTGGAGGAGTTCCCATTGTCTTACGGGTTTATGAAAACTGGCCCGAGCAACTCACACAAGTCATCGAGGAGGAAGCCAAGAAACATCTCTGTATGCTCGATAATAGTGGAGATATGGTCTCACCGCTAACCGTGAGCCAAGCCACACTGGTTGAATTAGAGAAACGCCATCATCAAGTCATCTTAGTGTTTGACCAATTTGAAGAGTTTTTCTTTGCCAATCCCAACCCCAAAGACCATCGTCAGTTTTTTGACTTTCTCGGGACATTATGCAGCAATATCTTAGAACTAGGTGCGTTAAAAGTGGTTCTTTCCTTGCGAACCGACTACATTCACCGATTACTTGTCTGTAACCGCATCTCTACGATGGCTTGTATTAGCCAAAATGTTTTAGACAAAACCATTCTTTATGAATTAAATAACCTCTCCCCGCAACAGTCCAGTCAGGTTATTGCAAAACTCGCGCCTCATATTACCGATGATTTGCGATCGCGTCTCGTGCAAGACTTACAGCAAGAGAGCGAGGATATTCGTCCCATTGAGCTACAAGTAGTCGGCTATCAATTAGAAAGTGAAGGAATTGTCTCCCTAGGGGACTATAACGCCCTAGGAGAGCATCCCAAACAGGCATTAGTGGAGCGATACTTAGATGTAGTCGTTGAATCCTGCGGTCCCCAAAACAAGGATTTAGCCGATGCTGTGCTGTATCTCCTCACCGACGAACGAGGAACCCGTCCCCTCCGCACCCGCCGAGACTTACTCCGGGATTTAAAACTATTTGAGACAAACTATGGTCAACAGTCTCTCAGATCGGCCTTAAATTTAGTCTTAGATATTATTGCTGGATCACGCTTAGTCTTTTTGATTCCCGGTCAACAAGAACGGTATCAACTCGTCCATGACTATTTAGCCGAATTTATTCATAAATCAAGAGGCGGAGGCTTACTTGCCAAGCTTGAAGAAGAACAGGAAAAACGAGTCGCCGCAGAGAAAACTTTAGAAGAACTAGAAGATGACCAAAAGAAGGTACAAAAACGAACTCAATCGGTTGGTATTTTGGGTGGGTTACTACTGGCAGTTTTTGCGGGAGGACTATTCGGAGTTTCCCGAGAGTTCACGGTACAAAGAACCCAGTATAACGAAGATAAACAATACTTTGAAGACGAACGATTGCTTGCAGATTTAGAACGAGAGAGCCGTCTATCTTTAAGGCAGTTTGAAGCTGGACGTGAGCTTGAATCTTTGATTAAAGGAACCGAAATATCTGTGAAATTCATTGATTTTTTAGAACGAATTTCTAGCTCTCGCCCTACTGCTATGCAGCCAGTTTACAATTTGAGAAAAATCCTAGGAAATATCCGAGAAATCAATATCATCGAGGGACATTCAAGCTGGATTTATGGGGTTGACTTTAGTCCTGATGGCAGACTAGTCGCCTCGGCTTCTAATGATGAAACAATTAGGGTTTGGGATGTTCAAACTGGTGAAGAAATTCACCCTAACAAATTTGTAGGTCATAGAGGCCCAGTCAAGGATGTTCAATTCTCCCCAGACGGAACTCGTCTTTTATCCGCGTCGGATGATAAAACTATCCGAATTTGGAACCTTGAGACAGGAGAGCAGGAGAAGGTTTTTGGGGGTCATGATGGAAGAGTAAATAGTGCTAGGTTTAACTTTGATGGGACTCAGATTGTTTCAGCTTCTAATGATGGAAGTATAATTGTATGGGATGCACTAAATGGTATCATTATATCTCGACTATATGGGCATCAAGACGTTGTAAAATTTGCAGATTTTAGTCCTGATGGAACTAAAATTGCATCAGGATCGGATGATGCGACAGTGAGACTGTGGAATCTCGAAACTAGATCCGAAATAAATTCAAGTAGATTTGAAAACCATTCATCATCAGTCTTAATGGTTGCTTTTCATCCCCGAGAAAATAAAATTGCGTCTGCATCTAGTGATGGAACAATACAAATCTGGGATATCAGTAGTCGAGAAATCGAAAAGACGCTAACTACTACAGGTTATGTTCATACCGTTATGTTCAATAGTGATGGAACGCGTCTTCTTTCAGGAGGATCAGATGCAAAAGTTAAGTTATGGAATATAAAAAACGGTGAAGAAATAGAAACACTTCAAGGGCATCGAAGTACGGTTTATCGTGCAGCTTTTAGTCAGGATGGTACAAAAGTTGTATCTGTTTCCAATGATGCAACTATTAGAATTTGGTCTGTAGAAAGCAGATATGTAACCCAACAATTTGAAGGCCATGAAGGAACAATCTATAGTGCTGATATAAACCCAGATAGCACTCGATTGGTTTCTGCACCTCATGACGGAATAATCAGAGTTTGGGATTTAGAAACTGGTGATGTTTTATTTTATCTTGAGGGACACCAGCAGCCAGTCCATCGAAGTCTCTTTAGCCCAGATGGTAGCAAAATTGTGTCAGCGGGTCGAGATGGCAGGGTAATACTTTGGGATGCAGAAACTGGCGAATTGATACGTTCATTTGTAAAGAACTAAGATTGGGTACTGGATATTAGTTTTCATCCAGATGGGCATCATCTAGCATCAGCTTACCGCGATGGAAGTATCAGCTTGTGGGATATCGAAACAGGCGAGGAATTAAAATCCTTCTCTGGACATTCTGAGCCAGCTTGGACTGTGGACTTTAGCCCAGATGGGAGTTTCATTGTCTCTGGAGGCTGGGATAAAAACGTTAAAGTCTGGGATGTACAAACCGGTCAGGAACTACAACGCTTTGATGGACATATAGCTTGGATTAGTCAGGTGGATGTTCATCCTGACGGACATCTCATTCTATCAGCTTCTGTAGATGGGACAGTGAAGCTCTGGGATATCGAAAGGGAGCAATTAGTACGTTCCCTAGCAGATAACTTGCGTCCTATTAATAGTGCCAGGTTTTCTCCTGATGGAAACCTGATTGTCTCAGCTTCAGCAGATGGGACAGTTAGCCTTTGGGACTTAGTAACAGGTGAACAGCTCCTGACTCTTGATAGTCATACCGATGAGGTGAAAGATGCGATGTTCAATCCCAACGGACAGATGCTTACTTCTGCTTCATCTGACGGGACAATCAAAGTCTGGCCAATGAGTCAGGATCGTTGGTCGGAGTTGATCGATCGCGCCTGTGACTGGCTGACACCCTACCTCACCTCAAATCCGAACGTCACTGACGCAGATCGCGCCGTTTGCAATCTCCCCCCCCGGAACCCCTAACCCCAACCCTCACGCTGTTCTCAAGGCCAGAATCAGATTGAGTGGGGTGACCCAAACCCGCGAACATTATGCCAATCCCACCGAGATCACCCCGGCTTCATGTTCTAACGGTTCAGCCTCCCTGGCTGCCGAAACCCTCAAACCCAAGTTCTGAAGGCGATGGCGGCGATTACCTCACCTATGGTATAATTTTTTATAATCACAATCAAGTTTTCCTATAAGCAAAACCTTGCTTTATCCGGATCGGCTTGCTACATTAGACCTATCAAGAAAAAACAGGGACGTCCAGAGCAGACGACCCCCTGAACAGAAAGTTTAATGAGGAGAGAAAACAATGACTGCTGCTAACTTCAACAACCGCCAAAATACACGCTTCCAAGCCATTCGGACTTGGCTCAATGACTTCCAAGTCCAAACCCCCAAAACGGCTCGCTTCATTTGTCAATTGATTCCCGCACAATGCCCATTTGCTCGGGATATCAGCCTCTTAGGTCGCCAAATCTTGCACATTCCCCCCTTGTGTAAATTAAATCCCTTTTACGAAGAAGTTGTGGGAATGCGGTTCCGGGCGCTCTGCTATTTAGCAGACGAGTGCGGCGAAGATGTCTCCCAGTTTTTGGTCTAAACTATGCCGTTCTCAACGCTACAATTGGGTCAAGTTTGGCGGCTCGTCGTGCCGGTAAAACCCCGAAAATTAGACCAATTCCACCGGAGACTCCCGTCGCTAACACGATCGCCGTCGGGGATAACCCCCCCTCAAACTCCGTAAAGGTTCCCACCGCCGTAATCCCCACAATCCCGATCCCAGTTCCCACAAAGCCGCCCACAATCGACAGAAGAACCGCCTCAATCGTGAACTGCATCAGGATATCACTCGGAGACGCACCAATCGCTTTACGCAAGCCAATCTCCTGCGTTCGTTCCGTCACCGAAACGAGCATAATATTCATAATGCCAATTCCCCCCACAATCAAGGAAATACTGGCCACCGTCGCTAAGAGAATCGTTAACGCCCCGGTAATCGCCCCAGTGGTTTCCTGAAGATCCTTCTGACTACGAACCGTGAAATCATCCTCATTGACAATGCGGTGACGCAGCCGTAACAGGTTCTCGATTTGAAACTTCGTCGCCCGCATCTGACTCTCATCAATGACACTGACATTGATAAACGTCACCGTTAACCCATAGGGAGAACTTTGCCCAACAATCTGATTCGCCATGGTGGTGATGGGCATAAACACCGTCTCATCTAGGTTTGTGCCAAACGTTGACCCCTTGGGTTCCATCACCCCCACCACCCGAAAACTGACATTCTTAATGCGTAGAGTTTGCCCAATGGGGTCCACATTGCCATAGAGTTGTTCGGCAATCTCAGACCCGAGGGCTACCACTTTCTGATTGCGGCGGATATCTAAATCATTGACAAAACGCCCCTGGGCCACAGCAAAATTACGCACGGGCAATAACTCCGGCGTTGTTCCATATAGGGCCGCTGAAATGTTACGATTACGGTAGGATACCAACTCGCTGCCATTGAGTTGTGGCGCTACGCGATCGACTCCGGGGACTTGTTCGGCGATCGCCTCAGCATCTTCCAAAACCAAGGTTTGAGGAGGTAACACCGGCCGCCGTTGCGCATCAGGACTACCGGGGACAATAAACAGTAAATTCGTTCCCAGAGACGACACCTGATCAGAAACAAAGGTTTGTGCCCCTTCACCAATACCAATCGTTGCAATCACCGAGGCATTACCAATAATAATCCCCAACATCGTCAAACTACTGCGAAGTTTATTCGCCAGCAGCGTTTGTCCCGCCATTTTTAAAGACTCAACAACATTCATATCCCCTCCGTTTAGGTAGTTCCCGTGTTCCCTGAAGAGGGCGCGCCACTTGCGGTTCGCCCCTACGTTATTTCTATTGCCTCTTGCCTTCTTCCCATGAAAACCAATCCCAAAGACATTCTAAGTATCGGTTTATTTGTTGTTCTCTCCCTATTTGTCGGCTATTTAAGCCTGAATTTCATCCTTGCCATCTTCGATAAATGGGCTTGACCTAGGAGATAACTTAAGAGATTAAGCAAGAGATTTTATCTCATTACTATCAAGAATTGTTCCCGTCCAACAGGCTCCAGAATAGGTAACTCCATCTAATTTTGTACCTTGTAAATTAGCACAGAGAAAATTCGCTCGTACCAAATTGGCTCCCTGCAAATTCGCCTGCTCTAAATTCGCTTCCTCCAAATTCGCCTCACAGAAATTTGCCCCCTGCAAATCCGCCTGAGAGAGATTGGCCCCGCTGAGATTACTATGGCTGAAATTCGCACCACGCAGATCAGCCCCCCGTAAATCCGCCCCCATTAAATTCACTCCCACCAAGTTGGCCCCACTCAGGAAGGCCCCAGTTAGGCTGGCTCCCTGGAGATTGGCTCCCATGAGGGTGGCCCCTCGTAAATTGGCCCCCCGTAGATCGCTTCCCTGTAAACTCGCTTGCATGAGATTGATGCCGACGAGATTCGCTCGCAGATTACCGTAGTCGAAGTTGGCCCCTAAACAGTTGGCCCCTTCGAGATTCGCGGCTTCCAAGTTGGCGCGCACCAGATTCGCCCCCGAGAGTTTCGCGCCGGCGAGGTCAATCTTTTGTAAGTCCAACCCCGACAGGGTTTGATCTTCAAGATTCGCCCCTCGGAGGTGCTTCGATTGTCCAAATTCAAGTTCGTCAAGAGCAGTCATGGTAGCAAGAGTCGTGAAGGACATGGCAATTAGGCGGGGGTAGGTGACGGATGCGCCGCTTGGCGAGGAAATAGATCCGGGTTTTGCTCGGGGTTGAGCAGCCAGAGGCCCGATCGCAGTTTAAAGGCTTCCTGAGGCAGCGTCATCCCCTGTTGCAGAGCCATCACCAAAAGCGTCAGCGTCTCAACCAGTTTGGGGTCCCAACGGCTGCCACTGGCGGCTTGAGTGTCTGATAAGGCTTGGCGTAAGGCCTCAGAACGGGAGGTTTCCTGGACCAACTGATTCAGCCGTCGTTGAAACTCAACCAGTAGCCCCAAGATACGGCATTCTAGGGGAATCTCATCGTAGCTTAAGCCTCCGGGGGTTCCTGAGCCATCCCAATGTTCGCTTTGGTGGGTGATAATTTGGGCGATCGCCTTGAGTTGAGGCATCGTCCGCAAAGCCTGTCGTCCCGGATAGAGAGGACAACTCAAAGCTGAAGGATCACTCTCAGGCCGAATCTCACCCAGATTCGGTTCATGTTGGGGCAAATAGTCAATTCGATGCAACAATCCCGCGAGACGTAACCGTTTCACCTGCCAAGAGGGCAAATCGAGGATTTGCGCAAACGCTTCACACAAGCCTGAGACTTCACTAGCAGCGTGGGGATTTTGCAAATCCGTTAAATCAATCAGTTGGGCCATACGTAGGAAGGCCTGCAACTTATTGGAGACAATGTTGCGTTCGAGTTCAGGCTGATGGCGGAACACCTCCGCGTCGATGTCTTGGCCGAGTCCCTCATGACAGTCACTCAGATAACGAACGACCCGCGAGACAATGGGGTTTAAGTCTTTGGAAACCTGACTAACATCAACACTTGGCTGGCGTGAGAGTTCAGCCTTAATCTCAGTCACTCGCGTTTGTAGGGATTGAGCGAGATCAGCTTGCAGCGGTTGAATATGCTCAATGGCTAACTCGACGGCGGCTAAGACTAACTCCGGTTCAAAAGTCCAAAACCCATAAAACTTGCGTTCGAGATCTACTTCGGGAACCCCAGTCTTGCCGTAATCCGCCGCTGAGAGTTCCTGACATAACACCATAGCCGTGTAGCTAGGCGAGAAAATCAGCAGATGCCATTCTTGAGCCACCGGATCATCAGGCGCGAGGGAGACTAGCTCAACATTGGCTTTTTGGCTGGTGGGATGCTCCCGAAAGCCGGAATCGGGAGCCGCCAGAATCACAATATCCTGAGCCTTGTCAGCGATTTCTCCGTAGCGATCGGCTTCCTGGAGATACCATTTCCCTCGTTGGAAGGCGGTAATCATGACTGGGGTGCAGTCTGACTCTAGGATGCTGTCTTCGAGAGCATGACAGAGGGCAACGAGGGTGTTTTTATAGTAAACCCCGTAGTTAATCGGTGGCGTGCGACGGGGTTGGGCGTTTTGCCGTTCGACGAGTTTTTGGAGGAGAGATCCGTTCAGCACAATGGATAATGGGTTAACGCGTTTTGGGTTGTCCGGGTTGGTCTGTCTTGGGTTGGGAGGGGTGGTGACTCTTGTATTTATTATAAGGGAGAGTTATTGAAGGTTAGGGATGAGAGGGTTGCCCGATCGCCCAGTCAAGAATCGCCTGTTCTAAGCCTTCGATGGTAAATTCCTCAGCTTCAATGTCGCAGCGACCCCAAGCTTGCTGACAACTTTGGCTAGTTTGGGGGCCAATCGAGGCGATCGCCACCCCAGCCAAGGAGATATCCCCCGCCCTCTCAATCAGCCGAGCGAAGTTACGCACCGTCTTAGAACTCGCGAACGTGACCACATCGACGGTTCCCTGACGCAAGGCCGCCAAGGCCTGGGGGTCAAGTGTCTCAGGACAGCGAGACTCATAGGCGGCCGCTTCTAGCACCTTAGCCCCCGCCTCCCGGAACTGACGCACCAAGACATCGCGCCCTCCCGTCTCCACCCGAGGCAAGAGGACGGTTTTGCCCCCCACCGACTCTGGAAAACGCTCCACCAAGGAATCGGCGATAAAATCGGGGGGGATAAAATCTGGGCTTAAGCCCCGCTGTTTCAGCACACGAGCCGTCTTTTTGCCCACGACGGCAATTTTGAGGTGCGCTAGGCTGCGGAGGTCTTGCCCGAGCGTTAAGAGGCGATCCAGGAAGAATTCCACCCCATTACTAGAGGTTAAAATCAGCCAATCGACTTGTTCCAGTTGGGCGATCGCCTCATCTAACTCCTGCCAACTCGAAGGCGGGACAATCTCTAAAGCTGGCGTGGAGAGGGGAATTGCGCCGTGGTGTTGTAGGCGATCGCAAAAATCACTCGACTGTCCCGTCGATCGCGTCACCAGAATCGTTTTTCCCTGTAATCCCATCTCAGATGCCACCATAGCCGTCTCTCCAAACACATCACGCAAGGACACCACCTCACCCATGACAATCACCGTCGGCGAACGGGTTTCCCCCTGAGTCTGTGGGTCAATCGTCTCTAAGGTTCCCGTCCAGACCCGTTGTTCAGGCCGACCACAGGCGCGAATCATGGCCACGGGTGTGTTGGGCAGTTTGCCATGATCGATGAGTGCTTGGCAAATGGCCCCGAGATTCCGTCCCGCCATGAGAAACACCAGGGTCGGGAGACGGGCCAAGGCCAGCCAGTCCAGGGCCGCGAGATCGTGACCCGTAAACACCGCAAAACCGGGACTGAGTTGATTGTCGGTCAGAGGGATGCCCGCCAGCAAGGGGGCCGCCAAGGCTGAGGAAATCCCCGGAACCACCTCCACCGGACAGTTTGCCCCTCGTAACGCCCGCAGTTCTGAGGCACTCCGACCAAAAATAAAGGGGTCTCCGGCCTTGAGGCGCACCACTCGACGGCCCTGGCCACAATAGGCCACCAGAAGCCGATCAATCTCTCCCTGGGGGGGACTCGGTCGTCCCCCTCGTTTACCCATATCCAGGCAGAGACAGTCATTGGGGACTAACTCCAGTAAGCGATTATCCGCCAAGGCATCGTAAATTAGCACCTCAGCTTGAGCGAGAACCTGTCGCCCTCGCTGGGTGAGATACTTCAGATCGCCGACACCTGCGCCGACGAGGTAGACTTTCCCCAGACTCACTTACGAACCGCTTTCCAGGCTACCCAAACTTGCCAGAAGAAGAGGCCACTGACCGTTAGGGTGAAGGCAATTTGAAAGTAGAAGTCGGGACGGATGGCGAAAGCATCAAGGTTCCACATGACAGGTCACAGGGATAGCAAAGGTTGACACTCCCGCCGTTAAATCAAAGATTATAACGGGGGATTCTTGCTTCATCAGGTTTGTCTAGCCCCAGAGCATTTTTGCCCCGAAACCCCGTCC
>LJZT01000122.1 GCA_001314905.1 Phormidium sp. OSCR
AGACGATTCTGGAGAAACTCCAAGACTTACCCGAGACGCAACAGCAACAGATTTTAGACTACATCGAGTTTCTGTCCCAGAAATATCCTAAACCGCAGCCGCGATCGCCCAAACCCCGCGTCGCCGGCCTCCATCGGGGTAAGGGTTGGATTTCCGATGATTTCAACGATCCCCTCCCCCCAGAATATTGGAGTGGACAAGGATGAGATTTTTACCGTAAACCCAAGCAAGAAACCGGAGTATAAGGGGGGCGATCGCCACTACAATCAAACCTAAGATACCCTGTAAGAACATCCATAGGAGCTTGGTTTATGACCTTACAACTCGGAGATATCGCCCCTGACTTTACTCAGGATTCCTCGGAAGGAACCATCAACTTCCATGAGTGGGCCGGCGATAGCTGGGTGGTCTTATTCTCCCACCCCGCCGACTATACCCCCGTTTGCACCACCGAACTCGGGGAAGTCGCCAAACTCAAAGGAGAATTTGAGAAACGCAACGCCAAAGTCATCGCCCTCAGCGTCGATGACAGCGACTCTCACAAAGGCTGGATTGGCGACATCGAAGAAACCCAAGGAACCGCCATCAACTATCCCATTTTGGCCGACGCAGACCGCAAAGTCTCGGATCTCTACGGGATGATTCACCCCAAAGCCGATGCTAAGGTGACAGTACGCACCGTGTTTGTCATCGATCCCAGCAAAAAACTGCGTCTGACGATTACCTATCCCCCCAGTACCGGACGCAACTTCCAAGAAATCCTACGCGTCATCGACTCCCTACAACTGACGGACAACTACCAAGTCGCCACCCCCGTCAACTGGAACGATGGCGACGATTGCGTGGTGTCCCCCAAAATCGCTACGGAAGACGCGAAGAAGCAATTTCCTAAAGGAGTCGAAGAAATCAAACCCTATCTCCGCATGACTCCCCAACCCAACAAATAATGCAAATTCGTGGGGGCGAAAAATTTTTCGCCCCTACAAATTCCTCTCCCTGTCCTCTCCCTGTCCTCTGTGACTGACGTGGTTCCCTACACTTCGCGAACGCTAGGCTGGCCGTCTTTGACCTCACCGACGAGAATCACATCAGCGGTATCGACAAATAAGCCATTTTCCAACACCCCAGGGATGTTATTGAGGGTTTTCTCCAACTCCGCCGGAGTCTCGATCCCGTTGGCGAACTTGACATCAATCACCAGATTTCCTTCATCGGTGACAACGGGGCCAGCTTTCTTGACTCCCATCCGCAACGTGGGTTCACCGCCGAGTCCTTGAATCGCACGCATCACCGGAGTCATAGCCATGGGGATGACTTCCACCGGAAGCAAAAAGCTTAAGCCTAATTTCTCGACTAACTTAGACGAATCTACCACGACGATAAACTGTTCGGCGAGGGAGTCGACAATTTTCTCGCGAGTATGGGCCGCGCCACCGCCTTTAATCAGTTGTTTTTGGGGATCAACTTCATCGGCGCCATCAATGGCCACGTCGATGCGATCGACTTCATCAAGACTGGTGAGGGGAATCCCGTATTTCTTGGCCAACACCGAGGCTTGGAAGGAGGTGGGAATCCCTTTGATATCCTTGAGTTCTCCCTTTTGCAACCGTTCGCCGATATATTGGATAGCGTAGGCGGTGGTTGATCCGGTTCCAAGTCCGACGATGGTTCCTGATTGGACGCGATCGGCGGCGGCTTTCCCGACCTGTTGTTTCATTAGGGTGACGGCATCATCACTCATGTTAGAATCCTCCGATGGATAGCATAGATGTCCTCAACACTTTACCGCGTTGTCCGTCTATCCTCTAAACGGTGACGGCTTGACGCTCTAGGACACGATTGAGTTTGCCACTTTGATAGCCTTCGAGATCCAGGGTGACAAAGAGGAATCCCAATTCTTGCAGTTTCGCCACCACTTGGGCTAAGTCACTCTTGAGGACAAAGTCTTGAATTAACTCTGGGGGAAGTTCGATACGAGCAGTATCCCCTTGGGAACGGACACGCAGGTTTCGCCAGCCGAGTTGTCGCAGATAGACTTCCGCTCGTCCCACGCGCCGCAGTTTCTCGACGGTGATTTCTTCGCCATAGGGGAAACGGGAGGAGAGACAGGGTTGGGAGGGTTTATCCCACCAGGGAAGTCCCAGATGTTGGGAAAGTTCGCGCACTTCGGCTTTACTGATTCCGATTTCCGCGAGGGGCGATCGCGCACCCCGTTCTTTGGCGGCTTGGATTCCGGGGCGATAATCTTGCAAGTCATCGGCGTTCACCCCATCGACAACGTAGGGATAGCCCCGCTGGAGGGCTAGGGGTTTGAGGGTATCATGGAGTTCACTCTTGCAGAAGTAGCAACGATTGACGGGGTTGCTGGTGTAGTTGGGGTTCTCCATCTCCTGGGTGTAGACTTCTTCATGGGCGATGCCGATGCTAGCCGCTTGAATCCGGGCATCTTCGAGGTCTTCCGGGAGGAGGGAGGGGGAGATGGCGGTGATGGCGAGGGCGCGATCGCCGAGGATGTCAGAGGCGACTTTGGCCACTAGAGTCGAGTCAATTCCGCCGGAATAGGCAATTAAGGCCCGATCCATGTGCTGAAAGAGGTCTTGAAGGCGATCGAGTTTTTGCAGTACCATGGGAACGATAATTCGCAAACTTAACGAGTTAATGCGTTGAGATGCCTCATCTGCTATCTCAAGTCACCTTGATTAGTTTAACATATACTAGGGTATTCAATGGTCACTAAATTGAGGTTAAACTATGTATAAAATCTTGACCGGCAACTATCAACAGGGTCATTTAGTTTTAGATGAAGCCCTGGACTCAGATTGGGAAGGAAAGAAGCTGCATATTGTTGTTTATGAGGCAGATAATTTCTCGACCAAACAACAAGAGTTTTTTGATTTAGTTGATAGGCACTCGTTTGACTTGCCGCTAGATTACAAGTTTGATCGTGATGAATTGCATGGGTAGTATCTGTCATGTCAAACCGAATTTTTATAGACACCAATATTTGGGTTTATCTTTATGCCAGAAATGCCCCTGTAAAATCAGGTAGAGCGAAAGAAATTGTCAGTCAAAACTTCGAGTCTATCATTATTAGTAGTCAAGTGTTAGGTGAGCTTTACAACGTTCTGACGAGAAAAAATATTAAGCCAAAGCCTGAAGCTAGACAGATTGTACTAACAATACTATCTAATTTTCACGTTACTGAGATAGATACCGCCAAAGTCATCATGGCTTTAGACATTAGCGAAAGATATGGCTACAGCTATTGGGATAGTTTACTCATCGGCACAGCCTTACATGAAAATTGTGAGATTTTGTACTCTGAGGATATGCAAAATTTACAAATAATTGAATCTAAAACTAGAATTATAAATCCACTTTATTGAAACAAATAATATAGCAATCGAAGATTGCCTTAGGACACTCTGAAGGATACTCTGACTTGGAAGAGAATCTCCTACCTCTTGCCTCTTGCCTCTTGCCTTCTTATTCCCTATCTTTTGTCCTATTCAGACCAACTTTTGCTATATTGTTATAAATGCTTTATTTTCGTTTAATTCTCTTGTTCCTATGACTTCCAAAATCGTTTTAATTGCAAAAGTCGTCGTTGCCTCACTATTTGGGTCTTTGGCAATTAAATATATTGCCCCAGAAATCCCCATTCCCGTTAACGGAGTTTCAGCGTTGACGATTATTTTTACCCCAGTTATCGTCATGGTGGGACTCTTTATCCTGCGGGGACGGCGATCGCCTCAGAACACCCCCTAATCCTCGTTAGGTGCTAATCTGAACATCAGCATAGATATCCTCACCGTTTAGAGTTATCCCCAGACTCGGCAATAAAATCTCACAGTTTCGGCTGAGGTAATCTTCGAATAACCATTGACTGGCACTGGTGCGGTGATAATGTTCTAAACGATAGTCCGATTGGCTGATGAGCAGGTAGTCTTGAAATTGGGGAATTGAGCGGTAAAAGAGGAACTTATCCCCTCGGTCAAATGTCGCCGTTGAAGGCGATAGAACTTCGATAATTAGGCTGGGATTGAGAATTTCATCATCGCGATCGCCATTGAGCAAAACATCTCCCAAAACCACCATAATATCGGGATATAAGCCTCGGCGATAGTCAGGAATCCATAACCGCATATCACTCGAAAACAGTCGGAGAGGTGGGGGTGTCTGACAAGATTTGAGTCGAGCAATGAGGTTGACGACAATGGTATTATGATTGAGGCTAGCGCCAGGCATTTCCCAAACCTCTCCATCATGGTATTCATGGCGAGATTCACAGACTTGTTCCGTCTGACGATAGCGATCGAGGGAAACTGATTCGGTAGTACCAATCATGATATAGCAAAAGTTGGTCTGAATAGGACAAAAAATAGGGGACAAGAAGGCAAAAGGCAAAAGGCAAAAGGCAAAAGGCAAAAGGGAACAGGGAACAGGGAACAGGCAAGAGGTAGGGGATTCTCTCCCAACTCAGAGTGTCCTAAGCCAATCTTCGATTGCTATATCTGTGATCTCGGAGACGGCGATCGCCCCTAGTATAACCCTCGACAAGCCTTAACAAACTGTTGGGCAAACTCCGGGTTACTGCGAAAATGTAAATGAACATAGCTGGCGAGACTATTTCCCAACACATAGCCTTCGGGAAAGTCTCCAATACGCCAACTGTGAGCCTGATAACAGGTGGGAATCTCGGGAGGAACCGTCTCGGGAATCAGTTGCGAATAATGGAAGCGATGGCCGTTAACCCTCAGAGGCGCTTGGCAAAAAGGATGATTGCCAGTGGTTTCGATTTTCGTATAGCCTAAGTTGGGGCGATCGCCCAATCGCGTCCAAAAAGGAAAAATTCCCGCAAAGGGATAACGACTCTCCTTGACCTCAATGCCCTGAGACAGATAAATCAAACCGCCACATTCCCCATAAATGGGACGATTCTGCGCCGCAAACCGTCGTAATCCGGTTAAAAATCCCTGATTCTGACTCAAGCGTTCTCCATGCAATTCTGGATAGCCGCCACCGAAATAAACCCCATCAATCCCATCGGGAAACTCATCTCGTAGCGGCGACACCTCAATCAAAGTTGCACCCGCTTCTCGCAACAGATTGAGATTTTCCTCATAGTAGAAACAAAACGCCGCATCACGGGCGATCGCAATCCTCGGCGACGACGTTTCTGACAAGCGTTTCAGCCAATTCTCCTCAACCGCCAACTCTCCCCGCCAATCGGGCAAACTCGCCAACAAAGCCTCCAAATCCAGATAGCGTTCCGTCGCCTCAGCCAACCTCTCAATATAGGAATCTCCCAGATTATCCTCCTGGGCCAGCCATAATCCCAGATGACGGGAGGGGATTTCTGGGAAGCTATTTTTAGGAATTTCTCCCCAGATGGGAATCGAAGTTACCGAAGCGATGGCCTCTCCTAAGCGACTTAATGGGCTTGTAGTACGATATATATTGCGGGTATTACCGACTTTGTTTAGGGCAATTCCCGTAATTGACAAATCCGCATCAAAGTGTATATATCCCGAGACTAACGCCGCCACACTGCGAGACATCCGCGACGCATCCACCACCAGCAACACCGGAACCCCTAGCCACTTGGCGATTTGAGCGGTACTTCCCGCCTCCGATGTGGCCCCATAGCCATCAAAAACCCCCATGACTCCTTCAATAATCGCCACATCACAATCGCGGCTATATTTGCGAAATAGGGCTAAATTGTCAGCTTTTGATAACATCCAGCCATCTAAATTGTGGGAAATGCGGCCCGTCGCCAGGCGATGATGTCCAGGATCGATGAAATCCGGCCCGACTTTAAAGGACTGGATTCGCAGCCCCCGACGACGCAACGCGGCCATAATTCCCAGAGATAACGATGTTTTGCCGACACCACTACGAGTTCCGGCAATGACTAGGGCTTTCATGGGTTAGACTCTCCCTGAACGGCAGTTTGGATGGTGGCTTCATCCAATTGAGGGGTTCCCTGTTCATGGAGCCAGAGGAGATATTCCACATTGCCCGCTGGTCCTTGGATGGGGGAGGTGACGAGGCCGCGATCGCACCACCCCAAACCTCGCGCCGCATCCCGAACTTGCACAATGGCAGCCGCGCGATCGCCGAGATTGCGGACAACACCTTTCTTGCCGACGCGCGATCGCCCCACCTCGAACTGAGGCTTCACCAAAACCAGAGTTTCCCGAGGCGAAACTAACAAATTCCAAATCGCCGGTAACACCTTGGCCAGAGAAATAAAGGAAACATCCGCCACCGCCAAATCCGGGCGCGGGTCATCGGCCTGATACAATTGCTCTGGAGTGAGATAGCGTAAATTCGTCCGTTCCTTGAGAATCACCCGGTCATCCTGACGTAGCTTCCAATCCACCTGGCCATAACCCACATCCACCCCATAGACCCGTTGCGCCCCTCGTTGCAGCAAACAGTCGGTAAAGCCGCCAGTGGAAATTCCGCCATCGAGACAAACCCGATTTTCCACCGAGATGGGGAACACCTGTAACGCCTTATCCAGCTTTTCCCCACCCCGAGACACAAACGGCGATCGCGGTTTCACAGAAATCTCCGCATCCACCGCCACCGCCGTCCCCGGCTTATCCACCAACTGCTGATTCACCCGCACCTCCCCAGCCCGAATCCAGCGTTGCGCCAACTGACGCGACGAACAAAGTTGTCGCTCCACCAACAGCGTATCCAAACGTTGCTTCACCAAAATCCCTTTCCCCTGTTCCCTGTTCCCTGTTCCCTATTCCCTATTCCCTGTTCCCTTCCTCTTCTCATGCTTCTCATACGCCGTGACAATCTTCTGAACCAGAGAATGGCGCACCACATCCGCCGCCGTCAACTGACAAAAGGCGATACCATCGACATTTTTGAGAATCTTCTGAGCCACCTGTAACCCGGACATCTGAGTTGAAGGTAAATCCGTCTGGGTGACATCTCCCGTCACCACCATCCGGGAATTAAAGCCCAAACGAGTCAGAACCATCTTCATCTGAGCCGATGTGGTATTCTGAGCTTCATCGAGAATCACAAAAGCATTATTGAGGGTTCGTCCGCGCATATAGGCGATGGGGGCGACTTCCACAATTCCCCGTTCCATCAAATCGGGAATCTTCTCAGCATCGATGAGTTCATAGAGAGCATCATACAGCGGACGCAAAAAAGGACTCACCTTTTGCTGCAAATCTCCCGGAAGGAATCCCAACCGTTCCCCCGCTTCCACCGCCGGACGAGTCAAAATTAGCCGTTCATAGCGTTTATCGAGTAACGCCTGCACCGCCAACATCGCCGCCAGATAGGTTTTTCCCGTTCCCGCTGGGCCAATACAAAAGGTTAAATCATGGTTGCGAACGGCTTTGACATATTGACGTTGACGAAAGGTTTTGGCGCGAATATCCTCACCGCGACGGGTGCGGGTGAGAATATCATCTCGTAAATCCTTGAGTTCGTCCTGTCGCCCCGTATCCAGAGCATGGATGGCTGTGTTAATATCCACATCAGCCACCGGCTTGGCAATTTTCCAAATCGGCGCGAGGATGTGAATCAGTTGTTCGCAGCGTCCGGTTTGCGTATCGGTTCCTGAGACAAACAGTTCTTGACCCCGTAAGACCAACGTAGCGCCGGTTTGCTGCGCTAGGGTTTTGAGATTGACTTCCTGCTGTCCCACCAAGGCGAGGGCGCATTCAGGACTGTGGAGATCGATGGTGAGTCGGGGGGTCATATCCTAGGGATAGATATTTAGCAATTAACAATGGACGACGATTGTGGACATTTCAAAATATTCAGATTTCACTCGCCTAAGACTTTCTATGTCTGAATCCTAACGTTTTTAAAAGTCTTATTTGATGTGACTCTATACGGACTGAGCGGGGAGTTCAAAACAGAGACTCGGCTTAGTTCTAGTTTAGAGCCATTTTCAGCATGGCGTTAGGTCTAACCTGAACAAAACCGAGTCTAGCCGAGGAATTTTGGCAAAACAGCCGCAATTAGGCGCTGGCTTCGCTGGGTTCAGCGTCCGTGGCTTCCGTTTCGCTGGGTTCAGCTTCAGTCGATGCGGCGGGGGGTTCAGCGGGAGTTGCAGCGGGGGTTCCGACGGGAGTTCCCGGTTTGGGGCCAACGAGTTCAGCTCGACGGAGGATGTCGCGAACGGTATCCGTCGGTTGTGCGCCATTGTTAAGCCATTTGAGCAGTTCTTGACTGTCGAGGCGCGTCTCGCCGCTACGGGGGTTGTAGAACCCGAGTTCTTGCAGAGGACGACCATCGCGACGGGCCGAACTCTCCATGGCGACGATACGATAACTGGCTTCTCTTTTTTTACCGAGGCGTTTGAGTCGAAGTTTAATCATCTGTGCAACAATTGGCTATTTTGGCTTGAACCTTCTGTACCAGGATAACTGCAAAAGGTCAGTCTTCTAGTATAAACTGTTTTTTCCCAGATTTCATCCCCGTATGGCTCGGGGCTGGGTTGATCTGATTCCTTAAGGCAGTATAATTGCCCCTAAAGTCGACGATAGCTATGGCACAGCGATATATCCGCGTCCGCACGGCTGAAGGACGAATTTATTATGGCTCTTTGCAAATTGACCGCAGTGTCAAGATCTTCGATGCACCCCCCTGGTTGAATGGGAAGCCGACCGAGATGACCTGCGCGGCGGAGACCTATGAGTTGTTGGCCCCCTGTGCGCCGTCTAAAATCGTCGCTGTGGGGAGAAACTACCGCGATCATGCTCAAGAAATGGCGGCGGAGGTTCCCACGGAACCCCTGTTGTTTCTCAAACCGCCGACAACGATTGTTGCCCATGAGACGGCGATCGTCTATCCTCCTCAGTCTGAGCAGGTAGACTATGAGGGGGAGTTGGCCTTAGTCATCGGTGAGACCTGCCAGGACTGTTCCCCAGATGCGGCCTCAGACTATATTTGGGGTTATACGATCGCCAACGATGTGACGGCCCGAGATTTACAACGACGCGATCGCCTCTGGACAAGAGCAAAAGGCTTTAACAGCTTCTGTCCCCTTGGTCCCTGGGTGGTACGAGAAATTAACCCCGGCGCGAAACTGCAAACCTTTCTCAATGAAGACGAGAAACCCCGCCAGTCAGCGCAATTAGATCGCATGGTCTATTCTCCCGATGAGTTGGTGTCCTATATCTCCCAAATCATGACCTTGTTACCTGGAGATGTGATTCTGACAGGAACACCGAAAGGGGTGGGTTCGTTGCAAGTCGGCGATCGCGTACGCGTGGAAATCGAGGGAATTGGTGCTTTGGAAAACCCCGTAATCCCTAAACCAACTCCCCCAGTTGAAATCTCCGAGTCAGCCTAAAATACTTGAGAATTAGCCGCATCAGAGATTCCCGGAAGTTCGGGATATTGTCCCCGCAGACATTGCACCAGGCTAAAGCCGACAGCGGCGATGGTTCCCAAGAATAGGGTATTGACAAGGGTTTCTAACAGCAACGGCGCACCGGATTCCAACCCAGATCCGAACAGACTCAAGATGAGGCTACTAATCGAGAGGATAATCGTCAGCAGAACCGCCTGCATCCCGTTAAAGCGAACAAAGCGGCTGAGACTATCATTGCGAACCACCGCAAAAAAGAGAACAAAGAAGAGAATCAGCCGCCCGAAGGGGATAGCATTATAGAGTTGGATGACCGGAATCAGGGGGATAAAGAGAACCTGAAGGATGGGGAATTGCTTAAACAGAAATGTCCCAAAGATTAGGCCTTCCATCAAGGGAACCAAATACACGGCGGCTGCGCCAAGGCGATCGCGCCAGCTAAAATTAGAAGGGCTGTTCATAAAACACTCAAAAATCGATACATTAGTGGTAATGCCAGTCTCTCTATCCTATCGGACTTCAGCGATCCAGGTGTTGGTAAGCCGCATCGGAGACAACCGGGAGATCAGGATATCGTCCTAACGCTGTCTGGATAATCGCGTAAAGAGACCCACCAAAGAAAGCCAAGAAGACAAAGTTGGCCATCACCGCGACGAGAAGATTTCCCGACGTCGCCGCCGCTTGAAGGGGAAGTCCGAACAGTTGACTGAGAATCGCGATTAGGGATAAGCCAATTTTGATAATCAGGGCCTGCATCGTATTAAACCGCAAAAAATGACTGAGATTGCGGTTGCGAACCACCAGCAGGAACAAGGCGAAGAAGATAATCAGTCCGCCAAAGGGAACGCCTTGGACAAATCCCCCGTAAAGCCTCAGTAGGGGAGAGAGGGGAATTAAAATTAGTTGAGCCAGCAGTGGCATCAGATCGAACAAATAGCCACCATAACGTACCGATTCGAGTAAGGGTAAGAGGTAGATGACACAGGCTAGGATGCGATCGCCCGGAGTTTGTGAACCTCGCCGAGTCATGAGAATGTCTCCAATGGGGGGAATGTTTTTACTATGGTAATGGATCTACGATGCGATCGGATTGGCACCCCACAAGACCCCCTAAGACCCAGGATGATGCACCCCCTCACTCACATAACTCGATCCTTAACCAACTCAGCCTTGGTACTATTACTCATCAGCGGTTGTTCCACACCTGAACCCCCAACAGACACCACCACAGACACCCCAACAGACACCCCAACAGACACCACGGATGTGGCGGAATCCCCCACCCCTGACTCGAATCAATCCCTCTCCTTCAACCGAGATTGGCAGCAAACCACCATCATTGACAACTTAGAACATCCCTGGGGACTCGACTGGCTTCCCGACGGAACCCTGCTGATTACGGAACGGCCCGGACGCTTACGCATCGTCCGCGACGGTGTGTTAGATCCCACCCCAGTCGCCGGGGTTCCTGATGTCTTAGCCATCAATCAGGGGGGATTACTCGATATCGCCGTGCATCCCCGCTTTGAGGAAAACGCCTTAATTTACTTCACCTATTCTGATGGAACCCCGGATGCGAACCAAGTGCAAGTGGCGCGAGGGGAGTTCCAGGACGACCGTTTAGAGAATGTCGAGGTTATTTTTACCGCCACTCCCGCAAAACCCGAAGGACAACATTTTGGGTCCCGCATGGTTTGGCTTCCCGACGAAACCCTCCTGGTGAGTATTGGCGATGGGGGAAATCCACCCGTTGAACTCGAGGGAGAGTTAATTCGTACCCAGGCCCAAAATCGCGATAGTCATTTGGGGTCAATTGTCCGCCTCAACGACGAGGGTTCCATTCCTGAGGATAATCCTTGGGTTGGAGACGCCGACAGTGACCCGGCGATTTGGAGTTATGGTCATCGCAATATCCAGGGGTTGGCCGTAGATTCGCAAACGGGCCAAGTTTGGTCAACGGAACATGGGGCCAGGGGGGGTGATGAGTTAAATCGGATTCAAGAAGGGGAGAATTATGGCTGGCCTTTGGTGACGCACAGTGAGGAATATACAGGAGGCCCGATTTCCGATCGCCAAACCCATCCTGATATGGTTGACCCAGACGTGGTTTGGACACCGGCGATCGCCCCCTCAGGACTCACAGTCTACAATGGAGATCTCTTTGCTGGTGGTTTAGTCTCCCAAGCTGTCCATCATATTCAGTTAGATGAGTCGGGTCAGGTGAGGGACCAACGGGCGATCGCGATCGGTCAACGGGTTCGGGATGTCCGCGAAGGCCCCGATGGTCATCTCTATGTACTAACCGACGCGCCGCAAGGTCAGTTAATTCGACTCGATTAAGTCTTAGATACATCCACTTAACTCGATTAAGTCTTAACCTGTCGCTACCTGGACTTTACGGAACATGAGCAAATCCTCTCAACTTCCCCAATATGTCAGTGATTTAATCGCCCTCTACGGCAATGACTACGGAATCTTACTGGGATCAGCGGTGTTCTACGACATCGTAGACCCTGACACGGACTTAGAACAAATTGCACTGCGCTGTCAGCGCCAGTTTCTCGGACCCAAGTGGTTCGACCCCAAACAAGAGGATTGGCTAGGGGGATGGATTCTCCTCTATCGCCGTCCTGATGGGCAAACTGGCGATATTGTCAAGGAGTTTGAAGCCGTCTATGACATCTTCGAGAGAATTTTACACCGGTTCCTGGATCCATTGAAAAGTGGTGATGAGGCGATCGCCCGCCAAAAACTGGCGATCGCTTTCGATGACCCGGATGTCCGCGATCTACACATCTATGAAATGCACGACCAAGACATCCTCACTGGACGCTTGGTGATTGGCCGCCGTTCTAATGGTGAAACCACAACTCTCATCATCGTCTGCGACTAGAGAGGTTGCTGGGTGACACCGTCTTAGCCGCAAACATAAGTAAAACCTATAATTGTCATTAGTTATTCTTTGATTTAAATCCTTTGGCCAGCGACTGAAGCGCCTCCAATGAACGGCTAGACTCCTCTCTCTCTAGCTGAAAACTTCAGCACCTCCTGCGGGGGGTGCTTTTGCTGTTGGGGGCTAGGATATAGGATGAGATTCGATTGAGGCTGTTTAATCATGACTCGACAACTGACCGTTAACTATCCTGAGACGTTTCCTGATGCTTTAGGTCAGAGCCAAGAGCAATTTGAACAAGCGGCTAAATGGGCCATGGCGGTCAAGTTATTTGAACTGAAACAACTCTCTTCAGGGATGGCGGCCACGTTGTTGGGTGTAGATCGCACCACATTTT
Source organism: Phormidium sp. OSCR (assembly GCA_001314905.1). Taxonomy (GTDB): domain Bacteria; phylum Cyanobacteriota; class Cyanobacteriia; order Cyanobacteriales; family Geitlerinemataceae; genus Sodalinema. The sequence continues at coordinate 12,652 of LJZT01000122.1, forward strand.
TACCTCAATGTTGCAAGAAGGCTCCCGCCATAATCTTTGATTTGGCGGTGAGATGAATGGCAACCCACAAAAAAGAATACAGGATTTGTGCTTAT
>LJZT01000123.1 GCA_001314905.1 Phormidium sp. OSCR
TCCCAGGGCAGTTTCTTGGATGTCTAGGGCACGACGAAAGAGGGGTTCGGCGGCATTATAGTTTCCCTGGGAATGGTAGAGTAGAGCCAAACCACTGAGGCTGGTGGCAACATCGGGGTGAGACTCTCCCAGGGCGGTTTCTCGGATGTCTAGGGAACGACGGTAGAGAGGTTCGGCGGCATTATAGTTTCCCTGGGAATAGTAGAGTAGAGCCAAATTATTGAGGCTGGTGGCAACATCGGGGTGAGACTCTCCCAGGGCGGTTTCTCGGATTTCTAACGCCTGTTGTACTAAAAGAATAGCTTCTTGGTAACGACCTTCTTCATATAGTCTTATTACCTGCTGATTGAGACGATTGGCTTCTTCTAATAACTCTGCCTGTTCAATGTCAGAAGATGTTGCAGTTTGTGCCGTCAGTCGGTAATTTCCGATTTCCTGTCCTTGTGCTGAAGTTGCTACGATATTGTAAGAACCTGTCCTTGGCAAGACGACCACAATCCGAGCATTGGTGTTCTCGCCTCCATAGCTATCCTGGGCAATTAGCACCACCTCGTCACTCGCTGATGCCAAGAATAAGTGGGCATCGAAGTCATCACTGATTAAGTCAATGACCAGCGTTTGCCCCTCAATTCCTTCAAAAGGATAGACGTTAAGGTATCTGCCATCATCCAAAACAAGGCTAGTTTCATCTAACCGTCCCCTGATATCAATCGGTTCAAAGTCCCGATTGACCGATGACTGAACAAGTCGCTGAGGTTCCTCGGCCAAAACTGGGGAGACTCTTGGCAATCCTAGCCCCAATGTAGTCAATAGCCCCAAAGTCAGTAGATGTCGCGGTACTTGCATGGGTCCAACCCTCCTGGATGTGATGGGAGTTTCTCCGGTAAGCAGCCACGACTCCCGGATTCTCCCTACGAGTTTATACTGATCAAAGATAGTTCTGGAACTTTCGAGCTTATTCACCCTTGCGGTCACAGAGGACGGCTCAATCCCAGCAAATGCCCCCCTGAACCCTGCCTCTAGCGCCCAGCGGAGGAGGTCCGGGTCACTCTGTCAAGGAGGAAACGACCAAGAAAGCAATAAACCCTTGACAGAGCGCCTCGAATGTGATACTAAATCAACCCGACTCCCCTCCCAATCTCTTCAGCTACATTCGATAATCCTTCCTCATTGCCCTGAATCTCATATAAACGGGCCGCTTCCTCAAAACTTTCTCGCGAGGCCCTCAAATTGAAGAAGCGTCGATAGGCAATCCCCAGACGATAGTGAGCATCAGCGAAATTGGGATCTAGCTCGATAATGCGTTGATAATCGGGAACCGCAGCCGGGGCGTTGCCGACCTCTTCCTGAGTCGTACCACGGGCAAAGTATTGTAGAACATCGTCGGGATTGAGTTCGATCGCCCGTGTGAAGTCGGCGATCGCCTCACTATAATCTTCAAGCTCTGCACGTACCAAACCCCGGTTATAATAACTGGCGGCAATATCTGGCTCCAGACGAATCGCCGCCGTATAATCACGAATCGCCAGGTCAAACTCCTCAGCCACCGAGTAAACCAAACCGCGTCCAAAGAAAGCATCAACATTCTCAGGATTAGAGCGAATAGCTTGGGTAAAGTCCCCAATCGCCTGTTCCTCATTCCGTAACGCCAAGAAAGCCCGACCCCGATTGGTGTAGTACAGTGAATCCCGAGTCGGGTCTAAGCCGAGGGCGATAGTAAAATCCCGAGTGGCCTCATCCTGTCGTCCCAAGCGGTACAAAGCTTCACCCCGTTGATTATACGCCAGCGCATTTTGAGGATTTTCCAGCAGAGCTTGATTACTCTCGACTATCAACTGCTGAGCGTTAACCACATCCTCATTGGTCAAAAAGTCATTCTCGTTGAGTTGGATCTCACTCTCCAAGACAATCGACAAAGCCGCCCCATTCCGTAAAATGAGCGCCCCATCACTAATATTTTGCACCTGAACATCCGCCAGAGAGACCCCTTCAGGCAAACGAATTTTATCGCTCCCGGTTCTGAAATCGGTAATTACATCCCGGTTGGCTGGAGAATTGGGCAAAATAAACTGATCTGCGCCATCGCCCCCAGTCAGAGTATCAAATCCCTCACCCCCAGAGAGGATATCATTGCCCGGCCCGCCAATCAGAGAATCATCCCCGGCATCGCCTTGAATCGTATCATCGCCAACACCGCCCATAATCGTGTCATTGCCCGGGCCTCCCAGCAGGAAACGTGCGGCATCATTGTTTTGCAAATAGTCATCCCCAGCCAAGAGATCGACTGTATCGGTCAGGGGTGAACTCTGGAGGCGATCGAGTTGCTCCTGGGGCAAGTCAGCCATGACAATGAAATCGTCGCCAGAGGTGGCAAATGCAACATCGAAGCCATCCTGAGTTGTAATATCCAGAACCATCGGCAATACTCCCTAAAAGTTTTTACTGAGTATATGTATTTCTGGAGTCTGGGAGCTTATTCACTTTTCCGTAAAATCATCCATAGGAGTCCATTGCCCCGCAAACATGAAAAACAGGAACGAGTAGCCTGAGCCTGGAGTTTGGCACAAGCTACTCAGCAGGGGCGAGATCCCGCCCCCGTGTTACTCTCCCAAGAGGGACTGAAGTTGCTCAAATAAGTCCTGAGCGCGACTTAGACCCGGTTTAATCCGTAAAGCCTGACTCACCGACTCTAGGGCCGTTCGGGTTTCCCCGGCAAAGGCGAGGGAGAGGCCGCGATAATACCAAGTCCAAGGATCGCTCGGGTCTAAGGCTAATGCCTCATCAAACGAGACGATCGCCTCCCCATACCGTTCAATCGTTCCCAACAGCCAGCCGCGACAATGCCAAATCGAGGCCCATTGAGGACTTAACCGCAAGGCTTCGTCGAGGGAGACCAGGGCGGCTTCATATTCCTCTAAGGTCATCAACGAGAGACCTCGGTAATACCAAGCCCAAACAATTTCCGTATCAATCTCTAGGGCGGGGTCATAGGCGTATAAGGCCAACTCCGGTGTCCCTTTGGCTTCCCGGGCGCGTCCCAATCCTACCCAGGCATAATAGAGGGTTTTATCGAGGTTCAACGCCTGCTCAAAGGCATCGATCGCCTCCTCATGACGTTTCAACTCATTTAGGACAAACCCTCGCCCCATCCAGGCGATCGCAATCCGGGCATCAGCCTCAATCACGCCCTCAAACACCGTCAGGGCTTCCTCAACGCGATCGCCTTCGAGGTGATGGAACCCGTCACGAATCCAGTCCTCAAAGGACACCACGAACTTATCTTGATCCACTTGTGCCACCTTGCGTCTATTTCGCCGCCGCTCAGGGTGAGGTTGCAAGCGCAACAGCTCTGGTGGCGCTGTAATCATGGTCATCGGCGTCATCCCTAACGAACTCCGTTCCGTGGTCGTGCTGGCAAGTCCCAAATTTAATCGTAGATTCATGGTCGAGTCCCCAAATTGTTGTGCTAGTTCTATGTATTTCCACGGATGATACACTTATTCAGTTTCCGATAACCCAGAAGGATAAAACGAAGGAACACAGACCAAAATCCGCGTCAGTTGTAACTCCGGGTCTGAAGCTATCTCAAACACCGAATCCTCTATCTGCGCCACCTCAGTCGGAAAAGGAGGGGGTAGGCCCTCAGCGCGTCGCGCCAAGGCCCCAGGCCCGAAGGAACTGACCCCAAACGCCCCGAACGCCTCCACCGGCAACTCCCTCCCCAGCATCAGGGGAACGGTCATATCCCGAGACTGGCCGGGGCGGACACAGAACAGCATCCCCCGAGAGCCGGAGTGGCCCCCACGTCCCTCATCCTCAACCTCGTCCGAAGAACTGTTCGGTTGTTGCGTCGACTGCGCTTCCTGAGCCGAGAGAGGGCGCGACAGCCCCATCAGCCCCATCAGAGTCATCAAAACCAGAGAACATCCCACGTTGACTCGTCCCAATCGTCGATTCATAGTGCATCACCTCAATGTGTCTATTGCCGCCTCAATGTGTCTATTGCCGATCGCCCCTTGCCGAAAGAGGGCGAACAGCCGTTCGCCCCTATGTCTTTCCCCTCTTGGGAGGGGTGCCCGAAGGGCGGGGTGGGTTCTCCCCTCCATCGGAGGGGTTAGGGATGGGGTCTTCCTGTTCCCTGTTCCCTGTTCCCTGTTCCCTGTTCCCTTCTTCCCCCCTGTTCCCTAATTCTATGTATTTCCACAGAGACACCACTTATTCAGAGCGGCCCATATCCCAGCTATAGAGGGCGATCGCCAACGCCGGAAACAACCAAGGGAACAACAGCCCGGCGCTAATATAGACCTGCAACGACACCCCACCATACACCGCGATCGCCCCCAGTCCAGCCCACCAGCAACCCCGACCCCGCCAGCGTTCCCGCCCATACACCACCAGCACTTTGCAGCCCAACACCGTCCCCAACAGCAACCAGCTATCAGGAATAGGAATCACCAGATGATTGGTGAGGAAATGATGGGTCATATAAGCATGAGCCTCGCCCCCCATAAATGCTGCCCGTCCCCGTCCCTGCCGCCGTTGCCAATAGCGTATGGCCGGGGGTGGCGGCAGATTATCCCCCCCATCTCGCTCAATCCCCGCCTCGTAATAGCCCCCCGCCGCGATAATCACGATCGCATCAGACCAATCCTCTCGCCTCAACTCAGCCAACGTCGCCTCGGGGGATTCCAGCAATTGCCAAGCCAACACCCTCTCATAAATCACCTGGGGAGGCAGAGAAAAATCCAACAGCGGCTGTAACCAACGCTGACGCCAACGATAGGACCATAAGGTCAGCGGATGTAACTCTGCCCAAGGAGATAACCCCGACCCCTCCCGAAGAAACTCCTGTACCTGGTCTTCCCGTGACCCCGCCAGAGGACGATCCCCTTGCTGTTGCTGAAGTTGATGGGCGATCGCCAACTGATAACTAAAGGGCGTTCGTTGCCGGGGAGACTCACGACGAGGACGAATATGCCAGAAGGGAACCCAAGCATCGCCCAACAGCAGCCAGTCCCGTTCAGCCACCTCAGGATAGACATCAACCCACTCGCCCCCAGGATTGCGCACCGTAATCAACACCGACCAAACCTGACGCCCGAACGCCTCGGCCAACACCTGACGCAACGCCGCATCCTGTCCCCGAGGGTCTTGTAAATCCAGCAAATAATCCACCCCCACCACCGATACACCCGTCTCCATCACCCCCGCGATAATATCGGCCAATAACTGGCGGTCAATGGGTTTATATTGGCTGAGACCCCGCCGTTGGAAGGTCTGTTGGTCAACGAGAACCAAGACCACCGGCGGCAGGTCATCGGACGCCACCTGACCGGTCCAATCTCGATAGCGGGCCTGCATCCCCACCCGCTGATCCAACAACCAATATTGCAGATTGGGCAGCACACTCAACAGCAGTAGAGACGCCACCGCCACCATCTCCACTTTTGTGGGTCGCCAACGTCGCCACCAGCCCCGCCAGCCTACGTCGGGCAGTCGATAGGGAGCGGATTCAGGATGTCGGAAGATGGAGGGAACTAAATAGGCGGAGGGATAGGTGAGGTTTTTCTCTAATTTCAGGAACTCACCGGCCCCGCGTACGGCCGTTTGCACCGTTTCACCGCTTGAGAGTCCTTGCAAAAAATGCACTAAAAACTCCTGGGCCACCTCATTGTGGACCGGTTCGCGCATGATAGCGACATGGGCTAAACCCAGGTTAATTAAGCCTTGAGCAATATCGAGTCCCGAACAGGAGTTAAAGAGGGCAAACTGTAACCCTCGTTCTTGGGCTTGTTGGAGATAGGGGCTGAGATCGCGAATGGATAGGGCCGTTTGGGGGGCGATCGCCACCTGTCCATCAAGCAACGCCGCTTCATTACTGTGACCGGCAAAAAAGATGATATCCCAGCCTTGGGGGTCGGCGATCGCCCGACAAATCCGCTCTTTCAGACCTCGGGACTCGTCCCCCGGTTGCCAGCCTACATAGTGAATGTCTAAACAGCGTCGTTGGGCTTTCAGGGCCAGACGCTCTCCCTTAAAATTAAGACCCGTCTCATCTCCCAAAATCGCTAACACCCGAGGTTTACTCCGTCGGAAGCTCTGACGGGGGGCTGGAGGGGAGAGTGTGGGAGGCGAACGCACCACCTCGATATGTCGGCCAAATTCCCACGTCTCCCAGGGAAAACGAGCCAGTTCCAGGGGACTACAGGTTAAAAATAAGGTGTCGTTTGAGCCGGGGGTTAAGGGAGTTGCCAACTGCGATCGCAAATCAAACAACTCCCCCCGTTTCAGCCAACGATGGAACTCCGAGAGAAAACGAGCCTCCGCCTGCACCAATTGACTATGCCAATCCACCGGCGGCCCCGCTAACTGTCCCATGGCCCCCACCCGACCCCGTAGGGGTGAAAGATTTTTCGCCCCTAAATGTTTGTAATAGCCCAAATAGGCTCGTCGCCAGGCTTGATAGAGACTCAAGAGAACCTGGGGAAAGGCGATGGTGGCCGTTAATCGCTGTCCTTGACCCCACATCAGGTCAAACAGACAACTTTGCTCAATTTGATGGATACTGAGTCGGTAGGCCATGGCATCAGGACAGGGGCTGCGAGAGAGTCGCTCAAGTGTGAAAGGTAAAGGGGGGCAGCGTAAGAGGGGTTCCCTCACCGGAGATGATACTCACCGTAAACTGCTCCTCGAAGTTACCAATCACCTGAGTATAGAGATACGCCTCTCCCGAGTCTTCGTTAAGGCCTTGGCGAACTAAGACCGACGTTTCATCCTGAACAATCAGTTCAGTTCCCGGTGCTAAGGACTCCCCAGGACGGGGTCCGAGGCAGAGGAACAAGGACCATTCTGGAGAATAGTGGGAGTCAAATACCTTCCAGGTTAGGGCATAGAGACGGCCGGGAAGTCCTTGATGGTGTAACTCCTGATACGCGCCTCTCGCGGTTTCGGGAATAGTCACCCCCTGTCGTTCCAAGTCTCTGAGCAAGGTTTCGAGTTCTTCGGCGGGGGTTTGCACCGACATCAACTGATGGGATAGGGCTAAGGGGGGTAGCAACGTCCAGTGAAACCGCTGAGCCACCGTATCAAGTTGGTCTCGCAGCCAGTCTCGCACATTTAAGGTTGGCTGGGGACACAGACAACGCGCCGGAACCGAGTTTTCGGAATGACCTGTTTCCAGTTTGTCGGGATTGAGACAATGTAGATAGAGCAAGAGGTCTTCAGGAGAGAGATCCCAGTCTTCGAGAGGCACATGATAATGGCCTTTACGGCTCAGGGCAAGGTTTCCAGACTCTTTCAAGCTCACCAGGCGATCGCGGCGCAATCCCGCCAAGATTTTCACTTGGTCCGCTTCCTCCTGCACTTCCGCCAGGACATATAAATGGGCAAAGTTCAGGGGGTCCTTGAGGGTATACCGGGGAATGGAAATTAAGCCATCACTGAGGCTACCCTGCACCACCAAGCAGAGACGAAATCCCTTCACTTGACAGTTCACGCCAGGGTTCGGTGGGGTTTCACGACTGTAATCGAGGGGTAACGCCTCAGCGCCCTGATCGAGCCATTGCTGTAACCCCCTAATCGCCATGGCCCGCAAAAAACAAAACCATTGGTGATCCGTATCGATATGTTCTTGACAGACTTCAACCGCCCAATTCACAGCCCCAGTGGTCAGATGAACGGTTGTTCCTTGATCCGGGTCAAGGTCGAGAAGTTGGCATTCGCTAAAGTAAGTCATGATGACATTGGGTAAGGAGAAAGAACGCAAGGTTGGATAGCAAGATACCCATTACTCAAACCCCTGGCGTAATGGACAAATGGCACGGCATAATGCAGCATTAAAGCGACTAATCTGTTGGCAAGATTTGGCGGATTGAGTTTGAGCCGCTGATTCTGCCATCATGTCATCCACCAGTTCAGTGAGTAGGGTTTCGAGGGTTTGGTCAATGGCGTGAAGCCGCTCGATTGGGATATAGTTGAGGGCTTCTTGAGTGATCCGTTGATAGAGTTTCGTAATCAGGAGATGGCGCACCTCTAATCGCAGGCGTTTGAGATTGAGGAGTCGCGTCACTTGGACTTGAGAATTGAGTCCAATTTTGGGCGCAATCTCTGTCATGGAGAGACCCTGACATTGGGATAGATGTAGTCCCTCTAGGTAGGCGGTATCGCGTCCATTTTTGCGACGACGAAGTTTGTCTAGGTTGGTTTTTAGGACTTGGGCGATCGCCCCCGCCAGAGTGTCTTTGAGGGCTTGTCGATAAACCTGCAAAAAACGCTCTGACTCATCCTCCATCGCCCCCCAGTTACCGGGTTGTTGCCCCACCAAGGTTTCTAATTCCTGTTCATCTCGCGGCTGGTAGAGTCGGGGATTACCGCTGCGAACATGAACACGATACTCTCGTAATTGACTGGCAAGGTGTTTGAGTTGTTTGAGAACAACTCCACTAGAAACCGTGGGGTTCATCTGTTGCAATTGCTTCTCGCTGGGAGTTTGGCAGCGTCCCTGTTGACCGAGACGCCGTTGCAGTAGGCGATCGCGCCGATAGACTTGTTGATACTGTTCTAAGAGGCTCAAGGCCTGAGTAATTTCATGGTTACTACACAAGTGATAGTCTCGTAAAATCCGTTCGAGTTGCTCAGCATTGGTATCATTGAGGATAGCCCAGTCGCTGGCACGATAGATGCCCTTATCTAACAATACGCAATTCAGCCCAGGATGGTTGTGGGTCAGTTGACGAGTCCAGGTATTTAAGGCGGACTTGTCGGGGTCATAACTCTCAAGAATCTCCAGACTCAGAGGACGATAGACTGGGGAACGCCTCCCTTCATCATCGAGAACCACAGCCAATAACTCCGGCAAGGAGAGTCCATAGCGGTCTCCATAGCGTTGCGCCAGATTCAGACAAGACTGGTGAATCTGATGACTGATGAAGCAACGAAGACTCAACTGAGCCAAGTCCGCATCTTGCTTCTGGTTTCGCCAGCAGTTGCATAACTGCCGTTGAAGTTGGCTATCTGGGTAATCGGGGTCCAGCAGGGCCGTTGGGAAGCGTTCTTGCAGCCAAGTTTGCACCTCTAGTTTGACCTGAATCTGAGACTGACCCGATGACCTCAGACGCATCAGTTGCCAGTAGTAAAAAGCATTATCCATGACATTGCAAGAAGCGACAGTGGCACAGGTGTGATAGCGAAACCCCAGACATAGTCCCAGAAATAGTCAAGGATAATAGTGGCCAGGGTTCAGTGGCTCGGGGATGACTCTCCTTGCTCTGTGCCATCATTAATACGTATTTCTGAGAGTGGTTCTCTTATTCATAGATATTGATGCCTAGATGCCGGCCATTGGCAAAAAACCCAAGCTGCAATCAGCGACGCTCACAGCTTGGGCTATTGTGTGATGTAAAAGCACCGAAGTCAGTTCAGCTCTGGAGCCTTAACCGAGATTCTCGTCAGTCAGATCAAGTTCTTGAGCAACATTGTCCAGTCCCTCCTGATTTCCCTGACGTTCGTACAAACGAGCCGCTTCCTCAAAACTGGCTTGTGCCGCCGTCTCGTCGGACAACTCTCGATAGGCCAAACCGAGACGATAATGAGCATCGGCAAAGTTGGGATCTAACTCGATAATACGCTCATAATCCTCAACGGCTGCCTCTAGCTCCCCAATCTCCTCGTAAGCTGAGGCGCGGACGGAGTACTGAAGCACATCATCAGGATCAAGGCGAATGGCTTGGGTCAGATCGGCGATCGCCTCATCATATTGTTCCAGGCGACTGTGATCCAAACCCCGATTGAAATAACTCACCCAGTCATTGGGGTTGAGACGAATGGCTCGGGTATAGTCCTCAATTGCTAACTCGTAGTCCTCAAAGACACTGTAAGTTACGCCACGACCGAAGAAGGCTGCGGCATTATTGGGATTAGCGCGAATGGCTTGAGTATAGTCCTCAATGGCACTGTCTTGGTCTCGAAGGACGAAGAAAGCACGACCCCGATTTGTGTAATAGACAGACGCTTGAGCCGGGTCGAGGGATAAGGCACGAGTGAAATCCTCGATCGCATCTTCTTGTCGTCCCAAACGAGAGAAGGCTTGACCCCGTTCATTATAAGCGTCAGCATTGCGAGAATCTTGCTGCAAGGTATTGGTCGTCTGGCGGATGGTGTCTTGGATTGTCTGGAAATCCTCATTGGTGAGAAAATCATTGGCACTGACTTGGATTCGAGGGGTTTGCAGAATCGACAAAGCCGCTCCATCCTGCAAAATCAGAGTGCCAAGGGCCGTATTTTGGATTTGGACATCGGCCAGTGCGACTCCTTCTCGTAGAATCATCTTGTCCCGTCCCACCGTGAAATCAGTAATCACATCCCGGTCATCCGGTCCGGGAGCGACAATAAACTGATTGGCCCCTCCACCACCAGTGAGGGTATCAAAGCCGCGATCGCCCGAGAGCAGATCATTTCCCTCCCCACCGACAATCGAGTCATTCTCCTGACCGCCGAAAATCGTATCATCCCCGGCGCCACCAATAATCGTGTCATCTCCTTCATTGCCAAATAACACCCGTCCCACATCATCATTAACCAGATAGTCATTACCATCCAGGAGGGCGATCGCACCCGTCAGCGACGAACTTTGCAATCGATTGAGTTGATCCGGCGGCAAATCCTCCATAAAAATCGTATCATTGCCAGACGTTGCCAAGCCAAAATCAAAACCATCTCCACTACTAATATCGAGAACCATGATGGATACTCCCTGTGAGTTTATTCTGATTTAATATATGTCTGGAGTATCAGAGGTTATTCAGCTAAATTCATGTTTTTCAAATTAATTTTTCCCAAAAAAACGTAGAAAAAATCCCTTATATTTACCCAGGCAAATGTAGGGACAATCCCTTGTGGTTGCCCCTACCTCATCCCCTCGTCCCCCTCGTCCCCCCTCGTTCCTAGGCTCTGCCTAGGAATGCCAACTGGGAGGCTCTGCCTCCCGTACCAGACAGCTTCAGCCTCCGACTTTCCCTGTCACCGCTTCAGCCATGACACGAAAACACATAATATATTGACCCTGTAAACCTACAGAGTTATCTCTTGAGCCACATTCAGCAATCCCTGCTCATTCCCCTGAATTTCATACAAACGAGCCGCCTCCTTAAAACTCGCTCGCGATGCCCTCAAATCAAAGGATTGTCGATACATCAATCCCAAAAGATAGTGACCATCAGCATAATTCTCATCCAACTCAATCACCTGCTCATAATCTTGTACCGCCGCGCTGATATTGCCATTGTCTTGGTAAGCAAGACCGCGAAATAGATGGGCCATAACATCATCAGGATTGAGGTCAATGGCGGTGGTAAAGTCGGCGATCGCCTCATCATACTGTTCGAGCTGACGATAGATTAAGCCGCGATTGTAATGGATTGAAGCAACATCCGGTCGTAAGCGAATCACCTCAGTGTAATCATCCAGAGCCAACTCAAGCTCGTCTAAATCGAAATAAATCCCAGCCCGGCCCACCAAAGCCTGAGCATTCTCAGGATTAGCCTCAATCGCCTCATTGTAGTCAGCCAGGGCCTGTTCGCGATCGCCTAACACAGAGAACGACAAACCTCGATTCGCATAATAAAGCGACGCATTCTCGGGGTCGAGAGAGAGGGCGACAGTAAAATCATCAATCGCCTGAGAATGTCGTCCTAAATAGGAGAATGCCTCACCGCGATCGTTATACAGCAAAGCATTCTCAGGATCGCTCAGTAACGCCTGATTACTCAAAGCAATAAAGTTTTGGGCAGATGCCAACACTTCATTGTTCAAAAGAGCCCCCTCAGACAACAGAACACTCCGGTCTAAAATAACCGCCAGTGGCACACCATCTTGGAGAATTAAACTCGGACCGGTTAGCGGATTTTGGATTTGAACATCCTCCAACGAGACATCATCAAGGATGAAAATTTTATCCTGACCCCCGGTGAAATCCGTAATCACATCCCGGTTCGCCGGAGAATCAGCCAAAACAAACCAATCCGAGCCATCCCCACCGGTGAGCGTATCCAACCCCTCCTCTCCCCAGAGGATATCGTTACCCGAGCCACCAATCAGAGAATCATTCCCCGGGCCACCCAAAATCGTATCATCCCCAGCCCCGCCAATAATCGTGTCACTCCCCGGCCCTCCCAAGAGCCATCGTCCCACATCATTATTTTGCAAATAGTTATCCCCATCCACGAGATCGATGATATCCGTCAGGGGTGAACTTTGCAGGCGATCGAGTTGCTCGGGGGGCAAATCAGCCACAATAATCACATCATCCCCAGACGTTGCAAAGGCAATATCGAAGCCACCCCAAGTCACAATATCCAGAACCATCACCAATACTCCCTACGAGTTTCTACTGATTAGATGTATTTCTGGAGCCTCCGAGCTTATTCACATCTCCGTAAAATCATCCATAGGAGTCCATTGCCCCGAAAACAGGAACGACGCCCAATAATAGGGATGCGCCCCCCGTTCCAGCCAGTCCAACTGCACCTCCCGCAACGCCTCACTCCGTCCCTCCCCCGCCAACAACCGTTGATAATAATCCTCCATCAACTGCGCCGTCTCCTCATCCGCCACCTTCCACAAACTCATCAACTGACTCTCAGCCCCCGCCATCACCAAGGCTCGCCGCAAGCCATAAACCCCCTCACCATTCGCCACATCCCCCACTCCCGTCTCACAAGCACTCATCACCACCAAA
>LJZT01000125.1 GCA_001314905.1 Phormidium sp. OSCR
ACCTTGAAGTGTTTCCCGATTATACTACAGTTGTTGCCGCGATTCATCTCAACGTTGAATCAAAGATTACAACGTGAGCCTTCTCGCGGGGGTAGGTAAGGGGATGCCGATCGCCTTGGGAGGGGTTTGCTAGAATGCCCCTAGAGTGGAATGGGATGGGGTACGGGCGATCGCTCGACTCAAGCTCATTCTCTTGCAGTCTTTTCAATGCACTATTTACTATGGCAAATGCCCTTGCAAACGCACCCGATGTAACTGCGGATAGTTATGTGGTTCTCGGACTGGCGGTGTGTTTCTTACAAGATGATGGGGAGGTGCAACAGGTTCGTGTGATTGAACCGATTACTTCTTCATCCCTCGAAGCACTTCTCAAAGGCATTCCCACGTCTTATGAGTTGGCCTATGCTACGACGATTGGCGAGATTTTTGATGGGGAAAGCTTCCAGGTGCCTGAGGTGTTCCCAGAGGATGCTCAACTCGGCAATGATTTAACGGAGCGAATTATTGCCAGTACCCGCACTTATGCTAAGCGCCCTGAGGCTACTCAGCATATTAGTGTGGGGACAACCTATCGGGAGTTTAATCACAGTTTGGAGCGTAAGCGCGTCCTGAACAGCGATCGCGTGGTCACGACGGACGATAATGTCAAACAACATCAATATACCCACGAGGTGCTTTAAAGTCACTCTCATGGGTATGAACCCTAACCGAAATGCTCTTGAACGAGGGCGGGAATTTCTTGGGGTTTGATGTGACTGTGCCGGGCCTTTTTGGGTAACACTACAAGGTTCGGTGCAGATTTGCAGCGTTTGAGACAGCCGGTTCCTTGCACTTGGATGGACTCTCCGAGTCCGTGTTCGTCGAGACTCTGTTTGAGAAGTTTACAGAGGTCGCCGCTGGCCCGTTTGCGACATTTGGATTTCTGACAGACGAGAATTTTGCCGGCGGGAGGTTTGATGGGGGGTTTATCCGGTTGAGAGGCGGAGGAGGGGGTGTCCTGGATGTCTAGGGCGGGACAGGGGTCTCCGTGACCGGGTTTGCTGAGTTGTCGCAATCCTGGGTGGGGTTGAATTTGTTTGGCTTTGAGCTTAGTTTTGTCCTGTTTGGCTTTGTGTTTTTCGGTTCCTCGCACGGAGACCCAGGTTCCGGGTTCTAGGGTCCAGGGTTGCGATCGCAAGGATGAACTCAGTTTAATACGGTGGGTTCCTTCTTCGTTGAGGAGGTGCAAGCCCTTGATTTTACCTTTGCTGCTGCTGTCAACGCCGAGGACTCGTCCAACGAGATGGAATTGGGTTTTCGAGGAACTCATAATAGGGGGGCTGTTGGGCTAGTTTTGCTTAGTTACTGAGAATTGTAGTCAACTAATTTCAGGTTGGCAAGGGTAAGGGCGGTTTGCGATCGCCGAATTAGGGCAGATTTACGCGCAAATTCAGGCAATTTGGCGTGAAAACCGTCCCCAAGGAGAGATAAGGATGCCGCTAATTTGTAACTTTTTTCAATAAAGTGGCCTAGGGCTGACAATCAAAAAAGACAGTTAAACCATGACATTTTTTAGCAAAAGTTGGTCTGAATGGGACAAAAGAAGGGAACAGGGAACAGGCAAGAGGCAAGAGGCAAGAGGCAAGAGGCAAGAGGCATAACCCACCCCTAACCCCTCCCAAGAGGGGAGAACCCACCCCTGCCCCTCCCAAGAGGGGAGAACCCACCCCTGCCCCTCCCAAGAGGGGAAAGAGGTAGGGGATTCTCTCCCAACTCAGAGTGTCCTAAGCCAATCTTCGATTGCTATTAAATCAAAAATATCTTTAGAGCTTAGTTTATAGCGCCTAAAGTCGTCCTAGCTTATCTGTCTTGTTAGCCGTTGAGGTGGGCGAGGGGCGAGGGATGCCAATAGCCATTAGGTCAGAATTGTCAGAATTGGGGACAGCATGACAGATGGCCTTAACTCTGGCTGATTAACTCTCGCCGAGAGCCGTTTTCAGGGTAGCGATGAAGTCGGGATAGGAAATCGAGGCGGCCTGGGCGTTATAGAGATGACTGGGGCTATCGGCTAAGAGGGCGGCGATCGCCAAACTCATGGCAACCCGGTGATCATCGTAACTGTCCAAATCGGCCCCATGTAGGGGAGCGCCGCCGGTAATTTCGAGGCCATCGGGGCGTTCGCTGACGGTTGCGCCCAACTTGCTGAGTTCCCGGGCCATGGCCAGGAGGCGATCGCTTTCCTTGACGCGCAACTCAGCCGCATCGCGAATGACGGTGGTTCCCTGGGCCATGGTGGCGGCGACGGCTAAAATCGGCACTTCGTCAATGAGGCGGGGAATTAAGTCTCCGGCGAGTTCACAGCCTTTTAACTGAGAACTGCGAACGTGGATATCGGCGACGGGTTCCCCGGCCACTTCCCGCTCATTTTCTAGGGTTAGATCGGCCTCCATCCGTTGTAGGGCCTCTAAAATTCCCGTACGAGTCGGGTTGATACCGACATTTTGCACCCGCAAATCAGAACCGGGAACAATAGCGGCGGCGACAAGCCAAAAGGCGGCGGAACTGATATCGCCGGGAACGACCACGGTTTGTCCCGTGAGTTTGGCGGGGCCAGTGACGGTGACGCGGTGACAACTGGGGTCTACGTCAATCTCGGCCCCAAAGGCCCGCAACATCCGTTCACTGTGATCTCGCGATCGGGCCGGTTCGGTGACGGTGGTTTTGCCTTCGGTACTGAGTCCGGCCAGGAGAATGCAGGATTTAACTTGCGCCGAGGCGACGGGGGAGTGATAGTGGTTGGGGGTGAGTTGACGGCCATAGATGGCGAGGGGGGCGAGTTTACCCCCTTCTCGTCCCCAAATGCTGGCTCCCATTTGTTGCAATGGGCTAACCACCCGAGACATGGGCCGCGATCGCAGAGATTTATCCCCAGTGACGGCAAAAAATTGTCCCGGTTGGGAGGCGAGAAGGCCCAACATCAAACGTAGGGTGGTTCCAGAATTGCCCGCGTTTAGGATATCGTTAGGTTCTTGGAGGTTGCCAATTCCGAGACCACGAACGCGAACCTCTTGGTCTGAGAGTTGGGAAATGTCTGCCCCCATTTGCCGAAAACAGGCAGCGGTACTTTGAGGGTCGTCTCCGAGGAGTAGGCCTTTAATGGTTGTTTCTCCTTCGGCGATCGCGCCCAACATCAGGGAGCGATGGGAAATGGATTTATCGCCGGGGATTTGAATTTTTCCCGATAGGGCAACTCCTGATGTTGGGGGAATGATAACTAAATCTTGACGTTGTTGATCAGTTTTGACTGTTACGATGGGGGAAGACATATCATTGACTAAAACAGCTAGGACAGTGGACTTATCTTAGCCCGTGGCTTGCTCTCGTGATCGCCGATTTGCGTCCATTCCTGACTCTCTGGTTTTTCTATGCTCACTCACCGCAAACCCGCTTGTCTGTCTTTGATTTCTACCGATCTGCCTCTGTGGTCTATGGTGGAAACGACAGCAACGCTCTATCAAAAAGACCAACAGCGGTTTCATCTGCTGTTGAATGAACCGGCGGTTCTTGGCTGGCAACCCCAGTCCCATGCCGACTCTGACGGCCAGCCGGCCCCGACTCCGACGCGACTGTTATGGTTCGAGATTTCTCCTTATCGGGCGATCGCCACCATGCAGGGACAGGGAGGACTCAGCTATCGTCATCTCTGGGAACGGGGAATGTATGGTATCAGTCGCTATTGGCTGCGGGGAGAAGACCCCCATTCTCACAGTCAGATGCGCTTGAGGAATTATACGCGGCAACTGGAATTTTCCGGGGAATCACTGCCGGAACATTTGCGGCTAGACTATGAACTTTGGTCAGGACAACTGTCTCTGGGGCGATATGTCCTCAATTTGGAGATTCACTCGTGATGTGGACATCTCCCTGAAACCCAGAACACAGCCAAAAACTATCCCCCCGTCTCCAGTGCAGACAGGGGGATGATTTTGGGGTCTGGGGCTAGTTGGAGAGGTTGGCTTCGTTGCGTTGTGAGTCTGAAGCGGCCTCTGAAGCGGCCTCTGAGGCTGCCTGTGAGGCACTGTTTTCGATTTCAGCTTCGAAGGCTTCGAGGCGATCGCTGTCACTGGTAAGGGCCGCCAAAGCATCGAACCAAATGCTTGACTCGGCATAGGCTTGGGCCACCTCTTCAGGGGTGGTGGCGGCATCGAGTCGGGCCTGGAGGTCTTCGGAGACGTCAACCCGTTCAATCCAGCCCTGGGCGAAAACGTCCGCAGACCGGCGTTGAGCGTTGCAGATAACGGATACAGTCCAACGGTAGGTTTTGCCGACTTCTAGGGACTGTTCTGAGTCCAGGGCGACCTGATTCATACCCGCTTCTAGGCGGTCAAATTGCTGGACGTAGATGGGGTTGGGGTTGCCATCTTCGACGAGAGTAAATTCAACGGGCCGGTTGATGGTCTGCTCAGCCAGCCAGTAGAAGGTCGGCTGACCCGAGACCGTGTAGGCGGTATGATCGACGGGGGTCACGAGGGTAACGTCGACGGTGGTGTCTTGATCGCCGGCGATCGCCTCACAGCCACGAGATCCGGTTCCTTGGGTTTGTTGAGGACGACCGCGATTGGGGGGAGTATAGGCAATGGGACTCGCATTGGCTCTGGCAAGCCAGGGGGAGGTGTCGGCGCGATGATTTAAGGATGAGCTAGTGCTGAGGACCGCTTGCCCCAAGACGAGACCCGTGGTTCCTATCGTGATTGCGAGGATTTTGCTGAACCGTTTCATAATCTTGTGGCTCCCCAGAGATGGATGGGACATATTCTTTAAGTTATGCCGGCCATGATATCATGTAAGATTTAATTCGTCTCGTGGAGTTGAGGAGTAGAGGCTGGTGAGGGTTTGGAGTGGGTCGAGAAAGCTGGTGGGGGCGATCGCAGCTATGGCTCTGGTGGCCCGTCTGGAGGTCTCGGGACAGCAAAGTCTAGCTCAGGGAGAACCGAGGCCAATTTGTCAGGATGCGCTGGCTGAAGCCATTGATGAGATTCGCCTCAATCACGGACCTGGGTCTCGTTGGGGGATTTTGGTCGAGTCTCTCGGGGGCGATCGTACTCTCTACAGTCGGGAGGCGCAACAGTATTTTTTACCGGCCTCCAACGTCAAACTCCTCACCACCGCCGCCGCCTTGACTCATCTCGGCCCCGATTATCGGGTTCGCACCTCAGTTTATCGCACGGAGAACGGCTTGCAGATTGTTGGCCAGGGAGACCCAACCCTGACGAATGAAGATTTAGGGGAGTTGGCGCAACAGGTGGTAGCGGCGGGACTGACGTATGTGCCAGAACTTTGGCTTGATGCGAGTTATTTTCCGGGGGAAGCGGTGAATCCCCGGTGGCAATGGGAGGATGTTCAAGCGGGGTATGGCGCACCGGCCAATAGTGCCATTGTCGATCGCAATGAAATCCCCTTTACCCTACATCCTCAGGCGGTGGGTGAGCCGTTGCGGGTGGAGTGGGAACGGGAGGAGGATGAGGCTCCCGGTCGTTGGTGGTTGGAGAATCGCTCGCGAACGGTGGCGGCTGGGGAGTCGGAATGGCTGCGGTTGAGTCGCAGTTTCCGGGAGCCAATTATTACGATTGAGGGGGAGTTGGTGGCTGGATCTGACCCTGCACCGGTGTCTGTGGCGCAAGTGTATCCTAATGAAGCCTTTTTAGAGCAATTTAGCCGCCAGTTGCAAGTTCAGGGGTTGACGGTGGGCCGTCGTCGGATTAGGGAGCGTCCTGAGTCGGTGAAAGGAGTCGAAATTGCAGCAGTCGCTTCTCCCTCCCTGGGGAGTTTGGTGGAACGAACCAATCGGGTCAGTGATAATCTCTATGCTGAGGTGTTGTTGCGTTGGTTGGGAGTCACCGCTTCGCCGGAGCTATTGTCGGAGGAGGAGTCTTCGGGAAGAACTCCCTCGGCGGCTCAACGGGGATTGCAAGTGATGAGTCGGGTGTTGGCTCAGTTGGGGGTGGATGAGGAGCTGTTTGAGGTGAATGATGGCTCTGGCTTGTCTCGGCTGAACTGGGTGAGTCCTCAGGCGTTGGTGCAGACGTTACAGGGGATGGCGAGGAGTCCCTATGGAACGCTTTATCGGGCCTCGCTTCCGGTGGCGGGGGAGTCGGGGACGTTGCGACATCGTCTCGGGGATAGTCTGGTGGCGATTCAGGCTAAAACGGGGACGATTGCGGGAGTTTCAGCGTTATCGGGGTATTTGGAGCATCCCGAGTATGGAACTGTGACCTTTGCGATTATGGTCAATCAATCCACGCGATCGGTGAGCGAGCAACGAGAGGCGATCGATGATATGGTGCGGCTGTTGACTCAGGTTCGCTCCTGTTCGGGGTAACCTGGGATTGCATGGTGAGCCGTTGTCGGGTTAGCCTGACCCCGCCACGGTTGTCGTCCATGGTGTTCAGCTTTGTCCCGTTGTGAAGTCGTATTGTTAAGTTATCAGCACTGTGAAACGTCAGCACCCCGACCCTCCGAGGCCGTCAACAGTCTCTAATCCCCGTCCTTCTACTCATATTCATGTGAGTCATAATCCCATGATTCAGATTGAAGATACCTATCGTTTTGAGCAACCTGACCAACTTATTGATGCATTTAACGTGAACCAAGGTGAGGCGATGAAAGAACTCCAGCATTTAGCCGCATGGGTCCGAGAGCAATATCCTGAGGGGTATTTGTTAACCTGGTTGTTGAATCAGCCGGGGTTATGGTGGTGCGATGGCGAGATTTATCAGGCGGCGTTGTCGAAGGATGGTGCTCGTTTGAAACGCTATGTGCAGAAGAATGACCAGCAAGAGATGTTGCAGGGGATTGCCAGTAAGCTGACTCATGATGAGAGTTGGGATGCCTTGGCGGTGAGTTTGGGACGAATTTTTGCGCTGTATCAGCAGGAGTTGACCCAGTTACAAGAGCGACGGGTGCAACAGGTGGCGCGATCGCGATCGAAGGCTTCGGATTCGGAGAATTGGTCGTCGGATATTTCGGTACAAAAACCCCTTCCTGACCCCAATGCTGACCCGATTACGGGAGTGGAGAAAAGCTAGGTCATTGCCGTTTATCTTGCGCCATGGCTGAAGCTGTGGCGCGGGTTTTTGGCGGCTCGATCGCTTTGGTATTAGGCGGAAGGCAGAGCCTCCTAAAACGCGTTCCTTGGCAGAGCCAAGAAACGAGAAGCAGCAGAGCCAAGAAACGAGAAGCAACGAGAAGAATAAGAAGGACGAGAAAAAGGTTATATCAAGTGTGGGTAATTAGACTTTGTAGCGATTTCGAGTCTAGGGAGGTACAGCAGAAACTCTCAAACCTCTTATCCTGCCTAACTTGTGTTGCACTTTACCGTTGATAAAACGGCTCCAACTAATGTCAATTCAACGGCGGCGAAGACTCATTTTCTTTATTCCGCTCTTGCCAACGTTTTTTCCAGCGACTGGTGGGTTCTAAGTCTGATTCAGCTTGCTCTTGATGGCGGCGTTCTTGAATCCTATTTCGCGTGTCGTTTAGGTTGGGATCTCGGTAGGGGATGGCGGCTCGGGTTTGCAAATGTTCTTGTTCTTGAAGGGATAATGGGGGTAAGGTGCGATCGCCGCGCCAGGTGGCAACGGTTCCGGGACTTTTACGACCGACGGGATGAGTTGAACCAATCTGTAATCCAACTTCTTGCAAGGCACTGCGTACAGCCGCAGAACAGGAATAGGTGGCTAAGTAGCCGTGGGGAGATAAACAATTTCCGACCTGTTTTAGAACGTCAACGGTCCATAATTCGGGACAGGTGGGAGGGGAAAAGGGATCGAGAAAAATCGCGTCGGCTTGGAAACGCTGTTGGCTGATGTTTTGTAGCTGCGATCGCGCGTCACCAAAGAGTAAGTCAGCCTTTAAGCGAGCATCTTCAAAATGATGATCTTGCGAGAGATCTTCCAAACGCCAACGAACCTCATTCGACCAATCATTGAGCAAGTCTTGATGTACGGCAGCTTTAGGTATGACGCGCTCTAGTTCCAATCCTATTAGGACAATTCGACAATTACTGTTTACATCCCAAATTGCCTCGATCGCGGCGGCACTATTGTAGCCTAAACCATAGCAAATATCGAGCAGATAAATAACATTTGATAACTGCGCCTGTTCCCGAAGCCGGGTTGGCTGCACAAACTTTTGTTCGGCTTCTTGTTTGGCACCATGATGGGAATGAAATAATTCCCCAAATTCCTGAGAAAAAAAGGTAAATGACCCATCCTGGGTTCGCTGTGGAGTGAAACTACGCACTAGGGGAACACGAGGAATGCGGGGTGAAGACATAACATACTAATGCAGAAACGGCAATTTTAGGAAGAGCCTATGACATAAAAATTAATGCTTGAGAAGGGTGACGCTTTGCTCAATGGGTGCGATCGCTTCAGATAACCCACTCCTCCCCCTCCCATGAGAGGATTTTTTGAGTAGTTCTCCAGAGTTTAACATAGGGGTGGACGGATCATCTACTGTTGCGGATGACCCTTTAACTGAATATTTAACGGTAACTCAATGATAAATTTAGTGCCGTTACCAATCGTCGATTCACACTTGAGTTTTCCCTGATGGGATTGAGTGATAATTTGATAGCTAGTCGGTAACCCCATACCAGTTCCCGTTCCAACGGGTTTAGTGGTAAAGAACGGGTTGAATATTTTGTCCTGGGTACTAGCACTCATACCACAGCCGTTGTCATGAATGGTGATCATCACAGTCTCTGAAGACGTCAAACAAGTAGCCAATGTAATTTGACCTTTGTACTGTTCGAGTTGAGACAAGTCAAGCTGATTTCGTTTAACCTCGATCGCATCAATGGCATTCATCAGCAAGTTCATAAACACCTGATTGAGCAAACCGCTATAACAGGACACTTTGGGCAATGTATCATATTGTTTAATCACCTCAATCTCTTGCTGAGGATTCCCTTGATGCAGACGATTTCTCAGCAACACAAGGGTGCTATCGAGATTTTCATGGAGTTCAACTTCTTTGAGACTCGACTCATCCAGCCGGGAAAACGTCCGTAAAGATTTGACAATATCCCGGATTCGTGTTGCTCCATATTTCATAGAGGTGATGATTTTCGGAAAGTCATCGAGGAGAAAGTCCAAGTCAATCAATTTGCGGTACTCGCAAATATACTCAGGAGGATTAGGATAGGCTTGACTATACCGTTGACAGAGTTCGATTAAGCCTTGAGAATACTCAGCCGCATAGTCTAAGTTCCCATAAATGAAACTAACGGGATTATTAATTTCATGGGCAATTCCTCCCACCAATTGTCCTAAACTGGACATTTTTTTCAGCTTGTAGTAACTGAATTTGGGTATCTTGCAACTGGCGATAGGCTCGGCTGAGTTCCTCACTTTTGCTTTGAGCCTCGCGGTAGAGATCGGCTTGTTGGATGGCGATCGCCACTTGATTCGCAATTTCTTGTAATAACCAAATATCGTCTTGATCCCATTCCGGGATTTCATGGGTGTAGCCTAAATGAAAGCCTCCAAGTCGTCCAGCCATTGTTTGAACAGGAATTGTGCAGTAGGATTGAATTGGAGAGTTCTCAAAAAGCTGTTTTATAGACAGATCATCACAGGTATTGATAGAACCAATTAGGTAAGGCTGGTTGTCCCTTAAAGCGCTATAAACTTTTTGAAAATACTCTAGTTTATAGCGACCTAAAAAGCTCGGGACATCTGGGACTTTACATTCTGTAAACACCTGCCAGTACTCGCCATCTTCATCAACACAAGACCATCCGAAACAGCAGAAACTTACTTTTAGCTCATCAGAAATTGCCGTGACTGTACTTTCTAAAATAGTATCGAGATTTAAAGACTTACGAATTTTCAGACTAATGGAATTTAGAATTTGGGTACGAACAAGAAGTTCCTGGCGTTCTTGTTCGGCTCGTTTGCGATCGCTAATATCTCGAATCAACGATAAGACTTCTGTATCTGTCGCCTTAACAAAGCGAGCTTCAAAATGTTGATCCATCCCTGGAACCGGCAATTTATATTCAAAAATTTGCGGCTCCCCAGTCTCGAAGGTTTCGTTAATAATACCTTTGACCACGGTTGCAAACGATTCCGGAAAAATATCGCTGATATTTTTGCCAATAAAGTCCTTGGGATCTTGAAATTCTGCCACATCTCGGGAGGGTTTATAGTCCAAAAAGACCGCCTCTCGACTATAGCGAAACATCATATCAGGAATAGCATTAAGCAACGCGCGGGTTTGGGCTTCTTCATCCCGTAACTCGTCTTCAATCTGTTTACGCTGGGTAATATCAATCACAACCCCAAAGAGTCGAACCGGATGACTCTCGTTAAATTCAACCTGGACCCGAATATTCACATAAGCAATATCTCCGCTCGGACGTACAATCCGAATATCAAAATCTTGGGGGATTCCAGTTTTCGCCTCGTTGGTATATTGGAGAAATTGAGTCATATCATCGGGATGGAACTGTTGTACATGTTCCTCGAAAGTGGGTTCTCCTTGACTCGGGTGCATCCCAAAAATACGGAACACCTCGTCAGACCACGTCATCTCTTGCTCAGCAATATCAAACGACCAATTCCCTACATGACCGAGAGCTTGCGCTTCTTTGAGTTGTCGAGTTAGCCGTTGTAGTTCTAACTCCTTAGTGCTGCGATCGCGGATATCACGAATAATCGTTGAGAAGTATTCTTCCTCCTGGGATTGAGCCGTATGGTGCATAATCACTTGTTCCACAGGGATCTCCTCGCCATCGGGAGTTCGGATCGCCGTTTTCCCTCGCCAAACACCTAAGCGCCGTGCTTCAGGAAATGCCTCTTTTAAAATCAATTCTGAGACCCAGCTTGCACAAGTTTCTCCTAAGTGTTTCGGGAGTTTTTCGTCTCCATATAACTGCTTCCAGACCTGATTAAGATACAGGATTTTGCCTGACGCATCGGCAGTGCCAATAAAATCAGAAGTACTCTCTAAAATTGCTAACAACCGACGTTGATGAGATTCGAGTTCTTTCTGTCGGGTGATATCACGAATATAACCATACCAAATTGTACTGCCATCAGCGAGTCCTTGGGGAGTGGCCTGACCGAGCAGCCAGACAATCTGACCCTCATTTTTGATAATGCGATACTCACAATACCAAGGAATACCCTTGTCCCGAGAGGTATGAATCGACTCATCCATCCTGGCCAGATCCTCAGGATGAATCATCGCAAACACCACACCAGCATCGTCTCGCACAGCTTCGGGACTAACACCGTGAGTCTCTCGGATACCTTCACTGGCATAAGGAAAATGATAACTCCCATCGGGACGCATCCGAAACTGATAGATGACGCCGGGAATGTGGCGGGAAATCTGTTGCAGACAATCTGGCTCTGAGGGAACTGTGGCTTCAGCTTGTTCGGTTCTCAACCGCGAGAGAAGCTGTTGTGTTGCCTTGAGTTGGGATTGGAGAGATTTTAACTCTTGGCGATGCCGTTCCTCCTGATCTTGTAACGTTTTTTGAAGCTGTTTTATCGTTGTTTGGGCCTGTTTGAGTTGACTGATATCTTGCAGTGCAAGAATATGATAATTACCGGTGGCTTGATCGGTAATGGTATAATGTACCTCACGAATTTCTCGTTCCTGACGTATGATACAGAACGAACCACGAATTCTGCCTTGATCTTTTAATTTTTGTTGAATGTCTAGAAAGTCAAACCCCGGTTCGGTGACGCTATTAATCGATGCTTGTAGGAGTTCAGTACGAGAGCAGCAGAATAAGTCGCAAGCCGCGTCATTCCCATCGAGAAAGCCACCATTCGAGTCTAAGACCACCATGGCATCTAACGTCGCATCCAGAAGAGTACGCCACTCAGCTTGGAGTAACGTGAAGGACTCGATTTTAAATTGATTGCCTTCTAAACTATCAAAGGAAGGATTGGGGGAAAACGATCCGGACATATGTCAACGGCAAAGTTGCTTGCGTTTCGACTATATCACAGGGATTTGGCGATCGCCGTTTTTTTACTTGATGTTAAGTGATTCGCCAGCCGAGTTGTCAGATGCAATTTATTAAGACAAATTCACAAATTCGACAAAATCCTCCCAGTTTGACTGAGGTTTATCCCAAATCCTGAATTATCTTCACAGGAAATTCACAGTTTTTGCCATAGCAATCATCCCTCTTGCTCCTCAGTTCTTCGGGACATCCTTTTGACACTCCCGCCGTTAAATCAAAGATTATAACGGGGGATTCTTGCTTCATGACTGTTTGTCTAGCCCCAGAGCATTTTTGCCCTGAAACCCCGTCCA
>LJZT01000077.1 GCA_001314905.1 Phormidium sp. OSCR
CCATTGGCGGCTTTGGCTTTGCCTATCCCCTAGAGATTGTCCAAGACCAATTGCAAGATTGGGGCATCGTCCGTAACTAATCTTGGCCAGCGTCGGCCGTGCCCGAAAACTCACACGTCCTCCCACCCCGAATGCCACCATGAACCTGAAAAACTCCTTAATGCTTGGACTGGTTCTTACGGGAACCTGGATGACCCCCATCCACGCCTGTCCGACCAATGTTTCTGACCCCTTAGTCTACCAACGCCGCAGTAATCCCACTCGTTGCGAGGGCATCAATCGCCAGGGAGTGAGTGGGTCTTTTGGTCTCGTCTCCTTTGCCACCTCAACCCTGCGTCGTTATCCCGCCCAACTGAGTCTACAAATTCCTCAAGTGGGTCCGAGTCCCAACCTACGAGTTCGCTCCTTTGGTCGCCGCTATCAACTCGACGAGCTAACATTGCAACGGAGTCAAAATTGGTATCAGATTGACTTAAATACCAACGTTTTACAGAATGCCAACGTTGCGGCCGAGAGTTTACGAGCCATTGCCCATCTTCCGGGTAGTCAACCGGTCTATGTCCCTGTTATTATTCAATCCTCCTCCTCCTCCTATGACTTAGTGTTCTACTCCCCCAGTCGTACCGTGATTCACTCCTTAGAAATTAGCCGCAACAATCAAGTGGTTCACCGGGACAGTCGCCCCAATCCTCGGGATGGAGAAATCCGTTTTACTTGGGATGCACGCAACCAACCGGCGGGCCTGTATCGCTTGCACGTGGAAGCAGAAATTCAGCAACGGGGACAACGCCCGCAACGGGTGACTCGTATTTTTGCCCTTCATCATAACCCCGATTGGCTGTCTCGCTGACGGGTTGGCCGCGACGGATAGGGCGACCACAAGGGTTGGCCCCTACGGGATTAAAATGGTTTTACACCCAAGTCAAGTCTCAGGCTGCCATGAAATTTCCACAGCTGCATTCTCTCGCCCATCGACTCAATAGTTATCGGAAAGATTGCCTGCGATTTATCCGCCACAATCGCTTAAATGCACCCATTTACCGCTTTCTAAAACGTCTGAGACTCAGTTTTCTCCACCTCTTTTCCCGCGTCGCTCAAGCAGGAATTAAACGACTTGGCAACCTCTTAATTGGGGTCATCCAGAGTGTTATTAAAGGCTATTACTGGATTCGCGGTCTGAAACCGGGCTATGGCGGCGTTCCCCCCAGCCTTCCTCAATCTGTCGATGACCTGTATCCCTTTGAGAGCAACTCAACAGCATTTCGCTCGTTTTTAAGACAGCATCTCCATCATATTATGGCGTTACTGTTGCTGCTGGGTTCAGTGAGCTTTATTCTTCTATTTCTCGTCCCAGTTCCTGTTACCTTTGAAGCTAATATCATTAGCCGAAATTTAAGTTTTCGTACCCCAATTGATAGAGACCAACGGCTGCTCAATTCCATGCGTTCCTTGCCAAGACTTGAATTTGAAGGGGAGCAAACTATCCGTTTATTGGGTGAATTTGACTCAGAAAACATGGCCGAACCCCTCGATGAGATAAACCCCATCGACATTGACTTCCCCTATCCCGACAGCAAACTCATTTTAGAAGACACAGATTCCTCCGAGAGTTCCTTAGAACTGCGGTCTCTACGACTTCCACCGCAAACCCAAGTCGATGAGTTCGCCTATGACCCCCAGCGTCATCAACTGTCATTTCGGCTCACCCCTACCGATGGCAAGCCAATTCCCGTAGAATTATCCCTAGGGGCAACTCCCCTACAACTCAACCTCGAAGGCTTTGAGAGTCCCCAGTTAAGCCCCCAAGACCCAGAGACGGCGGCTTCTACGTATAACATTCAAGAATTTACCTGGAGTCCCTATATCACAGAATTAAACTTAGAATTCAAAGGAGAAACAAAAATTTACATCGACCTCCCCGACTTAGAGACGACAGACTATCAGGAGTGGTTTTGGGGACAGTTGCAGGTTGAGGATGTGAAATTTACTCAAGTTGTCAAGGCCGAGGATGTCAGTGACGAACTCAGACGCTCAACCATTTTAGAGGGACAGGTCAACTTTTTGACGGACTCGTTACCCTTAGAGTCGGAACAGTTTTTGATTCTCCCCCAGCCAGAAACGGCGATTAAGCGACTTCACCGAATTGAGTTACATCCCGACTCGCCAGCGGGGTTACGGGTTCGGCTTCAGGGAAGGGCGACCAAAGTGGCGGTGGGCCTTGACCCTAATTTCCCAGTCCGTCGCCTCAGGTCGAATTTTTGGGAACGGCGATTATCCCGAGAGTTGATTACCATTTTGCTAACGGCTTGTTCCGTGATGATTGGTTATTTGATTCCCTGGTTATTTACTTGATTGTACCTGAAAACCAGACACCGGGTTTCTTTGAGAAACTCGGTGTCTTGATGGAAAGAAGCCTAAATTGGGTTTCCAGACATTATTGCAACATGGCCCCGCCTAACATTCGCTCAAATCGTATCTCTAACTCGGCTTTCATGCGGGGATATCGCTCTAAACTGGGGTCCTTGCGAATCACCCGTTCCGCTGCATCTCGGGCCAGAATTAACACCTCTCGGTCATCGACGAGACTGGCTAAAACAAAATCCGGTAACCCCGACTGGCGAGTTCCCAGCATCTGGCCGGGACCACGAAGCTGCATATCCATCTCCGCAATCAAAAAGCCATCCTGGGACGATTCCAATACCTCTAACCGCTGTTTGGCATCGGGGGAGGCTTTGGGATGGGTCATTAATATACAATAAGCCCGATCGCCTCCTCGGCCAACCCGACCCCGCAATTGATGCAATTGCGACAAACCAAACCGTTCAGCATTCTCAATCAACATCACCGTCGCATTGGGAACATCCACCCCCACTTCCACCACCGTCGTCGAGACCAAAATCTGGGTGTCATGACCGTGAAACGCCGCAATCGCTGCATCTTTTTCCGCTGAGGTCATCCGGCCATGTAATAGGCCAACCCGAAAATTAGGAAACACCTCTTGCAAGCGTTCATATTCCTCAACCGCCGATTTAAGATCTAATTTTTCCGATTCTTCCACTAACGGTAACACCACATAGGCTTGATGGCCCATGGCCATCTGACGGCGAATCAAATCATAGGCTTCTACCCGTTGTTTCCCCGCCAAAACTGTGGTTTGAATCGGTTTGCGACCGGGGGGTAACTCGTCAATTTGACTGACATCTAAATCCCCATGTAAGGTCAACGCCAAGGTTCGAGGAATGGGGGTGGCGGTCATGGAGAGAACATGACAAATCCCATTCGTTCCCTTCTGTTGTAACTTGGCCCGCTGCTGTACGCCAAAACGATGTTGTTCGTCAATCACCACTAACCCCAAACGGTGGAAGTTGACTTTATCTTGAATTAAGGCGTGGGTTCCCACCAAAACAGGTAACTCCCCAGTTTCAAGTTGACTGTGGATTTGTCGCCGTTTGCGGGTTTTGGTGGACCCGGTTAGCAATTCCACGGGAAGTTGGAGTAGGTTCAGCCAATCGACTAATTTGCGATAATGCTGTTCCGCTAAGACTTCCGTTGGGGCCATTAACGCCGCTTGATACCCTGATTGAATGGCGGCTAAAATGGCTACCACCGCCACGACGGTTTTCCCGGCCCCCACATCCCCTTGAACCAGCCGATTCATGGGGGAGGTTTTGTCGAGGTCAGCTAGGATTTCTTGAATCACCCGTGTTTGGGCGTGGGTGAGATTAAAGGGGAGTAACTGATAGAATTGTTCGATGAGTTGTCCTTGAATGGTTAGCCGTTGGGCCTGGCTGTTGGCCAGTTGCACTTCCCCGGCTTGTTTGAGTTCATGGCGACGTTTGAGAAGACCGAGTTGGAGATAGAAAAACTCATCGAAAACGAGGCGACGACGGGCTAATTCTAGGATATCCGTATCGGGGGGAAAATGGATATTTGCGATCGCCGTCGGCCGGTCCAGCAAATCATACTTTTCTCGCAGTTTTTTCGGGAGGGGTTCCGGGATTTGCTGACTGGCCGGAAGCACCGCTAACACCGATTTCCGCACCAAATCAGCGGTCACACCATCGGTCAACGCATAGACGGGCAAAACTCGACCCACGGACAAGGATTCAATGGAAGCCTCGGCATTTTCTAAGACTTCTAAATCAGGGTTTTCTAAGGTAATGCCATATTTATTTTTCTTGACCAACCCTGAAGCGGCAACCGTTGCCCCGCGAGGATATTGGGATTTGTGGGCATATTGCCAGCGTGTGGAACTGTAGCGATTTCCCGGATAAAAACGAGTAATTTTCAAGCGCCCAGTGGGGTCTTTTAATGTTAGTTGAAAGATGCTTAATTTCTTGTTTTTAGAACTATTAAAAAAGCTGCAACTTTGCACTTGAGCGACGACCGTAACCGTCTCTCCCGGTTCGAGTTGAGAAATGGGAACTTGGCGAGCATAATCAATGCGATCGCGGGGAAAATACTCCAACAACTCCTGCACCCGATAGAGTCCCAAACGAGCCAAACGATCGCCTCCCCGGCGGCCAATCTGACGGACCTGACTCAAAGGTTGATCCAAAGATAACCCAGCCGGAGCGACCTGGGGCTGAAGCTCGACGGTGGGGGGTTTACGGGGAGTAACAGGGGGTCGTTGGGAGCGCGATCGCATCTCGAAAGAGCGTTGACTGTGCAACAACACCCGCTGCGACTCCGCCACCAGATGCTGACGTTGAGCCAGCGTCAGAGTGGGGTATTTCGCAAACTCCGCCGCCAGATTTTGCCAACGTTGGCGATCATTAGCCGCCAACCGCGCCGGAGGGTTGTTAAACTGATGCTGCAAAAACTCGTGAAACCGGTACTCCCGTCCCAGCAAATCAGAAAAACCGCGCTCAGCTTCGACACTGAGCGCTTTTCGCAATCGCTCCCAATCGGGAACATGATCAACAGATGGAGATTGAACCATCGTCAGACTTAAGAACCATCAAGAATTGTTGGCATTAGCTTCTCGCACCGCCGCCAAAAAAGCAAACACCACCAAAGGCGTACTCAATCCGAGAATCACTCGCGTCAGCCAGACTCCATATTGAGGATGTCCCGACGACAACTCAAACACAGAACCCACCGCCGCGATCGCCGCCACACAAGAGACAGCCAACAAAAACCCGACTTTCGGAGACGATACCATAATCCTCGCGCCTCCCTAGGCTTTAAGATGACGAACAGACTTGACCGAGAACCCATGCTTCGAGAGTTCCTCCGTCAGCAAGAGTTGATCATCAACGCGATCAACAAACATCACCCCATTGAGATGATCCATTTCATGCTGAATCACCCGAGCCGGAAGACCACTAAAGCGGCGACGTTGAGGACGGCCCAACTCATCCTTATAAGATACCTCAATCACCTGAGGTCGTTTCACATCCATATACACCCCCGGAATACTCAAACAGCCTTCCTGGCCCAAGGCCACCTCACGGCTGTAGGCTTGAATCGCCGGGTTAATCAACACCAGCGGCGGCGTACTGGGGTCATCAAGAGCGCAATCGACCACCAGCATTTGTTTACCAATACCCACCTGAGGCGCGGCCAAGCCAATACCATCAGCAGTGTACATACTTTGTAGCATCTCACGAGCCAGACGACGGGTGGTATCATCCACTCGGGCCACTCGCTTCGCATTTTGACGCAAGACGCGATCGCCCAACGTATGAATCTCAAGAGGAGGGCGTTCTAATTTCGTTTTTTCAACCAGGAGAGGTGCAGAAGTTGACATAATTTAGCAACGTGTTCGTCGATACAGGCCTTCATTAAAATCATAACGTTTGTTGCTAACACGACAAGCATCCCTGCCCAAGAGAGTCGCCCCAACCCTAGCCCCCCTTGGCTATAAAAACCTTAACCTTCCCAGACAAACATCCTGAAAACCAGTGGTAAAGTAGAAGCACAGCGTTCAACGCCCTCTGACCATTGTCCTTACCTGACTCTGACCGTGTTAACACCATCCACCTGTCGCCGCCTCAACAAACTCGACCAAATCCCTTCCGTCTGGGAAGGCGATCGGCGATCGCTGCAAATTGACCTAGAATCAGGGGAACTCGTTGGCAACGATGCCAGCGACTGCGTCATTTGGGTTGATGGCTCAGAAGGAGTCGTCCGGGCCATGGAGAAAGTCTCCGACGACTCCGGGATGGAAGCCGTGGTGCGAACCCTACTGCGGGCCATGGAATATCCCCACAAACCCGCCGGCCCAGGCCGGCCACAAAAAATCATCGTCAAAGACCGTGAACTGCTGTTCTTCCTACGGGGAGTCTTGCAAGACCTCGATATCGCCCTCGATTACGTCCCCGAACTCCCCATCATTGACGAACTCTTCCGAGGCTTAGAAGACGCCGTCGGAGGACGACCCCCCAAAGTCCCCCCCCAGTACATCGAACCCCTCAACGAACAAGCCGAAGCTCTCTGGGAAGATGCACCCTGGGACTATCTCGGCGATCATCAAGTCATCCGCATTGAACTCAACTATGGCGGCATCGATAGCTTTTATGTCTCCATTTTGGGACTTCTCGGCCTCGACTATGGGATTTTGCTCTATCGCAGCCTCGACTCCCTCAAAAGCTTTCGGGCCTCGATCTTGGCCAACACCTCCATGGATAAATTAGAGAGCATCTTTCTCTCTCAAGATTGCATCTTCCTCACCTACGAAGGCGATGAGGACTTTGATGATGACGTCGATGACCTCGGTAATTATATCTGGGAGCGAGTCGAAGCCAATTTTGGCAGTCTCCATCCCCTCGAAGGCTTGCGGCCCTTTCTCCATGAAGAAGAAGCCCTCCCCGCCTGGATTGCCCTCAAAGCCTTGCATTTGTTCCTCGCTGACCATGAAGATGAGTTAATGGAGGATTGGACAGAAGTCGTGCAACACCTGTACGAGATTGGTGTTCCCAAAGCCTTACAAAGCTCCGATTTGGGCAAACGCGGCGATCGCAGCGTCTCCGTCACCGTCTCCTCAATGCCCAACGTCGCCAACGAACTCCTAGAGCAACAGCCTGACCCTGACATCGCTCTCGACCTAGACGAGAGTCCTAACTTCGATCTCCTAGAGCAGATGTCGCGACTGCAAGATGAGGTTATTCCCGATGGCTCCATTTTGCGGGTTGACAATATCCCATGGTCTATGGTAGAGAGCCTCCGCGAGCAAGCGACCTGTCCTCAGCAACCCCTCGCCTCAGCCAGTCGCGGCAAATTGCCCGTCATTATCATCCAAAGCACCCGCTCTAAAGTTAAAGACATCATCGCCGCCATTGAGTCCGGTGGTGGACTCAAGGGTCTGGCCTTCAAGGTTTGCGATTCCCCCTTTGACGATTTTGAGTATGAGCTGGGCCTGATGCAACTCGAAAATGAGGAAATCCATCTCGTGGGCGAGTTTGACTTAGAGAATCCCTATCATCAAAAAGCCCGCAAAGCCTGGACAGAAAATCTCAAAAAAACCAAGGGTAAATGTGGCTTAATTCTGGCCATGGGGGCCACCGGCAAACGCAGCGGCGACCCCAATCTCTCGGACATGAAAGCCTTTTATGAAGTCCCGGTCCTCTCCCTCGAACAGATGGGTATCGCGAATTTTAACCTCTTTCCGCTCTTTTAGGGCTGCTGAGAGGCACGCAATTGACCACAAGCGGCATCAACATCCAAACCTTTGGAATAGCGCACACTCACGGCAATATGGCGGTCTTTGAGAGCCTGTACAAACTCGTTTACCTGTTGAGGACTCGGCCGTTGATAGTCCACCTCAGAAATGGGATTATAGGGAATCAAATTGACGTGATTTTGGAACCCCCGTAAGTGGCGGGCCAGTTCTTCAGCATGGTGGGGGCGATCGTTTAACCCCGCCAACAACAGATATTCAAAACTCAACCGTCGCCCTGTGAGCTTGACATAATCACGACATTCTGCTAAGAGCGCCTCAAACGGATACTGACGCGCACTGGGAATGAGTTGTTCGCGCAACGCTTGATTAGAACTATGGAGACTCACCGCCAGCGTCGATTGCAGTTGATAGTCCGCCAGACGGCGAATTTGTCCCGGAATCCCCACCGTCGAGATGGTCATCGATCGCGCCCCAATCCCCACATCCTCATTCAAACAGCGTAACGCCCCCAAGACGTTCTCAACATTGAGTAAGGGTTCCCCCATCCCCATAAAGACAATGTTACTGACGCGATCGCCGAACTCCCCCTGAACCGTCAGCACCTGATCAACAATCTCATGAACCTGCAAATTCCGCAGAAATCCCCCCTTCCCCGTCGCACAAAAGTCACAGGCCATCGGACAACCCACCTGAGAGGAGACACAGACCGTTAAACGCCGTTCCGTGGGCATTCCGACGGTTTCAATGATATTCCCGTCGCCGAGTTTCAGTAGATATTTAATCGTCCCATCCGGGGAAATCGAGCGATGATGAATCGTCGAACGGCCGAGATTGGTCTCTTGATGGGCCTCGCGCCAAGCCTTAGGAAAGACCGTAATCTCGGCCAGCGATCGCACCCCCTTGTGATACAACCATTGATGCAATTGTTTCCCCCGATACGCCGGTTGTCCCTGGTCTTGCATCCAGGCGGTGAGGTCTTGTAGAGATTGACCTAAAAGGGGAGTAGCGGTAGCAGTGGACAGAGACATCGGCAAAGCCTAAACAGTAACACCCCATCTTAACGCGACCCCAGCCACCAGAAAAACCGCCGAGTTGCGGTCCCAAGACAACTCGACAGTTGGGGTGACAAAGAGGTNNNNGTACAGACCTGACATTGGGACTAATTAAACTACGTTCCCCCTTCCCCCACAGATGCGAAACTCGATACAATACGTTACAAAAGCTCTAACAAGCCGAGTGACCCCCCGACCATGACCACCACATCCCCCGTTGAACGTGACAGTCTCCCCGGACAGCATTGGACCTGGCGCGACCATCCCATTTACTACGTCCACGCCGGAGAATCTCCCAACGCCTCCCGTCCCCCGCTTCTGTTAGTTCACGGCTTTGGCGCATCTACAGACCATTGGCGCAAAACCATCGCCGGATTACAAGCCGAGTTTGACGTTTGGGCGATCGACCTATTAGGATTTGGCCGTTCCGGGAAACCCCCCCTGGCCTATAGTGGTCAACTCTGGCGCGACCAACTCCATGACTTCATCCAAGAAGTAATCGGTCAACCCGTGGTCTTAGCCGGAAACTCCCTCGGCGGCTATGTCTGTCTCGCCGTCGCCGCCGAGAAACCCGAATCNNNGGTCTCGTCCTACTCAACAGTGCCGGTCCCTTCAGCGATGCGCAACCGCGCCAACCCAGTCGTTTCAGTCGAATGTTGCGCAATTTCGCCCTGCAAGACTGGGTCGCCTTCCTAATTTTCCAGAACACCCGCCGCCGGTCCGTGATTCGCAAAACCCTGGAAAAAGTCTATGTGGACAAAAGCGCCGTCACCGATCGCCTCGTCGAAGAAATCTACCGTCCCTCCTGCGATCGCGGCGCCGCCAAAGTCTTCGCCTCCGTCTTCAAAACCCCCCGAGGCGCAACCGTTGACGAACTCCTCAGCCAACTCAACAAACCCCTATTAATGCTGTGGGGAGAAGGAGACCCCTGGATGAACAGCAAAGACCGCAGCGCCAAATTCCGCCAATACTACCCCAACCTAACCGAACAGTTCCTCAACGCCGGTCACTGTCCCCATGACGAAGTTCCCGACCAAGTCAACGCCCTTCTCAAATCCTGGGTTTTAGAATTAGAATGACGCTAATTCACACGGTCCTCTCTTGGCTAATCCTACTCAATCTTTGGTGGGGATTTCCCTCAACCGTCAACGAAACCTGCCGCATCTATCACAGTCGTGAA
Source organism: Phormidium sp. OSCR (assembly GCA_001314905.1). Classification (GTDB taxonomy): domain Bacteria; phylum Cyanobacteriota; class Cyanobacteriia; order Cyanobacteriales; family Geitlerinemataceae; genus Sodalinema. Next base: position 9,857 of record LJZT01000077.1, read on the forward strand.
ATTTGTATTATCAGCATCAAACGCAGTGCCAAATACTATTGGGAATACCGCGCCGAAGTCCGCGTGGACGGACAACGGCGGCCCTTAGAAAAATACGATTGTCGCCGCCAAGAACGCATCAAACGCGATGGTCGCCGCCTCCCCTTCGAGCCATCCGGCGCCGGAGACTACATCTGCAAAACCCTAAATTAACACGTCGTCCCTACCCTATTCCCCATTCCCCATTCCCCATTCCCTGTTCCCTGTTCCCCATTCCCTGTTCCCTGTTCCCTGTTCCCCATTCCCCATTCCCCATTCCCCATTCCCTGTTCCCTGTTCCCTGTTCCCTGTTCCCCATTCCCCATTCCCCATTCCCTGTTCCCTGTTCCCTGTTCCCTGTTCCCCATTCCCCATTCCCCATTCACTATTAACTATTAACTATTAACTATTAACTATTCCCCATGCCTAAAACCACTCACATTGCCACCTTTGGCGCCGGCTGTTTCTGGGGTATCGAAGCCGCCTTTGCCGCCGTTGAAGGCGTCACGAAAACCTCCGTTGGCTATATGGGGGGGCATTTTCCCAATCCCTCCTATCTTGACGTTTGCGCTCGCATTACCGGTCATGCTGAAGTGACTCAAGTTGAATATGACCCCGATCAGGTGTCCTACGACGAGTTACTGGATCTATTTTGGAAGATTCACGATCCCACGTCCTTCAATCGTCAGGGGGCCGATCGCGGCGAACAATATCGTTCCGTCATTTTCTACCATAGTCCTGAACAAGAACAGATGGCGCGGCGATCGAAACTCAAGCGTCAACAGCAAGAAACGGAAAAACAGACGGAAAAACACATTGTCACGCAAATCGAACCCGCATCGGACTACTATCTCGCCGAAGAGGAACACCAACAGTACTACGCCAAACATCGAATTTAGCTCAACCGACGGGCGATCGCCCCCTCATACATGGCCCCCATCTGAGACAAGGACAGACTCAGCAACGTTTCTCCCTCCGACGACACCTGCAACAGCTCACCCGACACCGTCCCCAGTCGTTGCCAAGACCCCGACAACTGCTCATCTAAATACGCGTCCCAAGCCGCCACATCCTGCGGGGAGACGGACACCACAATCCGCGCTCCTCCTTCCCCAAACAGCAGCGTATCCCAGCGATCGCCGCGAGGCAAATCCACCGTAACCCCCAAATTCCCCGACAAACAGGACTCAGCCAACGTCACCGCCAAGCCTCCTTCAGAGACATCATGGGCCGAGTTGATCCAACCCCGGCGAATCCCCTGACGACAGACCCCTTGCACCGCCTTCTCTAACGCCACATCCACCCGAGGCGGCTTCCCAGCTACCATCTGATGTACCGTAGCCAGATACTCAGACGCTCCTAACGTCGGTGCGGCGATCGCATCTTGCGTCTCGGTAGAAACGCCCAACAGATACACCTCATCCTCGGCCTGCTGCCAACCCTGGCCACAAATCTGCTCAAGAGTCTCAATCAACCCCACCATCCCCACAACAGGAGTCGGATAAATCGGGGTTGGCTTACCTTCACTATCGAGGGTTTCGTTGTACAGCGAAACATTGCCCCCCGTCACCGGCGTGCCAAACTCCTCACAGGCCTCGGCCAACCCCTCACAGGCACAGGCTAACTGCCAATAGCCAATGGGATTCTCAGGACTGCCGAAATTCAGGTTATCGGTGACGGCTACCGGTTCAGCCCCCACACAACTGAGATTGCGGGCCGCTTCAGCGACCACCGCTTTTGCCCCTTCCGTGGGATCGAGATACACATAACGAGAATTACAATCGACCGTCGCCGCAATCCCTCGCGTCCAGTCCTGGCCTGACGCGGGGCTTTCTTGAGGACGCAAGCGCACCACCGCCGCATCCGCGCCACCCGGCACAATCACGGTATTATTTTGCACTTGGTGATCATATTGCCGATAGACCCATGCCTTAGAGGCAATACTGGGATTATCTAACAGGTCCAATAGCACGCGATTCCAGCTCTTAAACCCGCCATCCACCTCGATGCCCGAAGGACCACAGGGGGGCAGAGATTCAGGAGTCCAAGCCCAGGCAATTTGGGCATATTCTGGGGGCTGAGCCGGCTTCTCGCGAGGGTAGAGGGGCGTGTTGTCGGCCAAAGCTGAGGCGGGAATCTCGGCGGCAATCTCTCCCTGGAAACGAATCCGCACCACCGGTTCTTCGATGACTTCTCCCGCCACGACGGCGTGGAGTCCCCATTTATGAAATACGTCAATTAATTCCTGTTCCCGCCCCTTCTGCGCCACAAACAACATCCGTTCTTGGGATTCTGAGAGGAGATATTCATAGGGGACCATCCCAGACTCACGCACAGGGACGCGATCGAGGTCAAAGTCAATGCCCACGCCGCCGTTGGCGGCCATTTCGGACGTTGAACAGGTGATGCCCGCTGCCCCCATGTCTTGGGCGGCGACGACGGCCCCGGTTTTGAAGGCTTCGAGACAGGCTTCGACGAGGGATTTTTCCAGGAAAGGGTCCCCCACTTGCACGGCGGGACGGTCATCGACGGAGGACTCGTCACTGAGTTCGGCGCTGGCGAAACTCGCGCCTCCCATGCCGTCGCGGCCGGTGGTTGATCCCACGTAGAGGACAGGGTTGCCAATCCCTGAAGCGCCGGATTTAACGATGGTCTCGGTTTCCATGATGCCGATCGCCATGGCGTTGACGAGGGGATTGCCACTGTAGGCGGCATCGAAATAGACATCTCCGCCCACGGTTGGTACGCCGAAGCAGTTGCCATAGTGGGAGATGCCTTCGACGACTCCGGCAAAGATGCGGCGGGTGCGGGGATTGTCGAGGGTGCCGAAGCGTAGGGCGTTGAGGGCGGCGATGGGACGAGCGCCCATGGTGAAGATGTCGCGCAGAATACCCCCCACGCCGGTGGCGGCTCCTTGGAAGGGTTCGACGGCGGAGGGGTGGTTGTGGGATTCGATTTTGAAGGCGATCGCCAACCCCTCGCCAAAGTCTACGACTCCCGCGTTTTCCCCGGGTCCGACGAGGATGCGATCGCCTGTCGTGGGAAAGTGCTTGAGAAGGGGTCGAGAGTTCTTATAGCAGCAATGTTCTGACCACATGACCCCGAACATCCCCAATTCGGCGCGATTGGGGTGTCGCCCGAGTCGTTGGACGATTTCATCATATTCGCCGGGTTTGAGTCCTTCTGCGGCGATTTGGGCGGGGGAAAAGGGAGATTCGGAAAGCGCTACCATGCTTGTTTTGGGGCAAAACCACAAGAGCTATTATCTCAGGTTTCGGTAACGTCGTCTCTCCCTCGTTGGGGTTGAATTTAGTTGCGGGCCAGCCATTTCTGGGCGTTCAGTCGCTGGACTACGCCAAAGACTAATAGGGGTAGCTTAATCTTACGTTCGTCCATGAGGAAGGGTTCGATGGTACTCGGTTGGGTTCCATCGGCGGAACAGGAAAAGGCCCGCGGCCCTTTGATGTCGGCTTTGGGGAAATAGACGACAAAGCGACGGTTGCCTCCCTGCCAGGTGCCGATGACTTGCCAACAGTCCCCTTTGGTATCGAGGGGCGGAACCCGGCGTTTCTCGAATTTGAGGTCTAAATCCTCGATGCCCTGGTTTTCGAGTTCCTGTTTTAAGGCAGGGAGGTAGTCTTGGTGCATGAAGTCGGCGAAGGGTTTATCTTCGACGGCGGGGGGCTTTTCGTTTTTCTTTTTCCCACCTTTGTCAGCGGCGGTGGTGGTTTGAGCTTTTTTGTCTTCTTCTGCCATGAGTTTCGAGTTCGTCGCGAGTGCTGTGTTCAGATTAGTATATTTTGCCGGTTCCGCGTTGGCTGGCTGGGGAACAGCCACCTTGATGTCCACCTTGATGTCCAAGTTCTACGATGTGGTTGTATAATTGAGCAAGGTCAAGATTGGGCTGGACTCAACATCTGGACTCAACATCTGGACTCAACTCTTGAGTTAACTGTTGTATCGGGACAATTTTTTTATGATCCTCATTTCCTGGCTACGCCGCCTCTCCCTGATGGCGATCGCCCTAGTGGCGGTTTTTCTCTGGCAGACTCCGCTTCAGGCCCAATCCCTCAACCCGGAGGAACTCTCTGAGGCCGTCACGCAGATTGAACAACTCGATGGGATGCGATCGCAACTGGCCTCGGGCCTAGAAGGAAGCGACATCGAACCCACCCTCGAAACCTTCAAACAAGTCTGTAAACCCGTGGGAATGCGGGCTAAACAACTCAGTCAAGAAACGGGTTGGACGGTTCAACAGATTGCTGAAAAATATCGTAACCCCGACCATGCCCCCAAAACCGAGAGTGCTGAATTTGCCTTAAACCTCTTCAAAGAAAACCCCACTCTGGTGGGCTATTGGGATGAAGAAACCCTCAACGGACACCAAGGTGCGCGCTATTTCCGTCGCATCAATGTTGAAGCCAGTTGTCAGGTGTGCCACGGACGCAAAGGCGATCGCCCGGACTTTGTTAAAAACAACTATCCCCAAGATTTAGCCTACGATTTTGAAGTCGGAGACCTGCGAGGACTCTATTCTGTTTTCATTCCTTACCTAAATTAAGCCTTAACCCCCCCATCCTAGAGGAATAGTCTTGACTCTTCCTCTAGGATGCTTGTTTCAAAGAAATCATTTGACTTTCAAGCAAAAGATGCTTTAAAAACGCCTCCGCTAGTACCGAAAGCTGTTTCCCTGAAGGATGAACAATATACCAACGACAAGGAATCGGAAACTCTTTCACATTCAAAATCGTTAACTCTCCTTGTTGATAATCCGGGCGCAAACAATGGAGAGACAGCACAGAAATCCCCAAGCCACCCATCACCGACTGTTTAATCGCCTCATTACTGCTAAATTCCAAACGGACATTGACGATAATTTTATGACGGTCAAACACCTGTTGCACCGCCCGACGAGTTCCTGAACCCGGTTCTCGCATGATAAACGCCTCTCCCCGCAGCTTTTTGAGGGGGACTTGGGCTTGATTCGCTAAGGGGTGATCCTGATTAGCCACCACCACCAGGGGATTGTCTAGGAAGGGAGTCGCCACTAAATCGATATCTTCAGGGGGATGACTGAGAATATAAAAATCGTCCTGGTTTTTCAACATCCGTTGCACCAGCTTTTGATGGTTACTCACTTGTAGCGAAACATCGATATCCGGATGTTGCTGACAAAAAGACCCCAGGAGACGGGGAACAAAGTATTTAGCCGTCGTCACAACCCCCAGTCGTAATTTTCCTCGTTTTGCGCCTTGGAGGTCGGCGACCATCATCTCGAAGTTTGCAAGCTGTCCAAAGATGGTTTGACAGGTGTCGAGGAGTTCTTCCCCCACCTCAGTGAGATAGAGCTGTTTACCAATTTGCTCAAACAAAGGCAGACCAATGGTTTGAGTCAAATGCTTAATTTGGGCAGAGACCGTCGGTTGAGTGATTGAGAGTTCTTCGGCCGCACGGGTAAAGCTACCGTGACGGGCCACGGTTTCAAAGACACGTAATTGGTGCAACGTTGCTTGGATCATAGGGGGTTTCTGGGAGAGAACAGCTATTAAGCCTTATTCTGAACCACTCTGATATCTTGCCCTAACTCATCTCATCAGAAATTCTTATCGGAAAAGTATTTGGGCTTTGGAGGCTCAATGGTAGAGTAGCCCATAGAGAAAAATCAATGATTCTAATTTTCATTATTTAAATACCTTAATCTTAGCGATCTCAGCCCAAACTTGTCATGAACATTACCAACCATATCCATACCCGCAATCTGCGTGGAGATTTCTTTGGCGGTGTAACCGCTGCGATCGTTGGACTACCTATGGCCCTGGCGTTCGGTGTGGCCTCAGGAGCCGGGGCGATCGCCGGGATTTACAGTGCCGTTCTCCTAGGCTTTTTTGCCGCCTTGTTTGGGGGAACGCCCACCCTCATCTCCAATCCTACTGGGCCGATGACCGTAGTCTTTACCGCCGTCATTGCCACCTTGACCGCCAAATATCCCGAGGGCGAAGGGTTAGCGATCGCCTTCACCGTCGTCATGATGGCGGGAGTGTTCCAAATTATATTTGGTCTACTCCGACTGGGGAAATACGTCACCCTAATGCCCTACACCGTCATTTCCGGCTTCATGTCCGGGATTGGGGTCATCATGATTATGCTGCAACTGCCACCATTACTCGGAGAAGAAGGCGTTGGTGGGGTCTTAGCCACGGTAAGAGTCTTACCTGAATGGATTAGCCCGGCGGACCTGATCACTAACCCCGAACTGGGATTAGGACTGTTGACCCTCGCGATTCTCTTCCTGACTCCGAGCAAAATTGCCCGCGTCTGTCCACCGCAACTGTTAGCATTGCTCATCGGAACCGGCGTCTCCGCCAGCCTACTGTCAGGACAACTGAGAATTGTCGGTGAAATTCCCGCCGGCTTACCCAGCCTCTATTTCCCAAGCATCTCAACACCAGACTTGCAAATGATGGTGATTGACGCCGTGATGCTGGGGATGCTCGGCTCGATCGACTCTCTCCTCACCTCCGTCATTTCCGATAGCATCACCCAATATGAGCATGACTCTGACAAAGAACTCATAGGTCAAGGAATTGGCAACATTCTCTCAGGGTTCTGTGGGGGGTTACCCGGAGCGGGAGCAACCATGGGAACCGTGGTGAACATCCAAGCTGGGGGACGCACGGCCCTCTCGGGAATGATTCACGCTGTTACTCTACTGGTGTTTGTCTTTGCTGCTGCCAGCTTCACCGAAATTGTGCCGTTGACGGTTCTGGCGGCGATCGCCCTCAAGGTAGGGATTGATATCGTCGATTGGAGTTTCTTAAAACGAGCTCATCGCGTTTCTCTCAAAGCCGCTGCCATTATGTATGGTGTGGTTCTTCTCACAGTTTTTGTAGATTTAATTGTTGCCGTCGGAGTTGGGGTCTTTGTCGCCAATGTCTTAACAATTCAGCGTCTATCTGACGTTCAAGCCAAAAGCATTAAAGCCATTACCAATGCTGAGGAAGCTGAACTGCTCGAACATGAAGAGCAACTGTTATTAGAGAAAGTTCAAGGTCAAGTCCTACTACTGCATCTCGGTGCGTCTCTGAGTTTCGGTGCCGCCAAAGCTATTTCTCAACGCCATTCGCTCATTGGAGATTATCAAGTCCTCATTTTGGATTTCCGCGACGTTCCCATGTTGGGTGTTACCGCAACGTTAGCGATGGAAAAAATGGTCAACGATGCCCTAAAACGGGGATTAGAGGTCTATGTCGTCGGCAGTTCTGGCAAAGTCGAAAGTCGTTTAGAGAAATTTGATATTCTTAGCCGCGTCCCCGAAGACCATCAAACGGCAACCTTGCGCGATGCCTTGCAACAGGTGGTTGATCGCACGGCCAATACTTCCATGGCCCCGGCGGCTTAATTACTGTGGCTTAATTACTGTGGCTTAATCACTGTGGCTTAATCACTGTGGCTTAAGTCTTATGAATTGCACGAATTAAGCCACAACTGAAACCGCATTAATAGTTTAGGAGTTGTACCGACATCCCAACAGCAATTCTCATTGGAAACCATGAGAATTGCTGGGGTTTTGACTCAGAACTTGTGTGCGAACAAGACCTCTGCATCACAGATGTAGGTGATGCCTGAATAATCCTCGAAAAACTCCGCTGCGATCTCATCGGAAATCTTCACCGCCATCTCCCGATCCGCCGTGAGTACCTCGATCTTGATATTCGAGGACGTGTCGGAAACGTTGGGTTGTCCTGACGATCGCACGTTACGACTGCCTTTACCGCCAGCGGCCACCACCGTATAACCGGCAGCACCGGATTTTTCGATGATCTTGGTGATCTTTTTCAGCAGCAAATTTTCCGTGACGATGACGAGCTTGCTGGCTTTTTTGGTCATGTGAGTTACCTCTTAACGTGTTGAGTCGTGAAAATCCAAGACAAGAATCTATGGTTTTGCCTTGAACCATATATTTAACTTTATATCAAACAACGGCGAATCCACTACACTCGATTGAGCTAGATGGACTCAGATTAGTGGAAGCTATTTATAAGTAAAACTTATAAATTCGCATACAGCCATAATTACTAATGAGACTCATCGCCGATAGGTCAACGGTCCTGCTGAGGAAGTCACCTCGGTTAGATTGACCCGAGAGATACGAGGTTTGGTGATTCATAATTTTTGCTTATGTTTTGCATTTAACATTACTTCGCCGATCCATGTAGGGCGATCGCAAATTTTTGCAGATTTTAAGATAAACTTAAGCACATAGACTTAAGCAGATGGAGATTTGGGTTTTAATAGACATTTATCTATAGAAGGTGCTGCCCGAGCGCAACGCCTTCGAATCCCGTTCGGAGAGGGGCCACCTCTGAACATTCTGTTGATTCGCGTAACACCTGTGCCGTAGGGATAAAAACACGCTTTATCCTAACTGTCTTCAACTGTTTCAAGCCCACTGACCACCATAATTGCTTCTCATCAGAGGAGTCCGAAGGAGGAATTACAAAATGGAGTTCTTGTCCGAGTTCTTAACGCGCTTCGGGGATAAGCTGCAATCCCCGACCCTTGGCTTTCTAATTGGGGGTATGGTCGTCGCTGCCCTCAATAGCCGACTGCAAATTCCCGATGCGATCTATAAGTTCATCGTCTTCATGCTGCTCATCAAAGTCGGCCTGAGCGGCGGCATTGCCATCCGCAATGCCAATCTCGCACAAATGCTGTTGCCCGCCCTGTTCGCTGCGATCATCGGAATTGTCATCGTACTCATCGCCAGTAACACCTTGGCCAGGCTGCCGAAAGTCAAAACCGTTGATGCGATCGCCACTGGGGGCTTATTCGGTGCCGTGAGTGGCTCGACCCTTGCCGCCGGTCTAACAATGCTCGAATCCGAAGGCATAGAATACGAAGCTTGGGCTGCGGCACTCTATCCCTTTATGGACATCCCTGCACTCGTCACGGCGATCGTCTTAGCCAGCATTTATACCACTAAACAGAAGCAGCGCGCTTTAGCAGAGGAGTCTCTGAGCAAACAAGAGTCTGTCAGCAAGCAGGCCGTTGCCGCAGGTGGATATCCCAGCGAGCCGGAGTATCCCAGCAGCAGACAGGAGTATCTCAGCCAGCATAGCAGTAGCGCCAACAAGCGGGTCGAGATCTGGCCCATCATCAAGGAAAGCCTCCAGGGGTCTGCCCTATCAGCACTGTTACTCGGTTTGGCTTTAGGCATCCTAACCCAGCCCGAAAGTGTCTATGAGAGCTTCTTCAATCCCCTCTTCCGAGGCTTGCTTTCAATCCTGATGCTGGTCATGGGTATGGAAGCCTGGTCACGAATCGGCGAGCTGCGTAAAGTGGCGCAGTGGTACGCCGTCTATGCCTTTATCGCACCACTACTGCATGGCCTCATTGGCTTTGGTCTCGGCTATGTTGCCCATATCACAACAGGATTTACCCCCGGCGGCGTCGTCATTCTGGCTGTTATCGCGGCTTCGAGTTCCGACATCTCAGGACCGCCCACCTTACGCGCAGGCATTCCCAAGGCCAATCCCTCCGCCTACATCGGCTCGTCCACAGCCGTTGGGACCCCGGTCGCCCTTGCTGTGGGAATCCCACTCTACATCGGATTAGCCCAAGCCTTGATGGGAGGAGGCTAATTCCAAACCGATTCCAGGTCTGCCGAGCTGAGAAAGCATCGGCAGATCCCGGACCCACAGGTCTCTCGACGAGATAGCATCTAGCCCCTTTGACTGACTCATTGACCTTTACCTCTGATAACAATTAATTCTGATAACGATGAAACCTTTATCCACAAACTCTTCTCCTCGCTGGGGCAATTGGTTCAATGGAATCCACATCATTCGTTTTCTGGAGCTAGTGCAGGACTTAATTGTGATTTCCTTGTGCGTTGGCCTGTTTAGCTTCATGGTGATGCAATTGCGAGAGATGTTTCTGTCACTGTTGCCCCCATTAGACTTTCCTCGGGTCACCTCCGATATTTTGTTCTTGTTAATTCTGGTGGAATTGTTCCGATTACTGATTATTTATTTAAAAGAGCATCGGGTTTCGATTGGAGTCGCCGTAGAGGTTTCAATTGTATCGGTGTTGCGGGAAATCATTGTCCGAGGCATTTTGGAAACTCCCTGGGTGCAGGTCATGGCGGCTTGCTCTTTTCTCATTGTCCTCGGAGGTTTATTAGTCGTCCGCGCTTGGATTCCACCGACGTTTGATGGCATCGACCCAGAGCAGGTGGTCTCCCGCCGTCATCGGATACGCTTGGCTGAAACCATGGCGGAACGGGAGAGCAAAGCGGATGCTCAATCGGTTCAAAGTTGACGTCGTCTCGCAATGATGATGGCGGCCGTCCCTGTTTTTGATCGCAAAACTTGATTGATCGCAAAAATGCGTCTCAATCAGACAAAAAACGTGAGACGAGAAGGCACTGGCCTCTCCTTTTTACCGCCACGGCGTAGGCTATTTCTCGTCCTCGTTAATCCTCTGTGAGTTGAAGCTGAAGCGTCACCAAGGAGAGGGCCACCAATAATAAGAGGGTGGCTGAGGCGGCGGCATAGCCAATGTCAAACAGGGCAAAGGCTTGCTCATAGACGAAGTACACCAGAATATTGGTGGAGTTCAACGGGCCGCCTCCGGTCATCACATAGACCTGTTCAAAGCTACGCAGGGTAAACATCGCTGTTGTGACGATGACAAAAACTAGGGTGGGGTACAAGCCGGGAACGGTGACATGGCGAAATTGTTGAACGCCATTGGCCCCATCGAGTTCGGCCGCCTCATAGCGAGATTGGGGGATGGCTTGTAATCCTGCTAGAAACACCACTAGGTTAAAGCCGAGTTGTTTCCAAATACTCAGGAGAATGAGAACTGGCATGGCCCAGGTGGCACTTCCTAGCCAGGGAATTGGGGTGATGTCGAGGTGGTCGAGAAGGCTATTGATGGGGCCATCGGTTTGAAACAGCCAACGCCAGCCGAGGCCAACGGCGACGGTGGAGGTGATGGCGGGGAGAAAATAGGCGGTTCGCAATAGGGATTTGAGGACGATCGCCTTTTCCAGCAAGGCCGCTAAGATTAAAGGAATGATGATACTCGGAATAATCGTGGCGATGGAGAAATAGAGGGTGTTTCCTAGGACTTGCCAAAACTCCCGAGAGGCGATCGCCCGTTCATAATTGCCTAGGCCAATCCATTGAGTTCCGCTGCGGGTAAAACTGCCACTGGTGAAGCTGAGATAGATTAGATAAACAATGGGTCCGAGGACAAAGATGGACAACATGAGTAAGGCCGGGGCCAAAAATAACCAAGCGACTCGGGTCGGATGTCCTAAACCAATTTTCGCGTTCGTCATGTTGTCTGTCTCAATAATAAATACAATTTAGTGAGGATTAGAAGCTCCTTAATACCATTTTCCGAAATGCTTGCTATATATCAACACTGGGGGAGCTATATATCAACACTGGGGGAGGGCGCGCCACTTGCGGTTCGCCCCTACTGTGGCACGAATTTTGAAAACTGGGATAACGTTAAAAACTTAACATCATAAAAAACACAGCAAACGCTTATTGATTAGGGTGCATCTCAATGCATGCGATCACTTCAGATAACCCACCCCTGCCCCTCCCAGGAGGGGATTTTTCAAATATTTCCCCTCCTGGGAGGGGTGCG
>LJZT01000126.1 GCA_001314905.1 Phormidium sp. OSCR
TCAAATAGCTTTGGAAGTGCAGATGATTCTATTTCTCGTTCATTGGGTGCAGGTACTTATTTTGTTCGAGTCTTTCAAGGACGTAGTACTGCGGATACAAAATACAGATTAAGGCTCAATGCTACAGCCTAAGCTGTATTCCTGAAATGCTTCAAAGGGATAGGAGTCTCAACATCTCATCGAGTCGGGGATGTTGAGACTCCTCCCAACTCGTCTCACGGTCGATTTAGCTATGTCCTTTGACAATAATTCTTAGCGTTAGGAGGAGATGTTCAGGCTTAGGAAATGTAGGTTGCTTTAGCGGATTTCAGGCAACAGTATTTTTTACGGAGTTACTGAGTCACAGAAGACTCTTTCTGATGTCTGTTTTTTGACAGTTACTAGACCCTCACTATCATGAGACTCAAATCCTTGCTCATCTCGTTGCCCATCTTCTCTCTTTTCCTGGGTCATCTACCCGCCCTAGCTAGATTCGGAGTTGGACCAGTAGAACCCACAGCCGCAGAGTGTTGGTTCTTTCGTAATGGGCAACTAGAAGAACGCCAACGTTGTACCTATTCCGGTCATTCCTGGGCTGGCGGTGGGGTCACAGTCCTAGAATGGGAAGATGGTGTCAGTACTGTGATTAACTTTGGCTTACAGGGACGGGGAGAGCGTCCTTGTCCAGAAGTGGGGGTTGATGGTGTTTGTGGAGAATGGCGTTATCGAGATGCGGCTACGTTGACCCCTCTTTCGGAGGCTGAACGTCGGCAAACTGAACGTAATGGCATCCCAACATTGCAATGTGTCGATGTCAATAATAATTCAGTCTGTTGGCGTCCAAACCGGTAGAGATGACTCGTGTTATTCATTCAGAGTAAGTTGCCATGAGAGATTACTTAAAACTACCCACAATCCTCTCACTGATGAGCCTCAGTCTCATCTTCGTGACTCCAGCTCAGGCTCAGCGGTCGGCTCCCTGTTCTAATGATAACCAAGAACAGCCATCCCAAGCTCGCCGTGAAATCACGAACGAGGAATATGGTTTGCGATTTGAGATTCCTGCTAACTACAGGACTGAACTTCGGCGTGAGACGGACTCTCGTCAACGGTTATCTATTGCGGTTCGGAACCCAACTGATGTGGCATTTCTTGACTGTGCAACCCGTAACCGGATGATTGGAGCAGGACACCAAGTTTCTGATGTCATAGTTAGTATTGAACCCCGTCCTAGACATATCCGTAATGTTCGGAATATTCTACAGGATGCTGCTGAGAGTGGCGGGATTTCAAGAGATATTATAGATCCTAACTTCACCACAATTTCTGGACAAGATGCTGTTATTTATACAGTGCAAACCACTTATCCTGATCGCTCTAAAAATGCACGGCTAATTCATCCAAATGGACAAGATATAATTACCATTTGGGCCGGAGACTATGGTGAAGATATTGATTCCATTGATTTAGAAGTCATGGACATCATTATGTCTTCATTTAGAATTGACTAATAGAAGATATTGAGATTGACGACTAGATGGGACTGACCACTAACTACTCTTTTTCAAGGTGAGGCTGATGCGATCGTTCATTTTACTAAGTATTCTGACAACCTTGGGATTCACCCCTCTTGTGGCCGAAGCAAATCCCAACTGGATAACCGTTCGTTGCACGTTCATCAGTGGCGAGAATCGCTTGGGTGATTCTTGTGAACTCAACCAAATTGATGATGAGTCGGGTCGCCGGGTGGGGTTTCAACTGAGGTGGAGTGATGGCGTGGTGACAGGAATCGAAGTGCTGACGATTAACCGAGAACCCCGAGATCGCGTTTGGTCTCGATTTGGTTTAGCTGAAATTGATGGTGAACTTAGCGACTATGAAGTTTTTAGCGATGGTGGAGTCTGTTTTACCATTCGCCGAAACCAAAATACGATTTGCTATCGTTAAGCTTCTGGAGTTATCGCTTCTACTCATCCCACCTAACTCGCGTTTCCTGTGGCTCATGGCTAGATTAAAATTTGTCAAGATGAATAATCCATTTAATTCCCCAGGGTTTCTTCAATGGCTGAATTGGCGATATCAATGACCGTCTCTTCATCGACTTTCAATTGAATTCCATATAAGACCCCATCATACACCCAGTAAAGAAATGAAGTTCGACGAGGATGAGCAAAATAGTAACCCGTAATTCCTCGCGATAAAGGGACTTGTCTGAAAACTGATTCAGTAGGAGGACTCTCACCTCGCCTTGCTAGTAGTAACCCATAAAAACAAGCCGTTTCTCCTCGACATTGTGGATGAGTCCCTAGACTGATTCCGTAGCCATTTGCATCTCCTTGAGCGTTCACATAAATACGCTGTCCTGATATGGTTAAGTCCCGGGGCAAAAAATCCTGACATTAGTTTCTCGGCGGAGTTGCGGTAATAAGGCACGAATTTCTTCGATCTGAGCCCCAACGGGTGAACTCATAACGGTTAGAATCACCAGGTTTATGAAGGTGACGAGATAAAGCTTCAGTCTCAAATTGGCGGGTTTAGGCCAAGCGGATAATGTGGGCATACGTAACTTCATATCAACGGTAGTTGCGCTGAGTTTCCGGACTACGTTTTTCATGGTTTTAAACTCCTGATTATTAAAATTATATACCAAAGTCTTGGCAGTGGGGTCAGCTTCTTAAAAAAAGGACAAAGTGGACAGAATAAGTCGTTGAATTTCCACATCTACCCCATCAACATCATCCCTTCCTAGTGTCCAAGCGCGAATACGGATCAGGTGCTGTCCATTCGGATGTAAGATATAAGCATAGCGGTTTGTTTCAGGAAACCTCGATCTCGTCCCTGAAAAGTTTTCAGTCATAAGGACTCCCTCCTGTCCATCAACTTCCATGGTTTCTACTGAACTCTGTTCAATATTCATATTGCGGTCTGCCCTAGAGGTGATATAGCGGAGTAAATCACCCGAATCTCTAACATTTGGAGGTAAGTTGTCAATCGAAACCGTCACATCTGTAGCCACATAACGAGAATTGCCTTAATTTCCCGGTTCAGCCATACAGGCTTCAAATGCAACGTCTCCTGGATTCTTAATCTCAATTCTTAATGGGCTATCATGGCGATTTAATGAAGTTTGATAATTGCTCGGAATTTCAAATCTAAAGCTGTACTCTTGATTGACAATCTCTCGCGTTTTTGAAGTCGGCTGTACTTGTCTGGGAGTGCATTCACTAGCCGTCACCGGAAGAGAGGAGAGCCAGAACGAAAGCCCTAAAAAACCTATGGTTAAGGTGTTACGGTTCATGATATTTTTGTGGAATTAAAATGGACTCTTTTTAGGCTAGGATTTTAAACAATTACAAGATTTAGTTTCCTAGCCAAAATACTGAAGGTTGAAACTGAGAGGATTTGAACTAGGGAACGGCAAAAGGCTCTCTAAGATAGCGTCGATATTCTCGTGCAAACAGCCAAGTCCCCGTGACGCGACTGAGGTTAATTTGTTGAGAAGATTGGGCTTCGTATCCTTCCCCTGTGAAGCGAAACCTAACAGGTGTTGCGTTACGCTGATGCACTACAATATCCTTCCATCCAGAATTTGTTTGATTTGTAACAATAATAGGTGCATGACTTAATAAGCCACGACCCACTCGATTATAATTGCTTCGAGAACCCTGGAAAATTTCTGTGGTGCAGCCTCCTGTACCACAGGTTGTTGAACTGAGTATATGAACAATGGTTTCAGGTTGTCCATCTGCGTTTAAGTCGATACGATTGTATAGATAATAGAACTCTCTGGTATTGGGTATATTTCTTTGAATTGCTAGTTCAAGGTTGCGATCGCGAGAGGAGATGGGTTGAACGACTTGAACCTGGTTTTGGACTAAATAACTCATTTCATCCGAACTACTGCTGGGTTGTGAGTTAACAAAAGTAGTGCCAATAACCAGAGTTAAGGAGAACCCTAATAGTGCCGAAAGGAGCAGCAAGCCTTTGTTCTTTTGGAGATAGTTGTTTGAGTTGTTCATCATCTTTTTTGTAACTACCGTAGCTCATTCAAGATACAGATTTAACGTCCTCCTCCTTGCAATTGTTGAATCCATTGCTCGGTTAAACGAGTTTGACAATTTCCCAAAGCTGGACTTCCCCAGCTCCGTTGTTCAAACTCACAAACAGAGTTACGATAATTCTGCCAAGCATTGTCCGCCGCCGCAACCAAAGAACTATTACTTTGACGTGTTCTGCGACTGAGCGCAGAACGATACTGTGGCTCAACATCAGAAAAACGAGTGGCAGTACTACGGGGATAGCGATTTTCAGCATAAGCGGCTAATTCCGCCGTGCGAGTTTCAGTTAAAGTAGTATGACACGTTGTGATATAGAGAGGTTGTAAGGAACCTCCCCGAACGCCATCCCCAGCTAACTCACACGTGGCATCACGATAGTCAATCCAGTCTAGCTGTGCATCAATCAGCAGTTCACGATGTGTTGCTGATTGATTATTGATAACCTGGCTATACACTCGGTTCAGTTCAGAGTCAGCACGCTCTAAACTTTGCCTGGCACAGATGTTCATCTCCGCTTGAGTTTGCGGTGAGGAACAGTTAGGGTTAGATTGCGCTTGACTTGACAAATTGTAAGTCATACAAGCCAGGCTCAGACAGGTGACTGGTAAATATTTAAGAGCCGAGAGTTTCTTGTTCATATTGATCGTCATGTCAACTAAATCCATGCCGGTGAGTTGATTCTGGTTTAACCTCAGGAACCATCTGCTGGTTGGTTGCTCCTGATGATGATTTAGATGATTTAATTAACGACAAAAGTTGCTTGAGCCGTAGCAAGTGTCCCTATGAGTTCTCAAGGTATTTTCCTGATTTTGATTCACAGGAATGATACTACTACTATTGTAAATCATGGATACACTCAAGTCATTAAAACGATCTAAAAAGCTCGAAATATGCATTCGCTCGGTTTGACTTCTAGTCGTAATCGTCATTGCATCATGACTCACGACTCTTTGACATAACCATCCTTCTCGTTCTTCTGATCCATGAGTCCCCCATCGACAATTTATACCCGAGACTGCGCGGGTAACTTGTGTTCTTTGCACTGTTGAACTACTAGTGGCAAAGTCATAAAACTCAGTTAAAGGAGCTTCTCCACAAGCATCTTCCTCACAAGATATCCCCGACCGAATAATCCAACGGGCCGTATTATCAGCATTTAAACAGAATAATGAGAAGGATACTGAAGTATTAGAAATATTAGAAGTTCCAACGATAATCTCAAAGGCTCTACCCGTCCGGCATTCATAGACATTATTGGAGGTGACGGGTCGGATTAGAGGACCTATCGATCCAGCATTGGCTGTTTTTTGGGAGAGTCCTAAAAAACAGGTCAACGATAACGCAAATAAGAGTTTTTGGCGCGATACTAAGGTTGATTTCATAAGCCTCCGTTAAAGCTGTTTGCGACTCTAGCTTGAAATTGTATAAAAAAACACAAACTAAGTTGAAAAACTTAGACAACTGGATATCCAAGAACCTTGTTAAGCAAAAACTCCTTAGATGGTTTTTCTTTAGCTTTGTGGCGATTATACCATTGAATAGTTCATTGAGACCTCGTAATTATACCGAAATTTTATAGTTTCGGGTCTTGAGGAAATATGGTGTAGTTGGTTGCAGGAGACAAAATCCAGGTGGGGCAACCACCAAGGGATTGCCCCTACAGATCAGCTCAAATCCTGAAGACCCATATTGTTTTGCAAAAACGAGGAAAAATCGATGTTTTGCGAACTTTTGTAACAAAATTAGACTCATTACGTAAAACTCGCCTGTTCATTCCGACAGACCTATAGAGCCTTTTGTGGGGTTCGTCGTTCTGCCTCAGATTCCCCCGCAACTCGGGTGGACCGAGGACAAGTCCTAGTCAGGGAGGAGCCAGTCCGATGAGTTAAAGCGATCTGCGACGTCGAGTGATGATTGGGTTAACCTAATCTCTCCGTATTTCTTCGCAGAAATTGGAGTCAACTGTTATGAATTCTTAACACGTGAAAGGGCAATATCTTTCATGAGTTCTTGTCCTGCTTACGTGTTTTTTTGGGAATCTAAAGTTTTTATAAAGTTGGGAACATTGGGTTGACTTTGTTGAATAGATCGACTACAAAATAGTGAAAGCTTTCCCAAAACAACTAAATCAAGGGATTTGAACGATGGTTCTAACTACTGTGACCGATGCTGGGTTTGACGTTGGACTTGCCACGGAGAGCGATGAGCGGGTCATCATGGCTCAATTATTTTGGGAACTTTAGAGTTCAACCTTCTCGTTGCAAAATTAGTAGTAAAACCAAAATGTCAAACCAGGATAATTCTGAGTCCTTCCGATTTTTTTCTACAGGTAAGATTGTTGGAGTCCTTGTCGTCTTGGCTCTGGCAGGAGTTTATCTAAGATATCGAGTGAATGCCAATAGAATTAGACAAGAAGAAAGGGCTGTCAATAGAATTGCTCGTATTTTTAGGATGCAAGAAGACCATTTTACAAGATTTGCCCAACCCTTTAATGTGGATGCAAAAGTTGAATTTGCTGAATCCTTAGAAGAACTTGAAGAAAGTTATTCTCCTAGTGACGAATATTATGAGTATCAAATGATACAAGAAAGTCCCCAGGCGGTTATTGTTACAGCAACGGCCAAACAAAGAGGCTTAAAAAGCTTCACGGCTGCGCTGTTTGTAAAGTCAGGAAGTTTTAATAGAAGAATGTGTGAAACCGAAACGTTTGCCATGACTGCTCCCGAAATAACTAGGGCATCTGACCTTGAGAGTGATTGCCAATCTGGTTCAGAATTCTTTGTAAGTGATCGTTTTAATACCGAAAGTCAAACAGTTTATGAAGCCACTTCTATTGGTAATGCTGGATGTTATGATGCCGGGGCTTTTACCGTGAGAGTTGGCGAACCTCGTGCAATTCTTCGACAAGGACATTTTAGAGAATTTTTAGAAAATTATATAAAACACGGATTGCTTGACAACCCAACTTTTTTTTCACGAATACAAGAACTTCGAGCCATCGAAAGTTCTTGCCCTAGAAGGACTTATACTAACCCTTATGGGGAATGTCTAAGGGCTGGTTTTAATGTTTCCTTACAATCTCCAGAAGCTTCTAATAACGTACTTAACTTTGCTGTTGCTAGTTATTGTCTTCCTCTGGGAGGGGGCGCTCGTCCCGTTGGCGCTCCTGATCTTTATGTTTTCCACTCCCCAGAGGATAGTGGAATGAGTATAAGAGAACGACAAATATCACGTTCCACAACCAGGGGTTCAATAGTTTCACGACCGGACTATTCATTCTGGGAGATTCTGATGCGATGAAGCCTAATTTCTAATGAAAAATAAGAGTTGCATACTAAGTTTCGCTTTGAATTTAATCACCAATATAGTCAGTTATGATACCCTTCTCTGAACTCTTAAATCGTCGCAGTTAGCGTGGACTATCTGAACCCGAGGTTCAGGCTATCCTGGAAATTATCTGAAGGGAGTTAGTTCCCCTGAACCGTTCATCTCATCGTTCATCTCATCCAGAATTGGCACGACTTCCCCCGATGCTCGCTTTTCACCGCAACCGGGGGAGTATCTATTCCAAATTTGAGGCTAGATCCACCTTTGGCTAAGTTTTCAGGTTAATTATCCTGTACTTAACCATCAATTATTCGAATCTAGGATTTTGTTGGAACCGGCTTCCACAAGGATAAAGATTGCAGTGATGATGTGCATAACCATTCCTACAATAGGAATCCAACCGACACAAGAGGTTACAATACCAAGAACATTTCCTGTGATGGGACGATTCTCTTCCTTAGATAAAACAACTGCGACAATGTGCAAGGCTAAGGTGACAATGAGGGGGGTCCACAAAAGACTTATGATTATTGTCCCCCCTAAAACTGGAATACCTAGGGCAGCTTCTAAACCACCAGTAATCCACTTTAAGATTCTTGCCTTTGAAGCATTATTGTAGTATGACATCGTTTTTGGGTTGTTTGTTGTTTTATTGCTGCGTCTATCTCGGATTTGTGACTCCAATTAGTTACTGCCCCAAATCGCTTCAAACGGACTGTATGAAACTAATCAATCAATTCTTCCCTTTTTTCAAAAAGTTGACACTATAGATCCCCTCAAAACAAGCTTGGATTTGGCAATTTTATAGTCCAATTCCTTTATAGCCTGTGTTTTTATTAACGTCAAGCAAGATCTGCCTAATCAACAAAAATGTTGAAGGTCTTAGCCCAAGCTAAATCTACCCTGTCCCCAGTTGCGAGGGGAGCGCCAAGTAAGGATGAGAGGGTTAGATAGGAATCACCATAAAACCCATCTTTTCTCTCATAAATGAGCCTAACCGATCATGAGATACTGTCCGTTCTCACTTACCCTGGCGTGGTGCTAGATTCACCTGGGTCTGTCTATTGCGGATGGCGCTTTTTCAAGCCAGAATTGTCAATATCGCGCAACTAGCTACGGTTTTGGCAACCCAGGTCAAAATTGCGCCAAATTCTAATCGATCAGAACGTTTTTTAGCACAATTCGAGGTTGGTTTAACAGTAATTAACCGTCTCGTGGTCAGTCTCATGGAGATTCCCTGACTTTAGATTCTAGGTCTCGACTGCACCGGTTAGTCTTATGATCAAACCCACGTCACGGTCGTTATGTTAGTATTTTTTGACAAAAGGAGCGCCTACAAGCTGCTTTGGACAAGGCTCAATTAGAACGACATCAGCAACAGTCAGCTAGATGGTTAACAATTATTTATTTTTAGTAGGAGTCCAGGTTCAGGATTAGAAAGTTAGGCAGCATTCAAGATATGTTATGAATCATGAACCTTTATTGACACCTCATATCTGGCGAAGTAAAAACAGAATAGAGACTTTAGATATAAAAACTAAGCTCTAAACCTTTACCTTTAGTAAAAAATAATCATGAAAGTTAACGTAAATTAGCGCAGTAAGTTGCCCTACATGACGGGTATTTTGCTGGCTTGCGGGATGATGCTAATCGAACCCAGTCAGGCTCAGAACCTGCGACGGTATCGCTCAAGTTGTAGCTTCTACGGACAGAATCAAACCCAGGCTGACTCAATGGGCTGCTCAGTTGAACAAACTTCTCGACGCATTGTTATTTCTTGGGATGACGGCTACACGACTACGTTGGAATACAACTCTAGTTCTCGTCAATGGCGATCGCTGCCATCGAGTTCTAGAAGTACAGTTCGGTTTTATTCGGAAACTGGGGATGTGGCTCAAGTGGAAATTCATGCTGGCCCCGGCCAAGGGTTAATTTCCATTGATGAGGCTATCCGTTAGGAGCGTTGATGCGCTCTGATGATTGGGATGGATAGCTAGAAAACTAGCCGTGAATAAACCCGTTCCGAGATCTGTTTAAAAATTTCCCAATCCTCTCCATAGTCTGACCCTTCTCCAAAGACTGATAGGATATAAGCGCGACCGCTAGAATCGTAGATAAACGCCACCTCCATTCGACCTTCTTGCGTCCAACCGACTTTGGAGTAGAAGCTGAGGCGATCGCGGTGTTCAAAAATCCCTTCCCCGAAAAATCCTTGGATGGCATCATACTCCTCAGGTCCCCAAACATTGGGATCTAAGTCTTGTTTTAATAGGGTTAACATTTCCCGAGAGTCTTCTGCAGAAACAGCCAGTTCCGCCGCCAGTTCATACATCAGTCTGGCGGCTTGTCTAGCTGTAAGACGGTTACGATCCGGATTATTGGGATTTCCTCGCATCTGTAAATCTCGTCCTTTCGGGAGACTCATCTCTAGGTAGGGAATCGGGAAGTTCTTTTGGCTAACGTCTAATCCTTGATAGCCGGCATTTTCAAAAAACTCGTTGATTGAATATCTGCGTTTTAGCCAGGTGTCATAGTCAATTTCAAGCTGATTGGATCTTGTGTTGCTGATTAAGTCAACAATGCGACTAGCGGCTTCGTTATCTGATTTTTGCGCCATTTTACAGACATCCGTTCGACAGCCGTTAGAGGGAAAGTCCACGGGTTGACGAGGGATTTGTCCATTGGCTTGTAATCCATAAAGGGACACAAGCCAAAACAGCTTAGGGATACTGGCGGGATAGCGAAATACATCACTTTGATAACTCGCTTCAGTTCGATTATTTAAATCAATTAAATGAATAGATAATGACCGAGTTGATAGTCCTCGGGATGCTGCTAGGTTAACCAGTTCTTCGACGATGCGATCCAGTTCTGAACTGGATGAAAATTCTGGCGAACTGGTAACGTTATAAATTGCTTGAGGAGGGACATCGTTGCGATCATCAAGATCTAAGTCAGGCTCTCCCAGTCCAGGAGAACCTGACAAAGGCGGAGGGGTTGCAAATCTTGAGGAATCTGAAGATGAGTCTTCTGAAGCTTCAGGGTTACGGCTTTCTGAATCTAACGATTCTTGTGAAGGCGGAACCGGTATATCTTCAATAGTTTCTTCTTGAGGTGGCGATTTTGGTGACAAAAGCCACAAAGTAAGTGTCCCAACAAATCCGACTCCTAATGCTACCGAAATAGCTATACCAATCCATTCTATTTGGGATATTTTAGATTTAGATCTCCCCTCAAATGACGACGAAGAGTAAGTTAGGGGTCTGGAGATTTCTGTTTTTTTGAGTCCTTCATTTGATTTTCGACGATTATACTTAGAAGGCTGGGAAGGTGGTTTAGATTTCACAAGATTTTTTACAATCACAACAAGAAATATTTAGTCAAGAGATTGGTAATCAAAAACTTTGACTCGATCTCCAATGCGCTCCAGAGTGTACTTGAATCGGCTTGTTTTGAAGTACGTATTATTGGGATCGGCACGACCATCCTTATACAAAGTGGCATCTTCAGTGACCAACACTTCAATCGTCGCTCGATTGCCACTGTCTACAAAACGCTCAATTGAGTCAATACGCTGCACGCCGTATTGATAGTAAGCATTATTGTTCTGCAACCAGCTAATTGGACCATCGTGTTTCAGTAAGTCCGCCAACAAAGGCCCTGTCGTTAAATTTCGAGCAACCTCTCGACTGTAAGGAGGTGAAAACATTTGAGATTTCGCACTCAGCCAACTGTTGATACTTGCAACAGCTTGTTCTTGAGTGATCTGACGTTGTGGAACCGGGGTAGGTGGAGGTGTAGGTGCTGTTGCAGGTGCTTCAGGAGTGGGAATTGGTGTCGGTTCAGGGGCTACGTCAGGGCTATTTTGTGGTTCCCCTGACTGATTAGCGGTGTCTTCTCCGGCAACAGCAGACCCCCCAACATCACCGGAGTCTGCTGTGGGACTGTCCGTGTCCCCATTCTCGAAACTCGGTCGTAAAACCAGCAATCCACCGATAAAGAATAGCCCAATCACTCCCCCTGTCAACGCTGCTTTTTGCCATTCCGGCATTCCTGAAGAAGTTGGGGTGGGTGTAGGTGCAACAGCAGGCGGTTGAGAAATTTGGGTTTCAGAAGCAACTGGTTGTGAGATCTCGGTTGCTGGAGGATAGCCTGATGAATTTCCAGGAAAACCGGGTACGGGAACCGGTTGTTGGGAAGGATGTCCTCCCATTATGACCGGAGTTTGAGACGGGGATTGTTGCGTTAGGGCCTCCCACATCTGACGTGCAATGGGAAAACGATGAGGCGCATGGGGGTGAATGGCGCGATCGAGAATGCTGGC
>LJZT01000127.1 GCA_001314905.1 Phormidium sp. OSCR
CATTTCCCAAACCCTCCTCATTCCCGCCATCACCCATCAAACCCCAGTCAAGGAACGCCACGAGGTGCTATCTCGTTTCCGCAATGGCGACTATCGCACCCTCGTCGCCTCCCATGTTCTCAATGAAGGGGTGGATGTGCCCGAGGCCCGCGTGGCGATTCTCCTATCGGGGAGTGGGTCCAACCGGGAATATATCCAACGACTGGGGCGAGTCTTGCGGCGAGGAAATGACCCTGGGAAGCAGGCAATTCTCTACGAGGTCATTTCTGAAAACACCAGTGAAGAACGCACCTCCAAGCGTCGCCGAGGGGAGTCCCAGGACCGCAACGCCAAGCCTCGTCCCCTAACCCTCGTCTCGAAGCCTGACGATCCCATTCCTCTCTACGATCGCCCCTCTCGTCGGTCCCAACCTCGCGCCGCTGAGGAGGGTTCTGGCTATAACAGCGATGAGGAAGAATAGGGGGATGGGTTAATACACGATTCTGAGCAGGACAACTTATTTGGCAAGGTTGACATATGAAAAGATCCTATGAGAGGATAATGCTAAATCTAAACAGCGGCTTGCCTTGTGTTATATCAAAGTTAACAGGGGCGCTCTGTGCATTGTGTCCGTCGGTCAGGCAGTGATTGTTGTAAAAGGTCGAATGTAGCTCTAGCTCCCCAGCATTGAAACATATCATCGCCCTTGTCCATAAAGTAGTAAGTAGTAAGGTGACGGAAGAGATGCAGTTTCAGATTCCGGTTGTCTCAAGATCATGTTATTTGAATTAGGAACATGACTTATATGAACAACAGCAAATAGTAACCAAGACTACAAAACTCAGTCGGGAGAACCGTTAGGGACAAGGGTCATGACAGATAATGCAGATAAGCAATGGAAGTGTACTGGCTACAAAGACGAACCTCATTCAGAGATGCTTGTAGGTTGGGATGATATCTGTCCTATCTGTTGTCGTGATCGTAATAGCCCAGAGTACAAGCACAAGCCCTTCCCTAAAATTCCAGTAGCAATTGTATCTTTATTGTTTGTCTTGGGACTGGGGGGCTACTGGCTTTGGCCAAAAAATCAAACACCAGAAGAACCACCGGTAGAGGAATACACGCAAAATGATAGTCCGCCACAGCCTGTAAGTCTTTCCCCTCCAGATGTTGATGACACATCAGGTGAAGATACCGTAAACTCCCCTGATGGTGGGAGTTTACAAGAGCCAGTCATGTCTGTGTCGGAAGAAGGTTTTAGTCTGGGTGATCGGACTCTCTTCCCAGGAATAGGCAATGCTAATAGAGACCGTGGGAGCGAAGAGTTTGGTAAAGGAAACTATTCCGAAGCTGTAGATCTATTTAGACGCGGTATTGAGGCGAATCGCAATGACCCCGAAGTTCTGATTTACTACAATAATGCTTTAGCTAGACGAAATCAAGATTATGCGACTTTCGCTGTGGTTGTTCCGATACAAGGAAGGCAAAGCTCAGCTCAAGAAATGCTTCGAGGCGTGGCTCAGGCGCAACATGAATTTAATAATGCTGGGGGATTCAATGGAAAGCTGATCGAAATAATGATTGTTGATGATGGAAATGATCCCGAGAGAGCCTCACAGGTTGCTCGCAAAATAGTTGAAAATACTTCAGTTGTCGGAGTAATCGGACACAATTCAAGTAATGCAAGCCAAGCAGGGTTAGCCGTTTATGAAAATGCTGGTGTTCCGATGATTTCCCCGACAAGTACAAGTACATCCCTCAGCAGTCCTGTATTCTTTAGAACTGTTCCATCTGATGCAGCTGCTGGACAGACTTTAGCCAACTATGCAAGTGGTTCTTTTTCGGTCAGGACAGCAGTCATTTTATATAATCCCAACAGTGCATATAGCACGAGCCTAAAAGAAGCCTTTGAAGAAAACTTTCAAAGTCTAGGTGGTCGTGTTGTACGGAGCATAGATATTAGTGATCCAGGCTTTGAAGCGAAAATTGAGGTTTCACGCGTTGGTTTGACAGCCGAAGCAGAAGCCATTTTATTATTCCCGGATACTCGATTTACCTCTGTTGCTTTGGAGGTAGCTCAAGCAAATCATCAATTACAAGAAGGAGAAAGGCTAAAACTATTGGGTGGAGATGCTCTCTATAGTCCCACAACCTTGGAGGCTGGAGCAAGCGTAAATGGTTTAGTTTTAGCAGTCCCTTGGTTTTCTAGATCAGCAGAATCTCAACAGTTCTCGGACAGGGCGGAGCAGCAGTGGGGAGGTTTAGTTAACTGGAGAACCGCAATGAGCTTTGACGCAACTCAAGCTTTTATCAATGCTTTATCGCAAGATACATCTCGGTCGCAACTATTACAGCAACTTGAAAATGTCAGGATACCTAGAGGTGAAACTTCTGGATCTCCGCTTGAGTTTGATTCGTTAGGAGAGCGTCAAGGTGAACCAATTTTAGTGGAGGCCACCCGAGGTGGGTCGGTCGGTCCAAGAACTTCAGAATTTGGCTTTGAGGTAATTGATTGACAATCTTCCTGAATCGTGTAGAGCTATTTTAGATAGATAGGATGATAAATATTGAAGCCTGTTTACCATAATCCACTCTTTTATGTTCCTAGTTCTTTGGCTTTTACATTTTTTGTATTAGCCGGGTTGACATACGTTTTGGATTTGTTGTCTCCTGCATTTTGGATAGAGATTTTAGAAGACATAGCAAGTCAATCTTATGACGAGATTGCAAACACTTGTGGTCTAGCTCGCTTGGGATTTCAGGTATTCGATAGCCTTAATTCTAATCGACCCTTTGTATTCTTGTGGCTAACTTGTTCTTGGATTAGTTTGACATGGATGATGATCCTACCGCTTGACATAATCCTCTGTTACCGGTTAAAATTAAGGTACAGTGTAGCGGGAAAAATAGCCTACGCCCAGGCCGTGTTGTGGACAGTTGTAGCTCCCTTAATTTGGGTGTATATGAATCCTGTTCTTGTCGGTAGATTTATAGCTGGGATTTTTTACGTTATGAATGGGTGCTAATTTCCACGGGGTCTAGCTTAGGTCGGATTAAAGTTTTAACTAAAGATATAAAGATAGGGGAGAATACCATGCCACTGACAGATTTGCAACGGAAGACAATCGCTCCGACTCTAGTGATTGGTGTGGGTGGTACCGGCTTGGAGGTGATTTCCAGGTTGCGGCGTTTGGTCGTAGAGTCCTATGGAACGCTCGATAATCTCCCTGTCCTCTCATTCCTGCACATTGATACTGATAATCAGTACAAGGTTCAGCAGACAAGTATGGCAGGTCCCGAACTGAAAGAATTTGAGAAGCACTGGGCTCAGGTTTCCTATGAAGAAGCTTCTGAAATAGTCAACAATCTGTCGAGGTTTCCTTACTATCAGGACTGGTTGCCTACTGAACTTGTATCAGATACAACTCTTCTAGCTAGCGTCGAGGGGGCAAAGCAGATTCGTGCTTGCGGTCGATTTGCGTTCTTTTTTAACCATGACGGGATTAGACAAGCCACAGAAAGTGCGAAAAGACGAACTGATTTCAATAAAGACTTTATAGCTAGCGAGTACGGGTTGCAAGTTGCTAACAAGCTAAATATTTTTGTGGTCGCCTCTATTTCTGGAGGGACAGGAAGTGGAATGTTGATAGATTTGGGGTATTGTCTTCGTCGCTGGTTTTCTGGGCAAGAGATAGAAACCACAGCAATTATCCCCTCTCCAGATGCATTTAGTAGTGCTGGTGACAAATCCAGGGTAAAAGAGAACGGTTATGCAGCACTAATGGAGCTAAATTATTTTTCTGACAGTAGAACTAAGTTTCTGAGTGCTTATGAGCGGGATGATCAAATGCCTGATGAGATTGCAGATAGAACTCCCTACGATTTTATATACTTTGTTGGTACGAGTAACGGCTCACGCGTGCAATTGGATATTAATGATGTTCGAGAGATGTGCGCTCAAAACATCTTCTTAGACTTAGTATCTAATTTTTCAAGTTACAAGCGATCTTTACGGGATAACTTCAAGGGATTTGCTGCTCAACTCGATCAGTCTCCGGAGGGACAGGCTTACCCACGAAATTTCATGAGTTTCGGTCTAGCAACGATAGAAATTCCGCTTCCTACAATTTATAACTTTATTGGTCATCGTCTAGCTGGTGATCTCTACAAGTGGTGGCTAAATACTGATAGTCAATTGCCGCCAGAACCTCGCGAAGAGATTCAGAGTGAGTTAAAGAATATGAAGCTGGTCGGTGGTGATCTTCTCAAAGCCGTTTCGTTGGCGGGTGATCGGCAGTTAACCAGTCAGGCTTCCCAGCGGGTTAGTGATTTGGATGCCGAGGTTGCTGAGCTAAAACTTCTTCAGTGTAAAGCTCAGATGCCTAATCCTCTAGCTAAAGAGACAGGAAACATCTTAGGATTAGTTGATTATATCCAGCCCAAGGTTGAGGAGTACAAAGCGGTTAAATTTTCCGATACATCTCCGGAAGAGAGACGACATGGAGATTTTCTTCAAAAAATGTATGAGAATCGATCTGAGTTAGTTAGTCAAGGAATTATAAAAATTGAAGAAAAGTTATACGACTACCTAGAAGATCGTACACGAGGGCCCAGGTTCGTTCAAGCAATGCTGGATTACATGGGAGATATTTTCACGTCAGAAATTAGTCGTTTTCAGCGAGAGGCTGATCAAACCTGGATTGTTAGCGAACAAGCCGGTCAAAAGAGGTATGACAAGGCAATCGGTGAGATTAGTCAGTCAGCCAGTCAATGGATGATTCGCAAACAAGACAAGATTAAAAAGGCTTATGATCAGGCATTATCAGGTTTAAGGTTGTCTTGGGCATCTCGTTTAGAATATAAATCTAGACAGATTGCAATTGAGGTTTTAAAAGAACTACAAAAAACTGTAGATATCTTAAAGAACCGATTAAATCGGTGGTTACAACGAATCGAATCCTCATCAGAGAGATTGTTGGAAACTTCTGAGGGTGATGTTGAGCGAATTACTACAATGAAAATTGTAGGACTCAATCTTTTTGAAAATTCACGAGAGAGAGTTTATGATCTGTACACCGATTTTATTAATTCCTACCAAGGAATCGAAGTCTTGGCACCGCAAATGACCGAACAGATTTTAGACCAGGCTGGGTCTTTGCAAAGAAAATCCGTGATATCAGGCCAAAGTTTCAGGCTATTTGATATAGAGAGGACTGACGGTGTTATTGATTATCCCAAATTTAGTAGGTTTGTTTTAGAGACAGCAGACAGTTTTATCAACAATGCTTCTGAGCAAAGCAAAATCAAATCCAAATTAGATGCCTGTCTTGCTTTGATGGAGCAATATCCTAAAGATTCTGAGAGAGAGGCACAAATAAAGATTCTCGCCGAGAAGTCTCAACCATTAGTGGTATTAAGTCGTGTAATTCCTGGTCTTTCTGATCCTCAATTCACGTATCAGAAAGTTTCTCTTGTTGGCCTATTGGGTGGGGAAGATACTCAACACGAACCAGCTCAGCAACAAGTCACGTATCTGCGACAGAATTTTAGTCAACTTGCAACTTTGACAGGACGAGAACGACACAAAATCATAGCGGTTCACGAAGTTGGTGGCTTTTCCCTTCGATGCATAGAGGGTATAAAGCAATTACGTCAAGCCTACCAGAAGTGGCGCGGTCAGAGATTTAAATCGGAACGAGAGGCACTAGAAAATCAAAATAGGAAAAGAGAAGTTACCGTTCACATGCAGGAAAACTTCAGTCAGTTTTGGGACTTAAGTCCAGCAAGCCCAGACATCACAAAACTGGTTGTACTTAGTCGTGCTTTAGAAGTTTTGCGATATGAAATCTATTCGTACAGCGGTCGAAGTGCAGTTTGTTATAACAAGGACGTTCAAGGTGATGTAGAAACTATCGTGTTGGCTGAAAACTGGGAAGAAGCCATCCAAATTTTAGATTTGTCAGTGGCTTCTAATGATAAACAAGAAATCGAGGAGCAACTACAGACTATTCTGGAAAATGCTCAAACGCTTAGACAAAAGCAATCACTGTCACGCAAATTAAGGGTTTATCTTAACGAGCGCGAAAATCATTTCCGTCGAGATGGGGGAAGCACTAACCCGGTCTACAAGCAAGAAAGCCGAATTATTAAAGATTTCTTGCAGGAGAATAATTTGCCAAAACTTCCTAGTGATGATGAACACAGTGCCAGTGACTCGCATGATGCTCAACGAGGAATTGGATTTGAAGTAACAGACTCTGAGGGCACGTCTTTTCCGGATAAAAGCGATCAACCAACTATGAGTTTTGCTAATTCTGGTATAGATTCCCAAACTAAAGTTTGTAGCAACTGCGGTCACATCAATGGTTTGAGTGATAATTTTTGCTCAAACTGTGGTCATTCTTTTTAGAACATACTGCTGACTTCAATAATCATAGCAGACTGCGGTCCTAGCATTTTATCTGTTATATCTTCAGATTGTTTTTTGTTGATTCTGGTTGTTCGAGTTTAGCGAATAAAGTAGAGAGTCAGAGATAGTGTCTAGTTTGTCTGTACCGATATGTCTACTTTCTCTCATATAATAAAATAGTTTTAAATGCCTTCGATCAAAGCAGAATCTTCTGCTCTGATATTGAATCTTTCGCTGTGCCGTGCATTCTTCAGACTTATAATCCTAAATCTGGAAGCTTTTCTTTAAGCGTGCTGTCAACTCAAAACAATTTGACATTGACAATTTTAGATATTTATGGTTTATTGGATATAATCAGCGTCCAGGTTTTAATTGTAATCTATCTATAAATTACATTCCTGAAACTGAGAAAGTTCTGACTGGGCTAACAATGCAGCCTTAAATTCTGAAATATGGCACTAGGTCAAATCAATTTTTCAACCCTGGTAGGTTTATGTCTAGGTTTAGCTGTTGCGACTACTGGTTGCGATGGATCATCTGATCAAGAAAATACCACTTCTAGCTCGGACTCACGGAAACTAATCCAAGTACAGAATCAAGGTCAACTTGTCTGTGGTGTTAGTGGTGAGTTGCCAGGATTTAGCTATGTAGATTCCACGGGCAGATATGCAGGACTCGATGTTGATATATGTCGGGCAGTCGCGTCAGCTATTTTTGATGATCCTGATGCGGTAGAATTTCGAAATCTCAGTGCCAGCGAGCGTTTCACGGCGGTTAAAAGTGGGGAAGTAGACCTCCTAAGTCGTAACACCACATGGACACTTAGTCGTGATACCGGTGCTATTGGAATGGCATTTAGTCCGGTGGTATTCTATGACGGGCAGGGAGTTATGGTAAGTGCAGATAGCGGAATTAGTACTCTGGCTGATCTTGAGGGGAGAGCAATCTGTACTCAAACCGGTACGACCAATGAACAAAATATTGCTGACCGCATGACAAGTCTTGGTGTTGAATATGAACTTGTTGTGTTTGATGATATCAACGTTGCCTATTCAACGTATCTCCAGGGTCGTTGTCAGGCTGTAACTTCAGATCGTTCTCAACTGGTGTCTCGACGCTCTCAATTCCCGGTTCCTGAAGAGCATGTAATCTTAGATGATACCATTTCGAAAGAACCCTTAGCACCAGCAGTTGGTCCTGGCGATGCTCAGTGGTCTGATCTAGTTACCTGGGTTATCAATGTTACTATCCATGCGGAGGAACTCGGAATTACGTCCGAAAATCTGCAGGAGATGCTCAATAGTGACAATCCTGAAATCAAACGCTTTCTAGGCGTAGAAGGAGATTTGGGTGAAGACTTAGGTTTAACTAATGATTTTGCAGTTCGGGTTATCAATCATGTCGGTAACTACGAAGAAATTTATAGTCGCAATTTAGGTCCCGATACACCACTCAATCTTGAAAGGAATCTAAATCAATTGTGGACAGACGGAGGCTTGATGTATTCGCCACCTTTTCGTTAGGATATGTGCTTATCCTTTTTGGGCTTAGACTGTAATTATTTTTGAGCGACCACCCAAAAATAATTTGAAAACCTTAGAGTTAAACAGTTTAACTGTATATTCCAGGCTTTGGTTTAGCTTAAAATGCACGTTTTCATGGGTAATGCAGGTTAGTACAAACCAAAGTCTTTGCAAGTCTTTGCTTGAGCTGGACTCATGACTGAATATCTAGAAGAGTTAAGAATTTGCATTCAATAGACTTGTGAACGGCATATTCCAAGCTGATTTATAAGTCTGAGGCGTCTAACATCTACCAAAAACCTTAGTTGTATATTTTGTGGATTAACAAATTGGGACATGATAAAGTTCTGGAATGATCGTCGTTTCTGGATGATATCCATACAGGTTGCACTTTTGGTTTTGGTTGTGGCTTTTGGGTTTCTTCTTTTGCAAAACTTAGAGCGTAACTTGCAAGAGCAAGGTATGAGTCTGGGTTTTAATTTCTTAAGTTCTCAAGCTGCTTTTGATATTCGTGAAACTCTTATTAAATATGATAGAAGCTCGACTTATTTTAGCGCTTTATTGATTGGATTGCTAAATTCCTTGAGGGTTCTTGTACTAGGGATTACATTGGCAACCGTCTTAGGACTTATAATCGGAGTTTGTAGATTATGGGACAATTGGCTGTTGCGAAAAATCTCCTTAGTCTACATAG
Source organism: Phormidium sp. OSCR (assembly GCA_001314905.1). Classification (GTDB taxonomy): domain Bacteria; phylum Cyanobacteriota; class Cyanobacteriia; order Cyanobacteriales; family Geitlerinemataceae; genus Sodalinema. Next base: position 8,606 of record LJZT01000127.1, read on the forward strand.
AAGTACTTCGGAATACACCTCTATTATTGCAATTATTATTTTGGTACTCAGTGGTTTTTCTGAGTTTACCAGGAATTGAGAATGCTATCAAAGGCCCACTTGGAGTTTATCTTAGTAAGCAAGTGATTGCTTTACCCTTACCTTGGACAATTCCAAGAATTATGGAAAATGGGAAAATTGTTGGTGGCATTCAATTTTCACCAGAGTTTTCCGCTCTGTTGATTGGGTTAGCTCTTCATACAGCTGGATTTATCGCCGAGATTGTCCGTGCGGGAATCGAGTCTGTACCTAAGGGACAGTGGGAAGCCGCAAAATCTTTGGGACTTAATCCAACTTTGGTCATGCGACTAGTCATTTTTCCACAAGGTTTGCGAACGATGATACCATCTATAACAAGTCAATATTTGAACTTAGCAAAAAACACCAGTTTGGCGATTGCCATTGGTTACCCGGATATTTATTTCGTTGCTTCGACAACATTTAATCAAACAGGACGTGCAGTAGAAGTAATGATCATACTTATGGCGACCTACTTGATAATAAGCTTAATTATTTCTGTTTTTATGAATTTTTATAATAAGAGCGTTCAATTAAAAGAACGTTAATTGGTTTAAATTATACTATATGAAAATATAAATCCATGAAACCCAAAACACAAAATAAATTGATATCGGTTGTTCAATCTCCACAATGGATATGGCTTCGCCGTAATTTGTTTAATAACTGGTTTAATAGTATTCTGACTTTTGTTTGTATATTTGTAATTTATAGAGTTGCAAATATTTTTGGCTATTGGGCTGTCTTCCTAGCCGACTGGCAGGTAGTGTTAGTCAACTGGCGATTATTTTTGGTGGGTAGATATCCCATAGAACTGCACTGGAGATTAGGAATAGCAGTCGGATTGATTTCTTGTATTACTTTCCTTTCCATATGGACAATTTATGTTCGTAGTCGATACACAAAACTCGTTATCCCCACATGGATTATAACTCTTCTACTAATATGCTGGCTGGTGACTGGAGGATTTTGGTTGCGGCAAATTCCCACTCAGCTATGGAACGGTTTGTTACTTACTTTGGTGACGTCAACCATAAGTATTATCTTATGTTTTCCCGCTGGAGTTTTGTTAGCATTAGGACGCCAAAGTTCTTTGCCTATATTGCGTTGGATTTGTATTTTTTATATAGAAATTGTTCGGGGATTTCCTCTGATTGGTATTTTGTTTATGGCACAAGTTATGCTTCCCCTATTCCTGCCTATCGGAGTTCGTCCTGATCGCGTTGTACGAGCAATTGTTGGATTGAGTCTTTTTAGTGCTGCTTACATGGCAGAAAATGTCCGTGGGGGGTTGCAATCAGTCCCAAGAGGACAAATTGAAGCGGCTAAGGCTTTAGGTTTGTCAACACCCTGGGTGGTACTACTGATTGTGCTACCTCAAGCCTTACGTGCCGTTATACCAGCAATTGTTGGTCAATTTATTGGATTATTGAAAGATACATCTTTACTGGCACTGGTTGGTCTAGTAGAATTGACCGGAATAGCTAGATCCATTCTTGCTCAGCCTGAATTTATCGGGGACTATGCCGAGGTTTACATTTTTATCGGAATCATTTATTGGATATTATGCTACGGAATGTCGTGGGCTAGCCGTAAGTTAGAGCAGAAGTTAGCAGTGGGTAAACTTTAATGAAACTTAGATATATCATTCAACTGTAGTTCGGAAACTTTATAGCAATTTACCGCCGCTTATTCAGTATACCCTGCCTTGATAACTTGATGGCTTATAATCGCTGTCCCCAGGAAATCGTTAAAATACGAACCTTAATCTTAAGAAAAATTTGATGCGTTTACCTTGGCCAAAAGATGCTTTTACTTGGACTTATTAAAAATTAACATAAAGGGAGAAAATTAAATTTATATACATGTTATTTTAGATGTAATTGTTGAATTTTTTTCGATGCAATTTTCCAAGCCAATCTGGAACTATTATTGTTATGAGTAAACCGAATCCCATTATTACGGTAGAAAATGTCCATAAGTGGTATGAAAAATTCCATGCTCTCCGGGGTGTTAGTATGGCTATTGGCGAGGGAGAAGTGACCGTGATTATGGGTCCATCAGGTTCTGGCAAATCAACTTTTATACGAACTTTTAATGGACTCGAAAATTTTAATAAAGGCAAAATCTTAATTGATGGTGTTGAACTATCGGATGATTTAAGAAATATTGATACGATCCGTAAAGAGGTGGGTATGGTCTTTCAGCAATTTAATTTATTTCCTCACCTTACAGTCTTGCAAAATGTCATTTTAGCTCCCAAATGGGTACGCAAATGGTCTCCTACTAAGGCGAAGGATGTTGCGATGCAGTTATTAGAACGGGTAGGTATTCTAGAACAAGCACAAAAGTATCCAGGACAATTATCTGGAGGACAGCAGCAACGAGTTGCAATTGCCCGCGCTTTAGCTATGCAACCTAAAATCATGCTATTTGATGAGCCGACTTCTGCTTTAGATCCTGAGATGGTACGTGAAGTATTAGAAGTAATGCGAGATTTAGCAAACTCTGGAATGACAATGGTTGTTGTTACTCATGAAGTTGGTTTTGCCCGAGAAGTTGCAGATAAAGTGGTCCTTATGGATGAAGGGATGATTATTGAAGTATCTACACCATCTGAATTTTTCAAAAATCCCAAGCAAGAACGAACTCGCAAATTTTTATCACAAATTTTATAACGCTTTTCGGGTTGGTCGTAAAGCTTACCCTTGAATAGTATAGCAGTAGCCATGAAAGCTAGGACGCTATACGACTGCACAAGCTAAATTTCTCTATCCATCCTACGTCCTATTTGGCTCGGCCAGTACTATAGCTGAAATTCGACACTTCATTAAAGCCAGTGCAGGGTCATCAGAGGGGCGACGGGCCATGAAAGCGCACCATGAAGCCAAGGCGATCGCCCTGGGAACCGAGGCCAAACTGCG
>LJZT01000095.1 GCA_001314905.1 Phormidium sp. OSCR
CATTTCTGAATTGGGGGTTGAGTTAGGGATCTGGACGGGACGTTATGGCAATATGGAACTCCCTTGGCTGCGTTGGTGGGATAGTCAGGGGAATTTACTGTTACATGGGGAGGAACGGGCCGAGCAAGAACATCAACGGGCCGAGCAAGAACATCAACGAGCTGAACGTCTGGCGGCCCGCTTGCGGGAGTTAGGGGTTGATCCCGATGAGGAGTAACTTAATACATAATCAAGGATAATTGTCAAGCGCAAATTGTCATTTATCCTTGATTCCTCGGTAGCCGCCGAACACTGCAAAGCCAAAATACTTCCAGGGAATGGCGACATCTTGGAAACCGGCTGAGGTTAGCATTTGCAGATGGGTTTGCAAGCTGGCTAGGCGATCCTGTCCTGAATGGCCTTGGGGAACACTCTCGCCTACTTTAGCGCGGGTGGCGGCGATCGCCTCCCCTTTTTTCTCCGCCCACTCCTCGCGCACGGACTGATACACTTCTCTGAGATGAGGGGTTTCAGGAACTACGGGATCAGCATTCCAAAAACAGCCCCCCGGCTCTAAGATGCTCAACACCCAGTTAAACAAGGTTTGTTTCATCTCGTCACTGAGATGGTGAATCGCCAGGGACGACACACAGGCTTCAGCACCCTGAATCGCCACATCACCCCCGCTACGAGAGGCTAAGTCACCAAAATCAGCGCGAATCGGCTCCCAACGGTTGTTATAGCCGGCCTGGGTGATTTTGTGATGGGCAAATTCCAGCATACGCGGCGAGTAGTCGATGGCCAGAACTTGTGCTTGGGGACAGTGGTTTAATAGTCGTAGGCTTAACTCCCCAGTTCCACACCCGAGATCGATCAGGGTTGAACAGTCGGTGGGAACACAGCGAGTAATGCTATCGAGCATTTCACTGTAGCGGGGGAGAAGGGTGCGAATCCCCTCGTCGAAGTCGTGGGTGTTGGGGAAGATTTCGCCGGGATAGACGGTTTTACTCATCAATAGAAATAAAGCAGCTGCGATAGATGGGGGTTAGGAGGGAGCCGGGTTGAGAATCGGCTCCATGTGGATACGGTTTTTCCGGTAAGGTGAGCATAGACCCATTTTACCGATACTCCCGGTCATGTACATCCAACGGCTCTCTCTCACCCATTACCGTGGTGCTGCTTCGTTATCGTTGAATCTCCATGAGAGGCTGAATGTCTTAGTGGGGGTGAATGGTGCGGGGAAATCTACGGTTCTCGATGCGATCGCCATTCTCTTATCTTGGATGGTGAGCCGGATGCGACAGTCTGGAACTTCGGGGCGATCGCTGTCTGAAGCCGAGATTATGAATGGAAAGTCTTGGGCTTCGCTAGAGATCGTTTGTGCGGATGAACATCAATCTTTGTCTTGGAGATTGTCTAAGAGTCGTCGCGGATATGGTAATCCGCCTCAACCGAGTGAGTTACAGCAACTGAGTCACTATACAAAAACGCTTCAAGGTCAAATTTCTCAGGCTGACTCTGGGGTGAATCTTCCCCTGTTTGTCTATTATCCGGTTCATCGAGCTGTTTTAGATATTCCTCTGCGTATTCGTAGCAGTCATCGGTTTGATTTACTGAGTGCGTATGATCAGGCTCTGACGACGGGGGCAAATTTTAGAACATTTTTTGAGTGGTTTCGAGAACGGGAAGATTTGGAGAATGAGATTTTAGTCCAACAGCTCCCGTTATTTAGAGAAGAGGATCAGGAGGCTCACCGAGATCGTCAACTCGAGGCGGTTCGCAGTGCAATCAGTCAGCTTTTACCGGAATTTCAGAACTTAACGGTTCGTCGCAGTCCTCTGCGCATGGAAGTTGAAAAGAATGGTGAGATTCTCACTGTGAACCAACTTTCCGATGGGGAAAAGTGTCTGATTGCTATGGTTGGTGATTTAGCACGTCGGATGGCGATCGCCAATCCCAATCGCGCTAATCCTTTACAGGGTAAGGGGGTTATTTTAATTGATGAATTGGATTTGCATTTACATCCAAAATGGCAACGAATGATTGCTCCTAAGTTACAAAAAGTTTTTCCGAATTGTCAGTTTATTGTTTCGACTCATTCGCCTCATGTTCTGACTCATGTTGAAGCTGAAACTGTTATGCTACTTAACCGGAATCATGAGGGACTTCAAGTCCAAAATCCCTCAGAATCTTATGGGAAACCGGTTGATCGAATTTTAGAAGATATCATGGAGTTAGAGACAACACGACCGACGGCGGTGAGTCAAACACTTCATGAGATTTATGAAATGATCAGCCTTGATCAATGTGAGACAGCACATCAAAAGATTCAGGATATACGACAGCTAATTGGCGATGACCCAGAGTTAACAAAAGCTGAGATTTTAATTCAACGTAAAAAGCTTATCGGAAAATGAAGTACATTCAGAAAAAAGGAGAACCACCTGAGTTAACTAATTGGAAACAACAGGCGAACGCGGATTGGACTCCCTCTTATCAAGAACTCAGAGGTTCTTTAAAACAATCTGTTAAAAAAGCACTCATGGTTGAGCAAGGCTATTTGTGTTGTTACTGTGAGCAAGCACTTGATGCTGTTAACTCTCATATTGAACATTTTAGACCTCAATCTGATCCTACCGTGGATTCCCTTGATTTTTATAATCTTCTCTGCTCTTGTCAAAACCAAATTTGTAAAGGTGAGCCACGTCATTGTGGAAATCTTAAAGGAGATTGGTTTGATGAGGTTTTGCTTCTGTCTCCTCTGGAGAAAAACTCAGAAGCTCGTTTTAAGTTCACAGCAGATGGTCATATCCAGCCACAGGATAATCAAGATACAGCAGCTCGTGTGACTATTGAAAAATTAGGGCTAAATATCCCTAAACTTCGAGCGGCTAGAAAATTAGTTATTGAGCCTTTTTTAGATGAAGTATTATCTATTGAAGAGCTACATTTTTTTGTTGAAAACTTCTTAAAAGAGAGAGAAGATGGTCATCTAAATCCTTTCTGGACAACCATAAACTCTCTCTTTGGAGACCTCAGTTATTAAACCAGGAGGCGACTCACTTCAGTTGCTTCGGTAACTGTTGCACTTCTAAATCGACTTGGAGAAGCGCTGTTGTTTACGATCGCGGCTATAGGCATCAAAACAGTAGGCGATGTTCCGAACCATCAAACGCCCACTGGGGGTTACTTCTAGGATATCACAACCATTGATGACTAAGCCGTCATCTTCAAAGTCTTTCAGAATCTGCAAATCGAGGGCAAAATACTCATCAAAATTAATCCCATGCTTCTGGGAAATCTCCCGTTTGTCGAGGCGGAAGTGACACATCAATTCCATAATCACTTCCCGACGCAAGAGATTGTCGGGTTTGCCGAGTTTTACGAGTTTCTCAATGGGGGTTTTCCGCTCGTCAACGGCTCGATAAAAGTCTTTCAAGCTTTTGTGATTCTGCACATAGACATCATGCAGCATACTGATGGAGGTGACACCAAAACCAAAGAGTTCTGAGTCGGGTTTGGTGGTGTAGCCTTGGAAGTTGCGGTGAAGTTCTCCTTTGCGTTGGGCGATCGCCAACTCATCTCCTGGCTTAGCAAAGTGATCCATGCCAATGAAAACATAGCCGTTATCGGTCAATTCGTCAATGGTCATGTGGACGATTTCCAGTTTTTCTTCGGAACTGGGGAGGGTGTCTTCAAGAATCCGTTTTTGGATGGGTTTCATCCAAGGAACATAGGCGAAGTTAAACACCGCAATGCGATCGGGATTCAGTTTAATGGTTTTGCTGATGGTTTCTCCGAAGGTATCGAGGGTTTGATAGGGAAGTCCGTAAATTAGATCAACGTTGATACTCTCAAAATCTGCTTCTCGCATCCAGGCCATGACATTAAAGAGGAGTTCTTCTGGCTGAACGCGGTTGATGGCTTCTTGCACTTGGGGATTGAAATCTTGAATCCCAAAGCTGATACGGTTGAAGCCGAGTTTTCGTAAGAAAAGAATGTAGTTGCGATCGATATAGCGGGGGTTGACTTCAATGGAGAGTTCTGCATCCTTGGCAAAGGTGAAATGGTCATGCAGCTTGTTCCAGAGTCGTTCGAGTTGTTCTGGGTTGAGATAGTTGGGGGTTCCGCCTCCCCAGTGCATTTGTTGCACGAGGCGATCGCCGTCAATTAAAGGAGCCGTTTGTTCAATGTTTTTAAAAAGATAGTCCAGGTAAGGATTGACGACTTTATTTTTAAGCTGCGTCACAATGACATTACAGCCGCAAAAGTAACAAGCCGTTTCACAAAAAGGAATGTGACAATAGAGAGAAAGTGGCGTTTTCTTGGCATTTCCACGGGCGATCGCCTCATAGAAGTCCTGCTCATTAAAATCGGGACTTAGTTCTGTGGCGGGGGGATAACTGGTGTAGCGAGGGGTGGGATGATTATGTTTTTGCAGGAGTTGAGCGTCAAAGCGAACCGATTGGGTGGAAACTTCCATAGGAATCAAGTAACTTCAGAACAAAATGGGGTACGATTTTGCATTAAAAAAACTGGCGATCGCCCAAGTGAAGACAAGTCGCGATCGCCAGCGGTGAGAGTTAGGAGAGATCGCAGAACGATTGAGAGGATAACCTCTGATTTAACTGGCCACAGGATGGGACTTTTCCGTACTTCCCGGCTTATCCTGGCGGGTGAGTAAATCAAACACATGATCGCCAACCGCCGCTTTCACATCCGCCTCTAATCCGTGCATAACATCACGGTTGAGTTGAAAGGCTAAATTGGCTTCCTCAACAATCTTGTGAGCTAAAGCCTCATCGACGGGGAGTGCATTCAACGCATCGCGATATTCAACCTTGAAGTTGCGTCGGCTTTCGGGAGTGGGGAAAGCTGCAAACTCATGCAGGCCCGTTCCTTGATTGGGAGGAAGCTCCAACGCTGAACGGACAATGTTTTTCAGGCTTTGTCCCCCCGATAAATCTCCCATGTAGCGGGTGTACGCATGAGCGACAAGCAACGCCGGTTCTGTCTCGGAAATCTCTTTGAGGCGATTGACATAGGTCAGGCCTTCCGGGAGCGGCTGAATTTGCTCACGCCAGTTCTCCCCATAATAAAAGGCTAAATCCGCCTCCAGGTTCTCCGTTCGCCGCAATTGGGGGAAGTGAATCCCCGCAATGACGGGGTTTTCGCTGTGACGTTCGAGTTCTTCTTCTAGGGTTCGATAGACAAAATAGAGGTTCGCCAGGAGTTTACGGAACGGTTCCCGCTCGACAATCCCCTTGAGAAAGCATTTCATATAGGCCGTGTTTTCCGCTGCGGTGTGGGCCTGTCCTGTCCCTTCTCGCAGTAAGCTGGCTAGTTGAACAGTCATAGAATATATAGAAGCGTTTAAACTTTAATCACTTTATAGCGATTTACCGGATAGGCAAGCATCGCTTCTCAAAACTTTACATTTTGCCCAGCATTTTGCTCAGCATTTTGCCCAAGTTGTGGGGTACAACCAGCCCCGAGACAGTTGAGCTGGTCGGAGTCTTCCGTGACAGGAGCGAGGGAAGACCCGCTTAAACAGCTTAATTGCTCACTAGCGATTATTGTTCTTCGAGTTGGTAGGTGTGGAACTGCGTCAAACCGCCAACGGTTTCAGCGTGAATCTCGGGAACTCCCGGAATGGGAATCGGTAGCACCAGTTCCGTGCGGTAGATGCTGAAGATAAAGAAGTTGTCGCGGCTGGTGTTGCGATCGATAATGCGTTGTAGTTGGGGACGGCTCTCTTCGACGAAGGACTGACAGAGATCTTGGCCTCCCCCCAAGTCGGTACACACGTCCTCTTTGAGATGTGTGGCCAGAATATCTCCCGCATAGACTTGATAGTCTTCGCGGCTAGGGTTGGTAACGCCTAGCGCAATTCCTGCGCCAAGAATAACAACTCCGATTCCAATGAGACTCGTTTTCATAGATAAAAAATGGGGCGCAACAGCCAAGCTACAAAACTAAAATTATAGCGGGTTTTGGCTGAAGGGAACTCAGGGCGAGACAGTTCGCTCATCGTCCTGGTCATCTCTTAGCTGAGCTAAAATCTAAGGTTAACCCCAATCTCGGGACTAACTCGATCGCAGTTTTAATTTTACCTTTTTGGCAATCTTACCGACGAGCTGCTGCAACCGTCTCTTTAATTGTAGCCATTGACTTGGGTCTTTTAAGGTTGGACAGTCTGAGGGGGATTTCAAGTAGCGATAATGAAGAAATACATCTTGATAGGGAATATTGACATTCTCCCCTTGACATAGGTTTCGGAATTTAGCGGCGGGAATGCTCATGAAATGAATATAATTGATTCGTCGTCCCTTGTCGTGTAATCGGTTGTCGATGACGTCAAAGTTAGATGACCAATGACTGCCGGTTGCTTCTTCTGGGTTATTATAGGCAACGTTATAAAAGGAAAGTCCACTGCGAGAGACTAGGTAGTTGTAGAGGGGTTGATCTGAACCTCGCAATGACAAAACTTCAGCATCTCCGGAGTTTATATACTCTAGTAATTCTGCCATTCGTTGGCGATTAAAGACATCTTTTTTTGAGGCAAACCAACCTGCACAAAAAATCTGAGATTTCGCTTTTTCTAAGCCAATAACATTTTCTAATATATCTTGTTTTTCTGGATTAAAAATATCATGGAGGTCGGATTTGTATTGAAAGTCATTGACCACCCAATCATAGGTGTCTAGCTTTTCATAAATGGGAGCCAGGGAGTCCATGAGTAGTGTATCTGCATCCATGTAAACAAATTTGTCAAATGGACCATCAAAGCTACAAAGTTTTCTGACGAAGTTAACTCGGCGTACCGCTGGCTTTCCCTGCTCTTTCCAGATTTTTTGGGCGGTTGTATTGGCCATCCAAGCTTGAATCATGAAATCTTCCCAAAAGTTGATGGAATCCTGATTGTCAAACAAGAAAACATGGCTTCGGTTCTTAAGTTCTTGTTCGATTTTCTCTGTTTGGGAATTATAGGGAATAATACAAACGGGAACATCAGTCCCGGCATTATCTTCGATACTGTTGAGTAAGGCGATGAGTTGGTCGTAAACAACATCGTTGGCAAATGTATAAATACCGCTTTTCATGGTCTTAGGAAGAATAAATGGCAGAAGTCATGTTAGGGATTTGGCGCATGACTGTTCTAACGGCGAAATGAGGTGAGTTTCCGCAGCAAACGTTGACCTAGATTCGCTGGCGAGCTAGTCTTGGTTGAGGTTGGTGGTTCCTTGAATATCGGGCGCTGTTCTGGTTCGTGAAGGTAGCGATAGTAGAGAAATAGATCGCGATAGGGAAAATCTACATTTTCTCCCTGACAAACTCGCTGAATCGTACTAGGCTGGACGCCTATATAATGAATATAGGTGAGTCGATTCCCCTTGTCATATAAAATGTGATTGTTCTCTTGGAAATGTTTGGAGGTGGCACTACATCCTGTTCGTTGCTCGGCGGGAATTTGCTTGGCAAAATTATAACTTGATAGTCCCGATCGCATGACCATGTAATTCAAAAGCGGTTGCTCTCCAGCGCCTCGGTAAAGATATTGATAGTCTCCCGATTTCAAGTGATTTAGAATTTGCTCTCGCAACGTTTCGTTAAATAGACCTCCCTTAGCTCCGTAAAATCCAGAGCAAAATACCTCGGCTTGAATCCGCTTTTGGCTAAAAATGTCGTATAATTTAGGGGAGTCTAAATTATAGATTTTGCTGGCATTTTTAAATTGAAAGTCATAAACCACCCAGTCATGATCATCCAGTTTTTGGAATACATGATCCAAAGGACTCATCGCTAAGGTATCGGCATCCATATAAATAAAGCGATCAAATGGCCCATCAAAGGCACAAAAGCGCCGATGAGCGCCATAGAGCCGAAATTTGTCTTTGTTTAAGCGTTCGGGAGCCGCATTTTGCATAAAGCGATCCCAACGCTCAATTGATTGGCGATCGTCGTATAAGGTCACATTAGGACGCTTGGCAATCTCAGCCGCAATTCGTTCGGTGCGATCGTCAAAAGGATAGATGCAAACTGGGGTTTGCCTTCCTAACACCTCATCGATGCTATTGAGCAAGGCCACCAGTTGATCAAAGACAACATCGTTACCCAAACTGCAAATTCCATTCATTAGATCTATTTGATATTCCTTGATGCGCCAGAGTTGGATAACCGGTATTGGATAGAGCCGTCACCAGACGAGCCAAGACCGTCATGGCTGTCGAGGCCCAGACCGTCACCGAGATGATTGACTCGGGCCGACTACGTCGTGTTTTCATGAGCTACTCCACAGGTCTAACTCATGAAAAAGGGTTTGTCAACGGTCAAAGGTCAAGGGTTTGAGAAGTTAGAGGAGAGGCAATTAGGGAATTATCAAAAATGCGAGTACATGGCGGAGATTGCCGTTGGCTTGTTGTGAATGACGCCTTATTTCCGGTTAGGTGATAGCTGGGAGGGTCATCGCTGTGACCAATCTACCGCGCTTGTGAGGTTATCCCGCAACGACGTTGGCGAGGAGGTTGAGAGGTTGCAGGGTTTTGAGGTGTTGCAATTGTGCCTCATTGCGAACCAGTAAGGCACCAGCGAATCCTAACGCATTCAGGGAGATTCCGGCGAATCCTTCTTGCGATCGCGGAACCACCATCAACCAATTTCTTGTGATCAGGAGGTTATAGGCTCCCGTTTGTCGCTCTGTGCGGGGGGTTGCGTCGATTAAGCCAACGGCGTTGAGGAGACGATAATACTGCTGCTGGAGTTGCTCAGGGGAGCTGTCAGGAGAGATGGGAGCGATCGCATGGTTGAAGGGAAACCCGGGGGAGCGACCGATTTTGTCCAATCCTGTCCCAGCATACTCAGTTTGCGCGATCGCCCCCTCAATGGGCAAGCGATCGCCATCGGGCATCAAGGGAAGCGGAATCAGTTGTAAATGTTTATGGGGTTGACTCGCACCCGCCTCAGTGCCACCGTTATAGAACCCCAACCCGTCGATTTCCCGCAATCCCACCTGTAACGCCGCAAAATCCGCCAGCGTCAGCCAGGTGTTCTGATGCTCAAACTCCCGCGTCACAATCAGCAGATGATGCTCCACCACATTAAACTTATTCAGGAGACAGACATGGCTGGGAGAGAGATTCGCCACAAAGAGCTTCTCATCGTAGGGGAGAAAGGGGTTAAACGGTTTCCCCGTGGCTTCAGCTTGACGAGTTTCTGCGGCTTTGGCTTTAGCCTTGCGATCGATATTGGCTAAAGTTCGTACCAGAAAACGAATCTCTCCCTGTTGCAAATACTCAAATTCCGTGGGAATTGGCTGTAGAGCACCACAGTCGAGCGCGAACTGGGTTTGTTCTAAGGTGCGTGGCCAGAGGGTATTGGGGGATAGCAGACTTTCTCCGTCAGACATAACTCAACCGTAACAGGGCGCGATCGCCCTCATTGTACAGAAGTCCGGGGTGCGATCCCCGTCGCAGCTTGGGATAAATCGTTACAATATGTAACATTAGTGATAACAAGCTTGTTATTTGTCGATTTATCTCTTTAAAAACCTCGTGTACACTCAACCTCGTTCTCTCCCCCAAGACTACAGCCGCGACGATTGGAAGCGGGGGTATCTCTCCCAACCCCAAGAATCTGAGTATTGGCTCGACAACCTAGACGGCGAGATTCCCGCCGAACTCTGCGGAACCCTATTTCGAGTTGGGCCAGGATTACTCGATATCAACGGCTATCCGGTGCATCATCCCTTTGACGGCGACGGGATGGTTTGTGCGATCGCCTTCAAAGATGGACGAGCTTATTTTCGCAACCGCTTTGTGCAAACTCAAGGCTTACTCGAAGAACAAAAAGCCGGGAAACCCTTATATCGGGGAGTATTCGGCACTCAGAAACCTGGCGGCTGGCTGGCGAATATCTTGGATACCCGTCTGAAGAACATCGCCAACACCAATGTTATCTACTGGGGTGGGAAGTTACTCGCGTTATGGGAAGCCGCCGAACCCCACCGCTTAGATCCCCACAGCCTAGAAACCTTGGGCCTCGATCGCCTCGATGGGGTATTAGAGGAGGGAGATGCGATCGCCGCTCATCCCCACATCGATCCCCACTCCCACCGAGACAACAGCGAACCCTGTCTTGTCAACTTCGCCGTCAAACCCGGCCCCTCTACGGCCATTAAACTCTACGAATTTGCCACATCGGGGAAACTCCTGCGCCAACAAACCCGCTTCATTCCGGGGTTCGCCTTTCTCCATGACATGGCCATCACCCCCAACTACTGCATTTTCTTCCAAAATCCCGTCTCCTTTAACCCCCTCCCCTATCTCTTAGGCTTCCGGGGAGCCGCCGAATGTATCCAATTCAATCCCAATACCGCCACCAAAGTGATTGTCATTCCTCGGGATGGTTCCGGCGAGATGAAAATCTTGGAGACTGAACCCTGTTTTGTCTTCCACCACGCCAATGCTTGGGAAGAAGAGGGTGAGATTTACGTCGATTCTATTTGTTATAACTCCTTCCCCCAACCCACGGCAGATTCTGATTTTCGCGAGGTGGATTTTGACGGGATTCCTGAAGGACAACTCTGGAATTTCCGCCTCAATTTAGAGCGAGGGGAGGTGAGTCATAAGGTGATTGAATCCCGCTGTTGTGAATTTCCGGTATTGCATCCCGAAAAAGTGGGTCGCAAGGCTCGTTATTTATATCTGGGAACGACGCACCGAGAGCAAGGAAATGCGCCATTACAGGGAGTTATGAAGTGCGATCGCCTCACCGGAGAGCGTCAAGTTTGGAGTTTTGCGCCACGAGGATTCACGGGAGAACCGACGTTTGTCCCCCATCCCCAGGGAACGGCCGAAGATGAGGGTTGGCTGTTACTGTTAATGTATGATGCGGAACATCATCGCAGTGATCTCGTGATTTTTGATGCTAAAACAGTTGATCAGGGACCTTTGGCACGGTTGCATCTCAAGTATCACATTCCCTATGGCCTACATGGCAACTTCACGCCGGAGTATTTTGGTCTTTAGGTGACGGGTAGAGGCGGCGGATTTGCTAAACTTGCGTGTCATGGCTGGAGTCATTGAGTACCGCCCTATCAAACCCTTGGGGGGGGGGATTGGTGGGTGCTTCGGAGAGGATGACGGCGATGCTCCTGGCCAGACACTTGGCGATCGCGCAGAAAATGTTAAGATGATTAGCTATAGCAATCTTAAATCAGTTGTATCCTGAATCCAATATTAACAACTGCTCATCACTTAGGATAAGGTATCTTTTATGAAAACTTCCATTGAACTTAACGAAGAATTAGTTAAAGAAGCATTGCGATTAACCAATTTACAGACCGAACAAGAACTGATTAGTGGGTGCATCTCAGTTAGGCAAGTTTGAACCCACCCCGCGCTATCGCGCACCCCTCCCAGGAGGGGAAATATTTGAAAAATCCCCTCCTGGGAGGGGCAGGTGGGTTATCTGAAGTGATCGCAAAAGTGAGATGCACCCTGATTAGTTTTGCATTGGAAGAGTTGATTCGTACTCGAAAAAAACGCAATTTGCTCGATTTAAGCGGACAGATTCAATTTTCGACCGATTACGACTATAAAGCATTACGGACAAACCGCAATGTTTCTGATTGATACGTCGGTTTGGATTGCTGTTTCGGGTAAAGCGTTGTAACATTGCCAAAATCGTCGAGTGGTATAGTGCATCAAATTTCTCGGCAATGTCCAGCTTCAAACTCTGCGATCGCCTCTTCTGCGAAGGCTTCTAAGTGACCGTCGGCAATATCCCCTTCTATCTGTTCATCCCAACCTTGATAATCTAGGTCAAAGAACCATTGTTTGAGTTGTTCAAACTCATTGGAGGGTAGGGAAAGAATTGCTTTTTCAATTTCTTTTAGGTTTGACACGATTTTACCTCTGTTGTTGTTCTGTAAATGGGGTTGGGATGCCAATTTCTGCTAATTTAGCAATCACTTCTGATAAATTAATCGTGCCAATAGTTGCATTTTTAATCAGGTCAGTTATTTGCTCGCCACCGCTTTCTTGATTGAGAAATGCGAGGATTGCAGAAGCATCCATAATTACATTACTCATCGATTGATTCTTGGCGGCGTTCTTGCATCAGTTCTTCTGCTAGGTGGCGATTTTTAGCATAGTGTTTCACTAGGGTTTGAGCGCGGGTGAGGGGGTTGGGGGACTGAGTGGAGAGAGAGGGAGAACTTTGCTGTTGATTGAGTATTTTGAAATGTTCGATCATTGTGTGAATTTGCTGGATTTGTGCTGGGGTGAGTCCGGTGAGATCAATGGTTTTGTTCATTTTTGGCCTGGGGGCTAGGGTTTGCTGATATTTTAGCGGTTTCGGATGTTGAAATTTCCTCGCCGTTGGGCGGGGAATGGTTAATCTGTATCATTACCTTCCTTCACCCCTTCAAAGGGATTGCACAGTGTTAACTCAGGCACTCGCTTGAAATCATCCAGATTTCTAGTCATCACACAAGCAGAGCAGTGCAATGCAGTTGCAGCAATCAGGGCATCGGGAAGTTTGATGCGGTGATGTCGCCGTAATTGAATCGTGCGATCTTCGATTTGGGGCAATAGGGGTACTCGTTCAAACTGCATCAACAAATCAGCAATTACTGCTTCTTCTTCGTTGGATAACTCTGGAAAACTCAGCAACTCAATTCGCACAATCGAGGAAATGATCACCTCATTTTGGCTGAGAAATAATTCTGAGAAAAGCGGCAATACTGCTGCTTCTTCAGCCAGGTAGTCAATAAAGATGTTGGTGTCGTAGAGATACTTCACCGATCCCACTCCTGACGCATTGTGTCGAGATGGGCCAGCATTTTGTCTCGCTTATCTTTTAGCAATCCCTTGGCTTTGGCAACCTTGGCATAATCCCGTTGCCACATCGACACCACTGAAGCCGGGACATCCACCGTAATAAACTCTTCATTCTGGTCGATTAAATACTGCTTGGGAATTTTGATGATGGGCATCGTTTTTTTCCTTGAATACTTACTCTAAATTTTACCCGTTCATCGTTCCAAATTGTGCAACCATTGCAGGATATTGGGAATCAAATCCGGGTCGCTTTCTAGGAATTGCGGTAATCGGCACTCAGGGAGGCGATCGCCTACAACCACCGCAATGGGCGGATGGCTAAACCGGGCGAGTTGATTGAGTACCGCCCTATCAAACCCTTGGGGGGGTGGATCGGTGGGTGCTTCGTAGAAAATGAGGGCGATTTTCTGTTCACTGAGGTCATCTTCGCAGTAGGCTTGCAATTCGCCAATGGTGCGGGTTTTACCGTCTGGACTGGCGGGACAGCCTGCTTTTTTGAGGGCGGTGTAGATTTGCATGGCGGGGTTACTGGGGTCGCTGAAGCGGCTACCGTCGATGCAAATGATTTGGCTGTTTGGGGGGCGACTAGATGACTGGATGGCTTGGTTAATACTCTGGGGCAAAAGTGCTAGGTTGCAATGCTGGGTGAAGGGAGTGGAAGCAACTGGAGTAGTGTCTTCGACTTCGGGATGAGGCGTGGTGGTGGGATGGTGCCATGCTTGATAAAAGTCGGGATAGGGGAGGTTTTCGGCACAGTTCCAGATGAATTTGTAGGATACCTCGAATCGCTTGAAGTCGTTTTCGTAGACTTCATCGCTGAGGTTGTCTTTTAAGGCGGTGACGACTCCTGCATCTTGTTTGGGGTTGGTGAGGATTTTTTCCAGGGTCTCAACCGCCTCCTCACGGATATCTTCATCCTCAGTGGTTGCGAGCAGGTTAACTAAAGCAACGATCGCTTGAGGATTTCTTTGTCCAATTTCCCCTAAACTCTCAATCGCCTCCTCACGGATATCTTCATCCTCAGTGGTTGCGATAAGATTGACCAAAGCAGCAATGGCTTGAGGATTTCCAGGGTCAATTTTCCCTAAACTCTCAGCCGCCTCCTCACGGGTATCTTCATCCTCAGTGGTTGCGAGTAGGTTAACCAAAGCAGCAATGGCTTGAGGATTTCCTTGTCCAATTTCCCCTAAACTCTTAGCCGCCCACCTCCGGGTCCTTTCATCCTCAGTGGTTGCGAGCAGGTTAACCAAAGCAGCGATCGCTTGAGGATTTCCAGGGTCGATTTTCCCTAAACTCTCAGCCGCCTTCCACCGGGTCCTTTCATCCTCAGTGGTTGCGATAAGATTGACCAAAGCAGCGATCGCTTGAGGATTTCCTTGTCCGATTTCCCCTAAAGTCTCAATCGCTTCCCCCGGAATATCGTCATCCTCAGTGGTAGCGATAAGATTGACCAAAGCAGCAATAGCTTGAGGATTTCCTTGTCCGATTTCCCCTAAACTCTCTGCCGCCTCCTCACAGGTATCGTCATCCTCAGTGGTAGCGATAAGATTGATCAAAGCAGCAATAGCTTGAGGATTTCCAGGGTCGATTTCCCCTAAACTCTCAGCCGCCCACCTCCGGGTCCTTTCATCCTCAGTGGTTGCGATAAGATTGACCAAAACAGCGATCGCTTGAGGATTTCCAGGGTCGATTTTCCCTAAACTTCTAAACGACCGCCTCCGGGTCCATTCATCCTCAGTGGTTGCGATCAGGTTGACCAACGCAGCAACTGCCTCTGCGTTGCCTTGTCCGATTTTCTCTAAACTTCTAAAAGACCACATCCAGGTCGATTCATCCTCAGTGGTTGCGATAACTTTGACCAACGCAGCAATGGCTTGAGGATTTCCTTGTCCGATTTTCCCTAAAGTCTCAATTGCTTCCCCCGGAATATCGTCATCCTTAGTGGTTGCGATAAGATTGGCCAAAGCATTGATCGCTTGAGAATTTCCTTGTCCGATTTTCCCTAAACTCTCAGCCGCCTCCTCACGGGTATCGTCATCCTCGGTGGTTGCGATAAGATTGACCAAAGCATCGATCGCTTGAGGATTTCCTTGTCCGATTTCCCCTAAACTCTCTGCTGCCTCCTCACAGGTATCGTCATCCTCAGTGGTTGCGATAAGATTGACCAAAGCAGCAATGGCTTGAGAATTTCCTGGGTCGATTTTCCCTAAACTTTCTGCCGCCTGCCGCTGGGTAGGTTCATCCTCTGTAGTTTCAATAAGGTTAACCAAAGCAGCGATCGCTTGAGGATTTCCTTGTCCGATTTTCCCTAAAGTCTCAATCGCTTCCCCCGGAATATCGTCATCCTCAGTGGTTGCGATAAGATTGACCAAAGCAGCAATGGCTTGAGAATTTCCTTGCCCGATTTCCCTTAAACTCTCAGCCGCCTCCTCACGGGTATCGTTATCCTCAGTGGTTGCGAACAGGTTAACCAAAACAGCGATCGCTTGAGGATTTCCTTGTCCGATTTTCCCTAAACTTCTAAATGACCACCTCCGGGTATTGTCATCTTCAGTGGTTGCGATAATATTGACCAAAGTGGCGATGGCTTGAGGATTTCCAGGGTCGATGTTCCCTAAAATCTCAGCCGCTTCCTCCAGGATATCTTCATCTGGGCAATGGTCAAGAATATCAATCAGTTCTGTAATCGCCAAGGGTCGAATGGTTTCAGGTATCGCCTTTCTCGCTCCTTTTTCAACCGGAGTAAAAAAAATTTCCCATTCCTGTTCCTCAATATCGAAATAACCAAAACTCCACTTCACCACCTGCCGAACAATCTCACCTGCTAAAGAACAAGCCTTAAATTCATTAATCGCAGCAGCAGCTAGAAAATAGGCTTGACATTCATAAAAAGCTCTAACTCCCTCCTCAAACTCAACTAATGCCCGAATAAACCCCTCCTTCTCCTCATCCCCAACATCCTCACGCCCCAACCACAACAAAATCACCTGCTTCCACTGCGGTTCAAAAACCCGATACCGCTTCCCCGCCACCGGACAATCCACATGATTCCGAGGCAGAAAATAATCCCAATCTGCCACCGCCAACGCCGCAAAATACTCCTGAAACGTCGCATGATAAAACGCCAAAATAGAATCTCCTCGCTTATCTCTGCCGACTCGATTCAACCAGCCCAACCGCAACGCCAAATAACCCAACGATGTCTCATCCAATTCCTCTCCCAAAAACTCCTCCACGAGAGCCTGAGATAACCGAAACCGTTCCCGTGGCAAATCCAGCGCAACCTTAGCCAATTCCCCCAATTGCCGATTCAAATCCCGCTTCAAATTCGTGATCGTCGTGCCACAACGTCGGGCATGGTCTCGCAACTCTTGCAAATTCCGATTCCACTGATACACCTGTTTTAGATAACGGTCGTATAACTCCGCCTGGGTATCCGGCAACGATGACCCATCCCAGGTCATGCAGAGCAAGGTCAAGCGCAAGGGGTTGCGGACCAAATCAAGGAGGTTTTCCCGTCCCGGTTCATGGAGGGCGGCAATCAGAGCATCGGCAGGAGTGGGGGTTGAGGTCGTCATGGCATTATTGTTTGAGATTAGGGGATAACGACTGCCAAATTCCGAATCGTGCGATTGACAAAACTTAGATAATCATCAATTTCTTCATAAGCATCTAACTCCTGTTCTTCTGACTCAGTCAACGCTTCAAGTTGCTGTTTTTCCAACAACATCACAATCCGAGCCTGCACGTTTGCTGATGCCCGAAAAATTGGAACACCGGATTCCAACTCAATTCGCACCGCTCCATCCAAGGGGAACGACTTCGGGAGATGATGAAGTGGAGGGAGAGACCGATGAACTTGCATAAGGGTAAAAGGTTCTGTTTTTCTAATTTTAACCACTTTGGGCAAAAAACCGCCGGATAAATAGTTCCATCTGCTCCACCTCAAAAGGTGAATTTCGATACACATCAAACCCGGAAAAGGCATTTTGATCCGCTTCCCACACATTCACCCGACAGGTAATAATCGCCCGTCCTAACTCCCACCACCCAGTCAATAGTTCAACGGCTATAGGGTTGCTCGATGTTTAATCCTGAGATCACTTGGTAGTGCTTCACGTTGAAAGTGCAGAGGGTTGCGTTACGCCCAACGGCACAGGCTGCAATCAAAGCATCAATTAGACCAACCTTGTGCGACAGATGATAGGCCGTAAAGTCGGATAAGGCACGGGCGCAGTCGGTTTGAGTCGGCCAAACAATGGTCAAGGGTGCTACAAGCTGTAGGACTTTACGCACCCGTTGCTTGTTCTGAGCGTCCTGAATCAATTCCATGACCACAAAACCTGGGATGCTTGGCAGTTCTGGTAGAGATGCAAACCAAGCTAGTGCTGGCTCATAGCCTCTCTGAATATCGATCATGATATCGGTATCAAGGATATACATGGGCGACCTAAACTCTTTCGCGTTTTTCAGCTTGATTACGCAATTGGCGGGCGTGTTGCTGGCTGTCAGCGATATCGGGTCGAGAGTTGATTACGCCAACGCTTTCCCAGTAGGCGAGGAGATCTAGTCCTGTTTGGGGAGGGTTTGGGAGGAAAGGGCGAAAGGAGAGAACACGGAGAATATACTCTGGCAGAGGCAATTTAAGCTGGGATGCCTCAGCGGAGAGTTCATTTTCTAGATCAGAAGGCAACTCTATGTTAATCTTCACGATTCTTTCCTTAACTTACTCCCTAACTAAGGTGATCATAGCGCATACACAAATCGAATCACTGTTTTTAACCACTCTGGGCAAAAAACCGCCGGATAAACAGTTCCATCTGCTCCACCTCAAAGGGTAAATTCCGATACACATCAAACCCGGAAAAGGCATTTTGATCCGCTTCCCACACATTCACCCGACAGGTAATAATCGCCCGTCCTAACCCCACCCACCCAGTCAATAATTGCGACACCTGGGGCTTTTCAATCCGGGCTACCATCTCATCCAATCCATCCATCAATAACCATAGATGCTCTTTGTGGTCTTGGAGAGAGGTTATTGCCCCTTCAACCCCCGCCAACTTCAGCCATTTCTCTTGCAAATAATCCACCAGAGTCGGTTCGCTAAATTCTGCCAACGGTATCCAAATCGGGATGCCGAGATTGTGGGCTAAAATCCAATCGGCGATCGCCTGTAACCGCGTGGTTTTTCCCGAACCCGGTTCGCCAATCACCGCAATCCGTCGCCCCTGACTTTTGGGACTTTTCCCCTGCTGCAAAACCCGATTAAAAAACTCATCTTCGGCAATTGGGGTAATCGTCTCTACGTCCCGTTCCAAATCTTGGGTGCATCTCACTTTTGCGATCACTTCGGATAACCCACCCCTGCCCCTCCCAGGAGGGGATTTTTCAAATAGTTCCCCTCCTGGGAGGGGTGCGCGATAGCGCGGGGTGGGTTCAAACTTGCCTAACTGAGATGCACCCAAATCTTGCCCTAGGGTTTCTCTATTTTGCCCCGGTTTCGGTGGCTTGGGTTGGCGACGTTCTACCAATGCCAACGGCACATAGACATCGACGCGATCGAATGCGGGATTAGCGGTTAATGCCCGTCGTTCAGCCAACATCAACTGGGCAATCGTTCGCCAATCTTCCAAGGAGATATTCGGGTTGGTCGCATCAAAATGCGATCGAATTTCTGCCACCAAACTTTCTAGGGTTTTTTCCACACCTTGTAACAACTGGGTGATAGTGGTTTCCATCACCCCCAACTGCTGACAAACTTCGGCAAAACCCGAATCAATCCTGCGGGAAATCTGGTTAAAAAATGCCTGCTGCTGGGCAACCGTTCCCCGCAACTGGGTTTCTAATTCCTGGAACTGTTGCAGAATTGGGCTGAATTCCTCAGCCTTCACTCC
>LJZT01000128.1 GCA_001314905.1 Phormidium sp. OSCR
GGAATAGGGAATAGGGAATAGGGAATAGGGAATAGGGAATAGGGAATAGGGAATAGGGAATAGGGAATAGGGAATAGGGAATAGGGAATAGGGAATAGGAGATGGGGAATAGGAGATGGGGAATAGGGAATAGGAGATGGGGAGAACCTACCCCGGATCTTTCTGGCGAGAGGGGTAGGTTTCCTTGTTGATACAACGCTAATACAACGTTAATACAACGTTGACAAATGGGGATTACGCCGATGGTTCGGCTAAGGTATCTAATTCAGCGATGGTTCCTACATTCAGACAGTTTAACCCTTTGACGGTGCGCCCTACTAACCCGGATAAGACTTTCCCCGGTCCGACTTCTAGCACCTGTTCAATGCCTAACTCCGGTAAACTCAGGACAATTTCCCGCCAACGTACCGAACCGGTCATTTGTTGCTGTAGGCGGGTTTTCAGGGCAGCGGCGGCGGTTTCTGGGCTGGGATCGACGTTGGAGAGGACGGGAATTGTTGCGTCTTTGAAGTCGATGGGTTCGAGGAGGGTTTGGAACTCAGCGGCGGCGGGTTCCATCAGCGGGGAGTGGAAGGCCCCGGAGACATCGAGGGGAACGCTACGGCGAACTTTGACTTGAGAGAGAACTTGAGCGATCGCCGTCTCGGTTCCCGAAATCACCACCTGGAGGGGACTGTTGTCGTTGGCCAAAACCACGCCTTCGGTTTGGGCGATCGCCGCTTCGAGTTGGTCGCGATCGAACTTCATCAGGGCCGCCATTTGGCCCTCGCTGGCCTGACTCATCAATTCGCCACGACGTTTGACGAGGTTTAATCCCGTTTCAAAGTCCAAGACTCCAGCGGCGTAGAGGGCGACATATTCCCCCAAACTGTGACCCGCGACGACCTGGGGTTCTGCGACGGCGCGATCGCGCAACAGATCGACTAAGGCACATTCAACGGTATAAAGACAAGGCTGGGTATAGCGGGTTTCCGAGAGATTTTCCCCCGTTTCGCAGGTCTCTAAGACTGACCAGCCCAAAATGGTCTCAGCTTGCTGAAATCTCTCCACAGCTTCGGGGAGGGCGGCTAAGTCAACCCCCATACCCGCAGCCTGCGATCCTTGTCCGGGAAACACCCAAGCAGTTTTTACCATCTCAATTTCTCCTGTCAACGGTAACTCATGTTACCGACAAAGCTGCCATCCTGGGAGAGTTTTTCGTTAGAGCCTCTCAATCCTAATCAAAACGTCCCCAACGGAACACCGCTGACCCCCAAGTTAACCCGGCCCCAAACCCCGAGGCGGCGATGGTGTCTCCAGGCTGGATTTGCTGCGATCGCACCGCCTCGTTCAACGCCAAGGGAATCGATGCCGCCGATGTATTACCATAATTTACTAAATTTGTCAAGACTTTTTCCGAGGGAATCTTAAGCCGTTTCGCCACTGCATCGAGAATCCGCTGATTAGCCTGATGAAGCAGTAACCAATCCACATCCTGGGTCGTCAAATTGGAGCGAAACAGGGCTTTTTCGACGGCTTCGGGGACTTTCTTGACGGCAAACTTATAGACTTCTGGGCCATTCATGGCGATGGAGCCGTAGCCCCCCTGAGACACAGAAATGTCGGGCGTAATGGCTTGAGACTGAGGCTGATAACTCAACGTCAGAGAGCTATTCTGAGAGCCATCCGATCGCATCTCGAACCCCAACAGGCGATCGCCCAACTCCCGCCGTTGCATCACCACAGCCCCGGCTCCATCACCGAAGAGAACACAAGTGCGGCGATCGTGCCAATCCACCCAACGGGACAACACATCAGCCCCAATCACCAACACATTACGATAAACTCCCGTGCGCAGAAACTGGGCCGCCGTCACCATCGAAAACAGAAACCCCGAACAGGCCGCCGTCAAATCAAAGGCCACCGCCTGGGGTGCGTTTAACTGATGCTGCACCCAACTAGCGGTTCCAAACAGATCATCAGCCGTGGAGGTGGCCAACACCAACAAATCCAACTCAGACGGATCTAATCCTGCCATGGACAGGGCCTGACGGCCTGCGATCGTTGCCAACTCTCCCAACGACTGGGAGGGACTAGCCAAATGACGTTCACCAATCCCCGTACGGGAGCGAATCCACTCATCGGAGGTATCCACCACCTGCGTCAGCATCTCATTATCCAAAACCGTCTCGGGCGCCACCCCACCACAGCCGGTTAATTCAAGTCCCAAAATTGTCATAAGTTTTGCCGAATCATCCGTCTTCTTGTCAGCCGTCTAATGAGCCTTCTCTCAGCCTTCTAGCCGCGTCACTCACCCAATTGGCGAGTCCAATTGGGGAGTTGGGGGGCAGCATGGCGCTATTGTTCCACCAAATGCTTCTCCTGGATGCGTTCAATCACCCGGTTATCCACCGCCTCTTTCGCCAAACGCACCGCATTAAAAATGGTCATGGCGTGAGAACTTCCATGGCCAATCACACAAACCCCGGCCACCCCTAACAGTAACCCGCCGCCATGTTCTACATAATCAATCCGTTGCTTAAGGCGCTTGAGATTGGGCATCACATGAACTAAATCCCGTTCATCGAGACCCTGTAGTAGCTCATCCTGGCACAGTTGCAAGAGGATATTGCCGACGGCTTCAGCAAACTTGAGCAGAACATTGCCCACAAAGCCATCACAGACAATCACATCAAACTCCCCCGACAACACATCTCGTCCTTCAGCATTCCCCACAAAGGGAATCCGGGGATGATCTTGCAATAACTGATAAGTTCGCAGGGCTAAATC
Organism: Phormidium sp. OSCR; assembly: GCA_001314905.1. Taxonomy (GTDB): domain Bacteria; phylum Cyanobacteriota; class Cyanobacteriia; order Cyanobacteriales; family Geitlerinemataceae; genus Sodalinema. Next base: position 2,770 of record LJZT01000128.1, read on the forward strand.
ATTGCCCTTACAGGCTTCTTCACCAATATTAAGCAGGCCCACCCGAGGCTCATCCCGGCCGAGAACATACTGACTGTAAATCGTGCCTAACAGGGCAAACTGTTCTAAGAACTTAGGACGACAATCCACGATCGCCCCCACATCTAAGATTAACACCGACTTATCAGGATTCATCGTCGGGAACACCGCACCAATGGCGGGGCGATCGATCCCAGACAACCGCCCTAACCGCAACAAAGCCGCCGCCATCGAAGCCCCGGAATGTCCTGCTGAGACAACCCCATCAGCTTGGCCCTGTTTGACCAAATTCATGGCCACGTTAATCGAGGCCTTGGGTTTGCGTTTAATCCCTGTCAAAGCCTCTTCGTGCATTTCCACCGCCCCTTCTGAGGCGATAATCTGAACGTCATCGGGATGGCGCTCTTGTCGTTGTAACGACGCCTCAATAGCGGCCGGATCGCCGACCAGCAGCACCTCTACCCCTAATTCATCCTGCGCCCGCAATGCCCCGGCCACAATCTCATCCGGGGCATAGTCGCCGCCCATCGCGTCCACTGCAATCCTTGCCCTGTTCAATGCCATCGATCGAATCTTGTATAAGCCTTCCAAATTCTACCAGACGACATCTCCCCGCCAAGTCACCCGAGACAAGAAAAAGGCGAAATGCAAGGACAGTTCAGCCTTGAGAGTGGGTTGACAGTTGCCAGTTGAGCGTTGAAAGTTGAGAGTTGACCTCCCTCAACGGCCAGATAGAGAAATCGAAGATTACCGTTTGCCTTTTGCCGGGAGAGGGCGCGCCACTTGCGGTTCGCCCCTACCGGATTTCTGTTCCCTTCTTCTCCCCTCTTGCCTCTTGCCATCCCCTCGCTGGGAGGGGCCAGGGGTGGGTTATGCCTCTTGCCTCTTGCCTCTTGCCTTCTTCTCCCCTCTTGCCTCTTGCCCTCCTGTTCCCTGTTCCCTATTCCCTGTTCCCTTCTTATGTTGAGTTTACTGAGTTCGGGGGCTTTGGCCCTCTGGTTAGATGCGATGGGCCTGATGCCTCCTGAGTCTCAGGTGAGTGTTCCCCTTTTTGATGCCCCCGGACTGGTGCTAGAGGTGGAAGCGGATGAGGAGGCAGAGTCTCTTGTAGAGAGGTATTTGACGGATTTAGAACGGCAGGGAATCTCTCGTCAACGGCAGGGAATTTGGCTACAAGTGGGGGCTGAGAAACTGGCCTCCCATCAAGGGACTATTCCTCGTTCGGCGGCGTCGGTGACGAAAACGGCCACGACGCTGGTGGCTTTGCAAACCTGGGATTGGCAACGACGCTGGCTGACAGAGATTAGTGCGACTGGCTCCCTCGTCGATGGGGTGTTGCAGGGGGATTTAGTGATCAGCGGTGGCGGGGATAGGCTCTGGGTGTGGGAGGATGCGATCGCCGTGGCGGTGGTCTTACAAGAGTTGGGGATTGAGGCCGTCGCTGGAGATCTAATTCTGGAAAATCAGCCCGGGTTGAATTTTGAGCAAGATGCTGACGAGGTGGGTGAGGGGTTAATCGAAAGTTTTGATGCTCGCCGTTGGACTCCCCCCGTCGAACGAGCCTATGGGAGATTGGCGGCTCGAACCCCGAGGCCTCAACTTGAGATTCGCGGCGAGATTCGTGTTTTAGGGGAGGGAAGCGCGGACATCTCAGAAGACAGCCTCGCGCAACCTCTAACGGAACCACCCAGCCGACGCATTCCCTTATTACGCCAGCAGTCTCTACCGCTGCTCTCGCTTTTGAAGATTATGAATGTCTATAGCAATAATGTGATTGCCGATGGTTTGGCTGAGGAACTCGGTGGGGGGGCTGTGGTGGCCCGACGAGCGGCTCACTTGGCGGGGGTTCCCGAGGTGGAAATCCAGTTGGTGAATGGGTCAGGATTGGGCCAGGAGAACCGCATCTCGCCCCGAGCGGCGGTGGCCCTGTTGTCGGGGATTCACCGGCGTTTGGCGGCGGGAGGCTTAACCCTGGCCGATGTGTTGCCGGTGTTTGGCCAAGATGGGGGAACGATGGAGGAGCGAGGGATGCCCAAAGGGGCCACGGTGAAAACGGGGACTCTCTGGAATGTCAGTGCTTTGGTGGGGGCGGTGCCGACGGGCGATCGCGGTTTGGTCTGGTTTGCCCTGCTCAATGGGGGCGATGCTTATACCCTACCCTTTCGCCGTCAGCAGGATCAGTTTTTGCAGGATCTCCAGGGGCAATGGGGGAGGACGATACAACCGCGATCGCTGACGACGAGTTATCCTCATCCTTCCTTTGGCAATCGCGATCGCATTGAGGTCATCGCTGACCCCGACTTTGCCCCTAACCAATTAGCAGGGCCATATCCCCCGACGGAACCACCATAGCGGCAGCCTGGACGGCTTCTGGAGTGCTATTGAGGATGCGGCCTTGGAAATCGTTATTTTCTAGTTGAATCAGCACGTCAGCCCCATCAGGGATGAAGCGCACGGTGGCCGGGTCTGTTTCGGCCGCCAGAACAATGCGATCGCCCTCGGCCGGGTTAAAGTCAGTGACCACATCGGCAAGATTCGGATCACCACGGCCGATGTTGGTATTGCCCCGGAGGACAAACTGATCGGCCCCAGCGCCGCCGGTGAGGGTATCTTGGTCGCGATCGCCGATTAAGACATCGTTTCCTGCCCCACCCATGAGGGTATCGTTGCCCTGGCCACCGCGAATGAAGTTATTGCCACCGCTTCCCATGAGGGTATCGTTGCCCAAGTTGCCATGGAGGATATCGTTGCCGCTGCCACCGGTGAGGATATCCTCACCTTGGCCACCCCGAATCAGGTTATCGCCCCCTTCTCCGGTGAGGGTATCGTTGCCCTGGTTTCCGTAGAGAACATCGTCAATGGCAGAACCGATAAAGGTATCATTGCCCCCTAACCCCACAAAACCCGAAGGATTCGCTTGACTTAGTTCTGGCGTAACATCCAAGACATCATCGCCATCACCCAAAACTTGGAATCCTAGGGGTAGACTCGCTCGTTCAAGGCGGTTAAAAAAGAAGTTGAGAGACGTGACATCCATAAACGCCGATTGGCGCGACGGAAGAATACCCTCAACGAAGCGGGCCGCCTCAATGCGATCGCCGGCATCAATTGCGTCCATCACCGACTGGCCATCGGTAATGTTGCCGAACACCGCATAATTGCCATCGAGGAAGTTGGAATTGGTGAGATTGAAGTAAAACTGAGACGAGGCGGAGTTGGGATCTTGGCTGCGGGCCATGGCGATCGTGCCGCGATTGTTCCGTAACACCGGTGGAGCGGTAATTCCAGCATCACGGAAGAGGGTTCCAATGACCGGTTCGGCGGCTCCCTCGGGTTTAATTTCTAGGGGAATGGTGCGGGTTGCTCCCGTGGCGGGATCGGTGAACCCGGCGCGGCCCAAGAGATTGGTGGGAAAGTTGGGGTCGCGACTGTTAGGATCTCCGGCTTGGGCCACAAAATCGTCAACCACCCGGTGAAAGGTGATGTCGTCATAAAAGCGGCGAGAGACCAAATCCGCGAAGTTCCCCGCCGTGATGGGGGCATTATTGCCATCGAGGGCAATGGTGATCGGTTGTCCGTCCACCACCATAACAACGGTAGCTGAACCGGATAGAGGTGCGGCGTTACTCATGGTTGAACTGGATTTCCCTGAAACGAATTGGTTAATGATGAACAGTTTTATTATCTAGCAACGCCCGACGCGATCGCCCCTTGGGGAGTTCCCATGGGACTCGCGGCGGGCGCTCTGTTAGACCCCCAAGACAAAGAAACCCTGGCACTTCCAGATTCCTGAGGTATACTGAGAACGACATGGATTTCCCAAGTGCAATCCTGGTCATCACCCGCCCCAAGTTACCAAAATTGGTGACATGAGTTCTCTCGACGGCTAACCCCAGCATTTGGGCGCTAAGGCGTGGCGTAGTTCGGACTAGCAACCGAATGAGAGTTGAGACCCTCAGACCTTGGCTTTTGTCAAGTTGTGGCAGGTATCACGATGATCATAGATGATTGGGTGAATCGGAGGTTGAGACTAGCCACCCGTGAGTTTTTCGGGCTGATGGTCTCGTCAACTAACGATGATCCCCAGAAGAAGAAGAAGAACTAATATTAGAGTGCTGCATGAAAGCAATGGAAAAGTCAATATCCTTTGATGGACGGGATATTAGACTCAAGGTTGGAACCCTCGCTCCACAAGCCGGAGGCTCCGTCGTCATCGAGTTGGGCGATACCTCGGTTCTCGTCACCGCAACCCGTTCAACGGGTCGAGAAGGCATTGACTTCTTGCCCCTACTCGTTGATTACGAAGAACGGCTCTATGCCGGGGGAAAAATTCCCGGTGGGTTCTTGCGTCGGGAGGGTCGTCCCCCCGAGAAAGTGACGCTAACCTGTCGTCTAATTGACCGTCCCATGCGTCCTTTGTTCCCACAATGGTTACGGGACGATATTCAGATTGTTGCCACCACCTTATCGATGGATGAGTTGGTTCCCCCGGATGTTTTGGCGGTAACGGGAGCCTCCATGGCCACGATGTTAGCCAAGATTCCCTTTAAGGGTCCCATGGCGGCGGTTCGTGTGGGTTTGGTGGGAGATGATTTCATCCTCAACCCCTCCTTTGAGGAAATTCGCCTCGGAGACCTCGATCTCGTGGTGGCGGGGACTCATGATGGTGTGGTCATGGTGGAAGCCGGGGCCAATCAGCTCCCGGAACAAGACATTATCGAAGCCATTGATTTCGGCTACGAAGGGGCCTTAGAGCTGATTCGTCACCAAGAAGCCTTGATGAAGGATTTAGGTGTGGAATTGGTCGAAGAAGAGCCGCCGGTGGTCGATGATAAGTTGGAAATTTACATCCGCGAGGCCGCTGAGGAACCGGTGAAGAAGGTTCTCAGTCACTTTGAGCATACGAAGAGCAGCCGCGATGAGGCTCTCGATGAGGTCAAGGCTGAGATTGCGCAGAAAATCGAGGAACTCCCCGAAGATGACCCCCTACGGCTGGCGGTGACGGAGGATGCCAAGTCTCTGGGTAAGGTGTTTAAGGGCGTCACCAAGCAGTTGATGCGGGCGCAAATTGTCGAGGATAAGGTTCGGGTTGATGGCCGTAAACTCGATGAGGTGCGCCCCATTTCCTGTCAGGTGGGTTTGGTTCCCCGTCGAGTTCACGGAAGTGCCTTGTTTAATCGGGGTCTGACTCAGGTGTTGTCCTTGGCCACGTTGGGGTCTCCCGGTGATGCTCAGGAACTCGATGACCTGCATCCTCAGGAACAGAAACGCTATCTGCATCATTACAATTTTCCCCCCTATTCTGTGGGCGAAACGCGGCCGATGCGATCGCCGGGTCGTCGGGAAATTGGTCACGGGGCCTTAGCTGAACGGGCCTTGGTTCCGGTGTTACCGCCGAAGGAAAGCTTCCCCTATGTGATTCGTGTGGTGTCTGAGGTCTTGTCCTCTAATGGCTCGACCTCTATGGGGTCGGTCTGTGGTTCGACGCTCTCGCTGATGCACGCTGGGGTTCCCCTCAGTAAGCCCGTCAGCGGTGCGGCGATGGGACTGATTAAGGAAGGAGACGAAGTTCGTATTCTCACGGATATTCAAGGAATTGAAGATTTCCTCGGGGATATGGACTTTAAGGTCGCCGGAACGGATACCGGGATTACGGCCTTGCAAATGGACATGAAAATCACCGGACTCCCGGTGAAGATTGTCGCTGATGCGGTGAAACAGGCGCTTCCGGCCCGGCTGCATATCCTCAGCAAGATGCTTGAGGTGATTGACCAGCCGAATCCTGAGTTGTCTCCCTTTGCACCTCGTCTGTATAGCCTCAAGATTGACCCTGACCTGATTGGTTTGGTGATTGGTCCCGGTGGGAAAACCATTAAGGGTATCACTGAGGAAACGGGCTGTAAAATCGACATCGACAATGATGGTACGGTGACGATTTCAGGTCTTGATGGTGAGAAGGCGATGCGCGCTCGGGCCATTATTCAAGGGATGACGCGCAAGATTCAAACCGGTGAGGTCTTCCTCGGCCGGGTGACTCGCATTATTCCCATTGGCGCGTTTGTGGAAATTGCGCCGGGGAAAGAGGGGATGGTCCATATCTCCCAAGTGGCGGATTATCGCATCGGTAAGGTCGAAGATGAGTTATCGGTAGGCGATGAAGTGGTGGTTAAGGTGCGCGATATTGACAACAAGAATCGCATTAACTTAACTCGCCTCGGTATTGACCCGGATGATGAAGCGGCGGCCCGTGAGGCCGGTATTATCGGCTAAGTTCGGGAGTCTCTCAGGCTTCGATATCGATCGTTTTTTGCTCTCTCCCCCAGTTGACGACTCTTTGGGTTGTCGGCTGGGGGATTTGTTTGTGTTCAAGTTTGGCGGGTTCTGGGTGGGGCAAGTTACCGTAGGAAAGGGGGTGACTGCCCGGAATCCTCGCTGCGATCGCTGAACTTTAGGGTAGTCACGGTGAACGGGTGCGACGGGATACCAGTGATAGCTCATCTTCGCGTTTGGCTCAATAATGATTCATCATCACCGTTTTGGACGGTTTCTAGGAAGGCTGCTTCCCCTCGTGACGGCGTTGACGATACCCCTGTCGGGTTCGTTACCGATGTTGGGTCCGTCTCGGGTGGCTATGGCCCAGTCGGCGCCATCGGAGTCTGAGTTTGAGGAGGCTCAGACGGAGTTAGGGTTTGCGGTGTTTCAACAGTTGAGACGGACTCAGGGGAATGAGAATTTGTTGCTGTCGCCGTTGAGTTTGTCGATGGCCTTGGCGATGCTTTATGGAGGCGCTGAGGGGGCGACGGAGGAGGCAATAGCCCGCTGGTTAGGGGGGGAGTCGGTTGAGGCGTTAGACGGCTCTTATGAGCGGATTCTGGACAGTTTGGGGGAGCTTTCGGGGGATGTGGAGTTGGCGATCGCCAATTCGATTTGGAGTGGCGGGGAGGGGTCTCTCTCGTCTGAGTTTGTGGCGTCCCGTCAGCGGCATTATCAGGCGCAGCTGCAAGGGGTGGATTTCCGTGAGCCATCTCAGGCGTTAGGCCAGATTCATCGTTGGGTTTCTCAGCAGACTCAGGGACGCATTGCTGAGATTTTATCGACTCAAGATCTCGATGAAACGACGGTGGCGGTGGTGTTAAATGCCCTCTACTTTGCGGGGGATTGGACGAGTCCATTTCCCAGTGAAAATACGGAGATGCGATCGTTTACCCGACGAGATGAGTCTCAGGTGTATGTGCCGATGATGCGGCAACAGTTACCACTGGTTCGGAGTTATCAAAATAGTCTTTTTCGTGCGATTGAGTTGCCCTATGGGGAGAGTGAACGGTTAGGAATGTATGTGTTTATTCCTCAGGACGATGTGTCGTTAGAGGCGTTTTATGAGCAACTCACGGCGGAAAATTGGCAGGATTGGTTACGTCGCTTTGAGTGGAATGAAGCGGGTGCTACAGTAGTTTTACCTAAATTTCAGCTTTCAACTGAGGTGAATTTGCGTGAAAGTATGCAAGCATTAGGGTTGACGGAAATTTTTGCACCTGGGGCCGACTTTTCGGGATTAACAAATGCGGCGTTTTGGGTGACGGTGATGCGACAACAACTCTATCTGGAGGTGACGGAGGCGGGGACTGAAGCGGCTGCTGTGACTGGGATTGGGGGGACGCGATCGGCGCCTATTTCTGTGGTGGGCGATCGGCCGTTTGTCTTCGCCATCCGCGATAACGAGACGGGACTGCTGCTGTTTTTAGGCAGTGTTGTCGACCCCAGTTTGTGAGCTTAACGGGTCTGTCAATGCCCATCCGGATGATTTTCATAAAGTTTTTGTAAAGTTTTGATGAAGTTTAGCCGTGTTGGGGTGAACAATCCCGGCAATCCTTTATCCTGCCGTCATTCTGGAGTTTTAACATTCTGGAAAACCTCCTCTAAAAAAAACTCAAAATGTAAATTTATGTAACAATTTCCGGCAATTCCCGTAAAACTCGCCCGTACAAAGCGACAGCATTAAATGGCCTTTTTTCAAAATGGGTCATTTTGGCAAGTGCTTCATCAGAGCTTTAAAAACAGCGGAAAAAAGTTGCAGTAGAGTGGTGACATCTCTCGAACGTCATCAGTTCCATCCCTTGCTCTAGGAGCATCTACTGCCATGTTTTTATTCAACTTCGCCTCTTGGCTCACCGGTCGCGTCAAAGAAGAACGCCACAAACAAGAGCAACTCGAAGACTTGGCCCAAACCTTCATCCTAGAGCCGATTTACACCCCTGGCGGACTTCTCGACGGCGGGGATGACGCTGACGGTGCCGACTTAACTCCCGTCGATGACCCTCTCGACGATATGAGCGATAGTCCCGACTTGGATGGCGAGGATGACCTGGATGTAGATGGCGAT
>LJZT01000129.1 GCA_001314905.1 Phormidium sp. OSCR
CTACGTGGAAATTGACATCGAGGAAGACCCCGAGATTGCTGAGGCGGCTGGGGTGATTGGAACCCCGACGATTCAGTTGTTTAAGGATAAGGCGAAGGTGGCGGAGTATAAGGGGGTGAAACAGAAGAGCGAATATCGTCAGGGAATTGACGAGCATTTAGGCTCGACGGCTTCGGTGTCGTAGGTCAGCAAAGTGGTCTAAAACGCTCTCCAGATTCTCATTCTGGGGGGCGTTTATGGGTTACGTTGGAGACGCTATACTCTGAAATTCTCAAGAACTAACGATAAGGGGTTATTGGGGTGGTTTAGTGAGTTTTGGTATCCAAGTATTGGGCAATCCAGGTTTTTATCACGGCTTGGCGATGCACCCCCAAGCGTTGTGCTTCTCGGTCTAAGGCGTTGAGCATCCAGATGGGAAAATCAACATAGACGCGTTTGGTTTCTAAGCCTGGGTGTATTAATAGAAAAAGATGGCCACACCGGGTAAACTCATCAAATTTTGCTTGACAACACGAAGACGCGCGGTTTCAACGATTCTCTGGGTACAGCGATCGCAGGCGACCGAGTCATCTAGGTCGATTCTTCTCAATAATATGAGTACAAGTGAAGACCTATTGAGAAGATGAGCGAGTCCAATAAGCGGATTGATACTGGCAAACCTCTCATCTCATGAATACTCCCTTCATTTCTGCCATTGAGTCGCACCGTTATGCAGCTATTTTGCTAATTATTTTAGTCTTTTGTTTAACCACAACAGCTATTTGCTTGAGCAATTAGCTGTTCAATAGTAGGCAACTCTGCTCTAGCGGCTGAGTTTTCCTCCTGAAAATAACCGTACTCACTATGAGATCGAGAAATATCCTGACGTGCAAAGTTCAAAAAATTTTCAACTTCGTCCAACAGACGACTTACTTCTAAATCATGCTGCTTTGCTATCTCTAATTCTACATCTATTTTTTCCAGGGATGACAACTGTTGACGTAGTGCCGCTAATGCTTGTTCACTATCTTCTCTATGGGGATGTAAATAGCGCCCATTAATTTCAGATGCAGCATCATCCTGCCACAATCTTTCAATATCTTGACGACACTCTTGAAGAACTCTATAACGTTGTTTTAATGTCCATAAATATTCTTCTATTTGAGATCGCTGTTTTACGTACCACACTGCTTCTTCCACAATCTAGCCTCCTAAAAGTTATAATTTAAAAATAGCTAATCATCGGGTCAATTTTTCACGAACTGGTGGCTCTAACTAGGTGTTGTATATAACGATAAAAAAACTCTCTGCGCCACCCTACCTCTTTGTAAGTTTCAGGCATAGGACAAATAGTTACCTTGACATATTCAGTTTTACTGTTATCAGCTAGTTCCTTAAGAGTTTTCCCATTTTCTTCGCATATATCTTTTGGGAAAAATAATCTAAGCTCCCCTTTTTCATGTTCTTTAAAGCAAGCAACATATTTTTTAACCACTTTTTTAAGATTGCTAATAGAATGAATTTCTTTCCAAGCTTTAGCCTCAGCAATTATGTTTTGGGATGGGCAATAAAAATCTGGACAAGCCTCCTCTCCGTCTCTGTTAGTTAGATGGGGTTTAGTAAAAATATCATCTGGGGTAATTCCAGATTCAATCAACGCTTTCAATGTAGACATTTCACCTTGATCGCCTAATGCAGTAGTGATCCAAATATTGCTTAACTGACGCAAAGCCGCTTCTGGATTTTCAAAAAGAGCTGCACCCTTAAGCTTGTTTACGCTAGTAATTGAATTTCTGATAATGTAGGAATCGCTAGGAACACTAGCCAAATCTAATGCTAGTTTAACTGGAAAACCCAGATCAATAGCATTCACAAAAAATAACCAAGTGTTAAACAAAGATTGTAGGGTGTCCCGATCAGGAACGTCCCCGGCAATATTTGGTGACCCTCCGCTTTTTTGAAGAGGAGCTACTCCATAACGATGTGAAGAAACAGTTTTAATGCCCTCTTCTCCTTGGTTAAGCTTGTTTAAATCTTCAATCCTATCCCCTAAAAATTTTCTCATTGCTTCAGCTTTCTCAATGTAATCTTCAAAGTTTTTTTCCGTTCGTTCCCAACCAGATCTAAATTGATCAGCATAATCACCCTGTGACACAGCCTTAAATAAACGCCAGCGATTCTCCAGCAGAATAAAGCTTCTAGTTAGACAGCTTAAGTGATCCTCAAAACTTTGATGATATTGAGTAAGATATCTTAGAAGAGTTTTAGTATTAGTTGATTCCATAAGACCATATTGAGCTAAACTGCCATATATTCTGATTAACGAAATGTAAAAAAAATCAGGTTTTAAGGGTTACCGTTGTACCTCGCTAGAACGGGAGCGCTATATAAGTTTTTGTATTTTTTTGAAGTATTCTCTTGAGCCATCTAGCAAAGTTCTTTCTTGAAATCCTTGGTCTTTCCAATAGTCCGGCTCCTGATTTTCTTGAAAGTATAGTTCTGTACCGATAGGAAGCCTCTCTTCAAGATTTTGCAGGAGCGATGAAGCAATTCCTTTTCTTCGATACTTTTTTGCCACCTCTGTATCTTTTATCCTAACACGTACCTGTTCAGAAGAATCTGATTCTTTTTCTTTCGCAGCTATAATAAATCCAATATCAGTTCCTTGATCTGTTTCTGCCACAATTCGTATTGATCCAAATTCATCTAGATAGTTATAGTCCTCTCTATATTTAAAAGGTTTGGAAGGAACGTTCCCGGCAATATCTGGTGACCCTACGCTTTTTTGAAGTGAATCTACTCCATAACGTTGTTTTTCCTCTAAGGAAGCTTGGTTGAGGCTTATAAGGTGGCGAATTCGATCTTTTAGCTCCAGCGTTCCTAGTTTTGATAAACGATGGGCCGAATCTGCCCGTAATCTGGAAGTTTGGTTATAAACCTGTGCCTCATTAGTGAAGCTTTCAGATTGATGTACTCTGATTAGTAGTTGTTCTACTTGTTCGTCAGCTTCAGTTGATTTTGCTTGAGCATTGCTAGCTGCGCGATTTGCTGATTCCGCACTTTCTGAACTGCGTTCTGCATCGCTCAGAGCTTGCTCAGCCTGCTCTACTGCTAACTTTGCATGGTGGACAGCTTGCTCAGCATAATTGACTGCTTTCTGACAGCAACCGACCCTTGCTTTTGCCCTCTCTAATTCTTCTTGCGCTGCAAGAACTTCTATCTCAGCTTCCTGTAATTCCTCAAGAGCCACTAAAACTGCAGCTTTTGCATTATTATAAGCCCGTTCCTCACTGTTACAGTTTTTACGATCCTGATCATTAATACATCTCCGTAACCTGGCTTCAGAGCGACTCAGAGCGTTTCTTGCAGATTCTACATTTCTCTCTGCTTGTTGGTAAATTTGAATAGCCTGATCTAGTCTCACCTCTGCTCTAGCTTGCCACGCTAAAGCAATCTGTAGTTCATTTTGCCAATGGTTCAGAGTTGAGTCTGCTTTTTGTTGAGCTTGATTAACTATCGCTAGTGTTTGATGAGATGTTTCTATAGCAGTACTACATTGGCTTACTATCCTGCTAACTTCTACTTCAATTTCTTGGACATCTTCTAAATTGTACTCAACTTGGCTTTTAGCGATCGCACTGCAACGAATTGCCTGATTAGTGCGCTCTTCAGCACATCTCTGGATGTACTCTGCTTCTTTGAGAGTATCACTAGAATCTAGGGTGAACCTTTGGAGTTTTTCTTCCAAATCACTCAGCACTCTTATCAATAAACGAGGATCATAGGTACTCATAGTAACCCACCCTCCTGTCGATTCAAATCCTCTAAAGCAGAGATCCGTTCATTCAATAGAGCTTTGATTTTTTGGGATTGATTAATATATTCCTTAAATCGTGCTTCAGTTCGAAGCCAGCCTGATCGGAACTGGTCGGCATAATCGCCTTCTGATACAGAATTGAATGCTCGCCATCGTCCTTCTAGTTGCTGATAGTCTGATGTTAACTGACTGAGATGCTTTTCCAGACTACCTCGATATTCTTGTAACCCTCGGAGAAGAAGCCTTGAGTCTGCGCCAGAATAAGTCATAGTAGATTTAGATGTGTTTGTAAATTGGGGGAGTGAATCAGATTGGTTACCAGAACTACAAGAGGCTGTGGAGAGGCTGTGGAGATTACTTCGTTATTCGCAGAGCTTTGTGAACTGGACTGAGATTTAAACTGCTCAACGTATCCATCGATTCGTTTTGGATCACAAAAATGACTAACTTCAATGGCATGTATCCGTTCATTAGGATCATAGCCAGCGTTTCCATAAGCTGCCATCGACCTAGAATCAGCATCTTGCCTACTCGTGGAGACATCTAAGAATTGATCTCGTCCAATCGTGTGCTCTCCTTTGTGGTTACCTTGAAAATACCAAGTTCCGTTACGCAGGAAATAGTGATCATGGTATTCTATATTATCTCCGTCAAGGCTGTCTTTATCGCCTGAGCAAAGGATATCCCAATTTCCATTAGTCGAGTCGTGCTTAAACTTAAACCAAAGATTGCTTGACTGGTCTAGTTGAACTGCGTTACTCCATCCAGAATTTGCCATTGGAAATTTTTGAATAACTAACGATGTCCTAGGTATCTTGACAATGCTTGTAACTTCTGGTCGAGGAATTGTACGTAATCCGAACCTTCACGTCTTAAATAACGCTTCATCATCTCATCAAACTCCTGCCATTGAGAGTCGTAGTCTTTCCGCATATCATCCTGCCAAATCGGTGAAACTCGCTCATGGTTAGATTGTAAATCGCCCATTGAAGCTTTAAGCTGGTCATTGAAACGCCCTAGTTCTGCATGAAAGTTACGCATTTCGCGAAAAGTATCATTCATACTCATTGTTGATTCCTCCACTGCTGTAAAACACCTTGAATTTCATTCAACTGGTCTGCCAGTGAGATGCAAGATTCAGTAGTATAAGGTTTAAAGCGAACAGTGCGATCGCTTTCTACGTCCAAATACAAGGCTGAGATTGGTCTACTGCCATCCAACTGCAAACGAGAAGCCAAACGATTCCGGACAAACGTAAATGAATCATCTTCAGACATCTGCAATGCTATCCGATGTCTGAAGTTCGTCAAATCCTGCCGCTCATCAATGACGTTTGACATAGCTCTAATGCTAGAAAAACTTAAAATCATGTGAATTCCTAATCTCGAACCTTCTGTACACAAGCGTCTCAATTTTTTGCCTAATTCTGATTCAACCATACCATAAGCATCAGGTTGACGGCGAATTTCTTCCACCTGATCTAACTCGGTCATCACAACAAATATTGACGGTTCCGCAATACGTTCATTGTCATTGGATTTACCAATACGATTCTCGAGTTCGCCAATGAGTTCGTCAATCATGCTACCAACTTTATCACAAGTAAATTCCATAGAAAAACCAGCAGGACTTAAAACCACGTCACGAACCATTTTCAGTGCTTCATACCACTGAGTCTCTTCCATGCTACGGTCAAGAATATAGAATTTACTGCTTTTGGGACCCGCATTGACAGCCAGGCTAGTTAAAGCACCAACTAACATTCCATAACGGGCTGTATTATCGCTTCCAACAAAAATGGCATTTTCAGCAAGTCGTCGACGCATAATCATCATAGCTTGTCCACGAACACTGAACTCTTGCCCAAGCCATATTGCTTTGGGTCGTTCTGCTGCGAACCAATTTGCAATTCCGAGTCCACCTGAAAAAGTAGATCGACGTGCTTTTTCCTGCCACTGTCGCTCTGTTAACCACTGTGAATGTTCAAGCAGTTGACGGAACGGTGGATTTTCAATAATGTTGGGTTGCTCTTTACCATCTAAAACAGCACGTAGGGGCAAATCATCAAATGAAAACTGCTCATGTGCTTTATCATTGAGCTTTTGAATAAGCTGATCTCTATCACTGGATTTTAGAAGAGCAACTTTCCCGAATTGATTTGCGTCATCAGCACCCAACTGGTCGTTCACCACAATTTGTCCAGGTAGCTTGCAGGTCATGATCCTTTGTTTGCCACGTCTACCAAAGCCTGTCAACGACTGAATATCATCATGCCGCATTTGCATTGCCATCAGTAGATGGAAGTTGCCAAATATGGCATCACGGTTCAGCATCCCTGCCGTACCAAACCTCTGAGAAGCGAGTAGCATATGGATTCCAGCCGCACGCCCTTGTTGAGATAATTTTAATAAATAGTTGGAAGCTATACCATCTTGATCCCCCTCAAATAACTCTTGATACTCGTCAACCAGCAAAATAATTCGGGGAAGACGACCACGAGGTTGCTCTTTTTTGTAATAGCCTGCCAAGTCTGGAACTCGCACACCTTCTTCAGAAAATAACGCGTAACGATATTCCATTTGTTCCAGTAATTCAGCCAAAACGCTGCGCGACAACTCAGGTGCTGAATGCAAAGAGACCACCTCAGCGTGAGGTAAATTTCGATAAGGCTGAAACTCTACACCTTGCTTTCCATCAATCAAATACAGTCTGAGTTCATTGGGACTGTAGCGTATAGCTAGACCCATAATGAGCACATGGTACAGTGTTGACTTGCCCGCGCCGGTCATCGCACCTAACATACCATGTGCGCATACACGGTTCTCCTGATTTTCACCGAACCAGATTTTCAGTGAATCACTGCTACCACGTCCACCGATGGGAGTTTCTATGATATGTGCCGCTGTGTTGTTCCACCACTCTTCCTCAGAAATCCCAACTGTCTTATCCCAATCCAGATTACGCTGTGGTGGTTTGGCTTTACCTAGCTTTTCAAAAAGCACCCTTTGCAAACTAGCAGAGGGTGCAGTATCTGGGGAAAACCTCAACTGGCAGGCCGTTGATTGGTTTCCACCATAACCATTCACCAAATCAATACCTATAGCATTCTCAAAATCTCCCATTGACATGTCACGAGGTAGTTCTTGAGACTGATTGTAATGAATAATCAGGTACTTGCCTGCCTTTGGCCCCGTATTACCAATACTTTGAAGTGCCTCAATTGCTCTTCTATCATATCGTTTAGGGAAATTTGCAGCCAGAATGAACTCTAGTCTCTCATTGACCCTGATATCTTCAGGTAATTGCTCAAATGAATATGATTCTGCATCAAGGTAAGTCGCAATAATTCTCTGAATATCCCTACTAACTTGATCAAGGTCACGTCGGATATCATCGCCAGTTTCCCGCACAGAGGGAAGATAACGCTGCATCGGAAATGCTGCACCACTCCCAACCGGATCAATCAGAGTATAACGGGCTTGATGAGGTAGGGTTAAGGCTGTACGAACAGCCAAAGATTGCAAGAGAGCGATTGCTTGATCAGCCGTATCATCATCGCTGGTAATGATTAATGTCGAATCAGAACCAATAAATGGAGCATAGTGAGGAATGCTGAATGAGGTTAAGCGGTCACTTCGTGACTCTACATATTCACCAATTCGTATAACTTTTTCCAACAGAGCTTCGGCTGGTTGCCAAGACTTCCAGTATTCTTCTTCCCAACCTCTAACAGAGGGAATAGGATATTTAGCGATAAACGCTTCCGCTTCATGAGCATTTAGAGAAAATTGAGGCAAGAAGAATTCATCGAACTTCTGAGCATAGTGCTTGCCATGCTTAAAAAACAACTGAGCCTGACTTGTCATGCTCTCAATTTCTTTTTCAGCTGCAGAAATTTTCGACTCTAACTCCGCAATTCTATCTTTCCAAATCCAGAACATAGTAGCTCCCCAAACTTTCTTTTGAATAACAATTTAAGGTCAAAACGAATGCGGCAAAAACTAAATCTATGGAATCTTCATGATCCAAGGTTATCAGCCAAGTTCATAGAAAACTCAAAACCTTGCCTTATGGAAAAAATTTAGGTGGCAAGCCTAACACAAACTCAGGAGCCATTGCAACAAAATACATACGACTCCCTAACGGACACAACCCTAGCGATTTAAGACCACAATCAAGACAATCAGAATACTTACAATGCCAATACCAAAAAGAGCAAAAAATTCCCGCTCAGTTTTTTTAATACCCTCCTGGTAAGATTGTATACGGGACTTGGCTTTCCCGATTTTATCAGCTTCTTGTTTGATTTGCCAAACCGCTTCTGCTACCTCATCTGGAGGCGTCTTCGTATTGCTCAACTTGGGGAGATTTTGCGAAGAACTAGAGCTGCTGAACTGACCTGCATATTTATCCAGTTCTTTTTCTTGCTGCTTCGCTTCATCATACCTCTTCCACAGATAGCTTCTCTGGTCAACCAACTTAACCAACTCTTCTAAGCTAGTTTTTGATTTCATAGGCTTGCCAAGGTGACAGTACTTCAAAAACAATAAAGTCGTAGCGAAAGCGAACCCAAGGTTTAATGCGACCATTGATTGGGTTACAGAACTATAGTTGGGTTAGCCTTGGTGATCTATCGTCCGGACAAAAATCGCCCGCAGCTCCGACTGCTCGCAAGTTTCAGGTACATTCATAGCGAACTCTGACCTCTTGATTAACTGCCAAAGCCATGCTGGACAAGTTATCCCAAGACGAACAGCTCATAGCCAAGTAGGCGTAATGACTAACGACCGTTAAAGCTTACTCCAAAGCTTTTCAAAGGTTGTCTATCGTGATTATACACTAATGTTCGCTATTTGTGGCAAATCTCCGCAAAAAAACTGTAGCCACAACTTAAGGCGAGACCAGTTCATAACTATTCAAATCATAGAAATCTCTCTCTAAGCTCTGTCCAGCATGGGTTTTAGCGATTTTAGTCTGTTTTGGTTTTCTCAACAAGAAACACCGCATTTCTATTTTTTTCGTGCTTATTGAGAATAAAACGATTGATAGAAACTTTGCCTAAATCTTGAAAGCCCTACTATGAGTGTGTTTGAGATACCTGAATAGTTACGCCATGCCTACTCTTCAGGGTAAACACATTAAACTAATGCTTGACAAAATTGAGAAGATATGAATCAAATTTCAGGCATAAAACAAAAAAGCGGACTTCTATCACAATGGGATTGGTGCCATCCATCCCTATCCCGGCAAGTCTGACGCATCTTGGCGATAAGGCTCCCGAGAATAACACTTTGAGCAAATCTGTCATTACTGAAGCCGTGACACGGGGACTTGGCGGCTTTGCCGCCTGGAAAAGCAGGCAGAGCCTCCGGGTGGGCATTCCTAGGCAGAGCCTAAGAACGAGGGGATTGTCATTAACTCATTATTCTCGTCTCCAGCTTTCAACTGCTGAATCGCTTGATTGGTTGCGTTGAGTCTCAAAGGGTGACAAGGAGGTCATAAGCCAGATGGGGCAATTGTTTGAGAGAATGGGGAAGCCCTAAAAAAAGAGGGTGGCGTTGCTGGCCACCCACAGAAAAAATGCTACCCACATTCTACCAAGATTTTCTACGCCGTCACCTGAATCAACACTTCGGACAGTTTTGGACTGACAACGAAAGAATGCGGGTTTCAGCCGCCTCTCAGGACCGTTAAGCCAACGAGGAAATAGGGGTTTCAGCGCTCGTACGGAAAAATGTCCGAACTATTGCTGAATGAGAGCCAAATTCTCATGTTGCAGTTGTTAGTGTTGATGCTGCAAAGGGAACGAACCGTAAAATTATCGACCTTAGCCAGCCGGTTTCCGCAACCGATAAAATATAATAGTCGTCTCAAAGCAATACAGCGATTTTTGGATTTACCCAAGTTGTGTGCCAAGCTCTTATGGTTTCCGTTGATTAAGAGGTGGCTCAAATCAGAATATCGCGGGACTGACGGAAATCGAGCACAGCGAAGAGCGAGAAAAAAACTGACCTTTAAGTCCCGAAAAATTTTGTTGGTTGTCCTCGACCGAACCCAATGGAGAGACCGCAACTTGTTAATGGTGTCTCTAATTTGGGGAACTCATGCTTTGCCCGTGTATTGGGAGTTATTACCTAAATTGGGGAACAGTTCCTTAAGGCAACAGAAAAAAGTATTAACTCCGGTATTGAGGCTGTTAAAGCCTTATCCAGTGGTTGTCATTGGCGACCGAGAATTCCATAGTCCTAAACTGGCAAACTGGCTCAGGGAGGTCGGTGTAGATTCAGTACTACGTCAAAAGAAAAGCGCTCATATCGCCGACAAAAATACAAAATGCCAAGCTTTAAAACATCGTGGCTTTCAACCCGGTCAATATCATTTCTTTAAAGACGTTAGCGCCAACAAAGAAGACCCAATTCACGATCTAAATCTCGGAGTGAATTGGAAACCTCGTTATCGAGGAAAAGGAGGAAAAGAACCTTGGCTATTATTGACCACTCTGTCATATTTCAAGTTGGTTCGCGAAATTTATCAAGCTCGTTGGGAATCGAGATAATGTTCCGAGATTGCAAGAGTGGTGGTTATAATCTCGAATCAACTCGGGTTAACTCTCGGCGACTTTTATCCTTAATATTCCTGATTACGATCGCCTACTGGTTAGCGACTTGCTACGGTCAGAGTCTAAAAAATTCTCCCTTAGAATCGTATTTAGGAGCCGCTGACAAAGTATCAGGCAATTTCCCTCATCAGAGTATATTTTCTCTAGGACTATCTGGTTATGCTTGGACTCAAGCCTTACGACAATGGAGAGATTTGATGTTGGAACTCATAGCCTTGAAGCCCCACAAATCTCTCCATTTTCAACGAGGTTTAGAGGCTCTATCCCTTGTAGAGCAAGGAATGTAGCCTGCTTGTCACCCTCTCAGCGTTGAGTAGTCTGGGTAGATCGACCGTTACTACCTACCAGATCATAAGATGTTACCGCAGTTGATTTAACTCAGCGGCCCTTCACGGTTCGCTCCGACGAGCGAGAGTTGAAAACCCACAGCATCGTCATCGCCACGGGAGCCACAGCCAAGCGGCTGAATCTCCCCCATGAAGAGGACTTCTGGAACAGTGGGATGTCCGCCTGTGCCATTTGTGATGGGGCGGCCCCTCAGTTCAAGAATGTAGAACTGGCGGTGATTGGCGGTGGAGACACGGCGGCCGAAGAAGCGGTATTTCTGACCAAATATGGCTCTCACGTCCATCTGCTGGTACGTCGTGATGAGATGCGGGCCAGTAAAACCATGCAAGACCGCGTCTTGAACCATCCCAAGATTACAGTCCATTGGAACACCCAGGCCACTGATGTCTACGGG
>LJZT01000130.1 GCA_001314905.1 Phormidium sp. OSCR
TCTTGCCTTCCCCTCCTGGGAGGGGCAGGGGTGGGTTATGCCTCTTGCCTCTTGCCTTCCCCTCCTGGGAGGGGCAGGGGTGGGTTATGCCTCTTGCCTCTTGCCTTCTTGTCCCAAGTTTTTTTGTCCTATTCAGACCGATTTTTGCTATATGAGTCTTCCTCCGTAATTTTTGATTGGAAAATGTTAGGATAGGGGAGTTTTTCGTAAGCAAATGCTGCCTTGGCTCGGCGAATTAAATCTGTTTTATAGATAAATTCATCCCGAGCATCAATAGGGTAAGACCGTAACTTAAACTGGGTTCCCCAATTTTTTTCCTGAATAACAACAACAATTGGCAGTTTTAGTTGAGTGTATTTACTACTATAGGCGGCTTGATACAAAATCTGCATTACTCGTTCGACGTTAATATCATGACTAAAGAAAAAGTCCGTGGCGACTTGAGCTTCGAGTTCACCACTATTGGCGTTAGAAATGGGTTCAGTCCAAGTTTTATTATGGGGAATTGTGATTAAATTATCATCAGGAGTTTGAATCTGAATAGCTCGCAACCCATAGCTGACAACTTCTCCATAATGGTCGGCGATTTTGACCCGATCGCCAACCCGATATGGTGCTTCAAACAAAGCAATGACCCCAGCAATCACAGAACTCGCGTAATCCTTAAAAGCAAACCCCAAGGCGACGGCGATCGTCCCCGTTACTGCCACTAAATTGGACTCTGATAGCTTTAAAAACAGGTTGGCCAAGTAGGAGGCCGTAATCAGCAAAATCAAGGCTTTCCAGAAAGGAATAGACTGCTTCGTAATCAAACGGAACCGTCGAGGAACCCGCTCGGAAATCCAGTTGGCGATCGCCTTAATAATGTAAATACTTCCATAAGCCACCAAAATCGCCAAAACCCCATAAAGAATTTTCTGCAGTGTAATATCTGTCAAAAATTGGTTCGATAAATTATCAGAATCACCGTCTTGAGCCAAAACTCCAATCGGAAAAACACTCAGGATAAAACCCGCCAAAAATCCAGAAAAAATTATTATTATTTTCATCAGTTTTCCCCAATAAAAAAAGTTATTCTGAGACAAATCAGTCCGTAGCTTATCATAATACAGAGGATGAAAACTTAAACTCCCATCGCAGCTTTCCAAAATCCCCTGGCGAGACAACCATTGAACCCGCGCCTGAATTTGACTTTCCGCCTCTCCTAAAGTTTGAGCCAAATGAGTGCGAGTGATGGTGGTATGAATTAACGTGGCGTGGAGTAAATACCGATCTAGATTCGTCAACGACGGTAAACTTGGTAATGATGGTTTAACCGGGTGAAGAACCAGTTTCCGTTTCGCATCAGCCTCAATTCTCAGCAATTTTTCAAGGTTAATAGATTCGCCCGACTCATCCTGCATTCTATCCTTGTGAATCCGCAAACTTTCAAGCCAAAGATATTGAGCAACACGGGCAATTCCTGAACTTTGATGAGCAATCAGATCCCAATAGGCTTGACGAGGATCGTTACTCGAATAATCCGCTTTATCCAGTGTAACCAATGTTTCAGCAATCGGAATTAGCCAATCAGCGAGTATTTCATTATCGAGTTTGGGCAAGACTTTAATTTGGTCAAAATAGGCACTGATTTGACAAACAAAATCCAAAAAGTTCCAGGCGGGATGACTGGAGCCAATCACCCAAAAGCAATTGGGATTTTCGGAAATAATATTCCTAAGAAATTCAATGCTACTCCAACCACCAATAGCACGCAAAAAACATTGTTCCAATTGAGGAACTAAAACGAGAGTTTTTCGCTGTTTTTCTAATGGCATTTCTGGGTCGCTTTCCCTGGACTCAAAATTAGTCGTTTCAATCTGAAGATAGGGCTCTAAAAGTTTAGAGATTCGTTTCTCAATCAGGCGTGAGTTGTAGGGACGTTTGAGCGTATTTAAAGGACGAATCACCTCAACCGACCAATCCTCCCAGTCTTCAAAACTATCATTGATGATTTTAGGAATTGACTCCACAGCACTTCCTAAAATGACTAAATGATTGGGAGCATCGAGACGATCGCGCCAGGATTCTACCGCTGGGGCGATCGCCTCTAGTATGGTGGTTTTATAGACTTGAGGAGTTGGAGACTCGTTAATGCGTCGCAGAAGCTCAGCTTTAAGCTGGGGGGGAAGTTCAATTAACTCGTCCTCGGATTCCCTGCTCGGCGGTTGCGTGAACCAAGACTGAAGTTTTTCTTGAATGGATTTAAACCAAATATCACTCATTTATAGGGGAAGAAGGCAAGAGGCATAACCCACCCCTGCCCCTCCCAGGAGGGGATGGCAAGAGGCATAACCCACCCCTAACCCCTCCCAAGAGGGGATGGCAAGAGGCATGACCCACCCCTAACCCCTCCCAAGAGGGGATGGCAAGAGGCAAGAGGCAAGAGGCATAACCCACCCCTGCCCCTCCCAGGAGGGGAAGGCAAGAGGCAAAAGG
This sequence comes from Phormidium sp. OSCR, assembly GCA_001314905.1. GTDB lineage: Bacteria > Cyanobacteriota > Cyanobacteriia > Cyanobacteriales > Geitlerinemataceae > Sodalinema. Next base: position 2,479 of record LJZT01000130.1, read on the forward strand.
CAAGAGGCAAGAGGGAACTCCAATGTCTTAAGCCAATCTTTGATGGCGATAGGCCCGGCCATAGTTTCGGGGTTTAGGCTTCTAAAACCGTAACTCATAGCGAAGTTCAATGGACTCAAAGCCGGGGGTTCCCGATTCTGTTTGGCCCCCTTGCAGTAAAAAGCCACTGAGACCATAATCATAGGTCAATCCCAACAGCGATCGCTCATTGAGTTCATAAATCGCCTCAATTTGACCAATGGGAAACACACTGAGACGATCTAAACCGATCGCCGCTCCCGCTTGATTCGCTACCCGATCGATATCCACCAAAAGTCTTGTCAACTCCGGTTCCAAGACAAACCGAACTAACGCATATTCAAAAAACTCCGTCCCTCGTAACTGACCAATCTCATCAATAGTGGTCACAACTTGTCCCCCCAGTAGAGACACCAACTCATTCTCACTGCGATTGGGGATACTACTCAACTGCACCGTGTCTAACAAAGCCTGATTTGACTCAAACCCCTGAACCGTTACCTGCTGCGACGAATCAGCCGAATCCGCCAAAATGGCATCTAGGACATCTTCCGTCATGGCGTCAATGGTGATATTAACCAACAGTTGGCGTGACTGACGTAGCGGGAGAATGGTCGTATCGGGGACTTCATTACTGTTGCGATCGCGATCGGCCATGGGGTTGCGGCGTTGTTCCGACACCAGAGTCGACACCTGTAAATCCAACTGAGGATTCAATAGGCCCTCCTCCGGGAGAAACGTCACCGTCTGAGGACGACCTGGAGTCACAAAAAAGACGCTACTCAAGACATTCAACTGGCCTTCCTCAACGCGAATTGTCCCCTGAGGTTCCAGATTCCCCAAATCCCCATCGATGACCCCATTCACCGTCACATCTCCCATCACCTGTGCATTAAAACTCGGGACCGGATTAACAATCCTTAAATCTTCTCCGAGGCTAACTCGAAATCCATCTAAAACCGGTGTAATGAACGGGGACGTTGTCGTAGTTGAGTTTGTCGCCGTTGAGTTTGTGGCGGTTGAGTTTGTGGCGGTTGAGTTTGTCCCTGACGACTCCAGGATTCCCCCCCCAGCCGCCAACTCCCCCCCAGGAACCGAGACGCGTCCTTGAGATAACTCAATCCCGCCGCCAATCACAGGCGTTAACGCCGTTCCTGCGACCGTTATCGCTCCATCGAGTTGACCCCGATAGAGTCCGGCTAAGGCGATCGCCCCCTGATCAACCCTCAACGTCAGAGGACGTTCCAAGTCTGGATTTGGCTGTAACAGAGGTAAGGTTCCCGCCAGACGAAACGAGCCATCCGCCACCTGAGCCAGCAATCCCTCAACATCGAGTTGCTCTTCATTAAAGCGAATCACCCCATCAACCTGAGTTTGCGCTTCAGGAAAAGCCGCCGCCTCAACCTGGGCCTGATCCAAGGCGATCGCCCCCTCAACCTCAAACGACTGTAAAATCCGCTCAATCTCCCCTGACGTCAACGCCAACAGATCCACGCGAGCCGCCACATCCACCTGTCCCTCACCGCCAAGCCACACGACTTGACCTTCACTGAGAGCCTCAAGCAACTCAAACGCCGGCGTATCTAAAGCAAGTCGTCCCTGAGCGAACGCCGTCTCCGGGGTTAACGCCGTCAAAGGAAAAGGAACACTCACCTGAAGCTGACTCCAACTCGGGGCCAGCGTCGCGAACTCAACGCGATCGCCGTCATAGCTAAAATTGCCCAAAAACGACTCCAGAGGGCGGTCATTCAACTGCGGCGACTCCACCGCCACCTCTCCCAGCAGACTCGGCTCTTGTAGCGTCCCGCCGAACCGTCCTTGCAGTTGCAAATCCCCCGCCACCGTCACCGGGAGACGGATAAACTGCTGCAAAAGGCTCAAGGGGACATCCACCACCTCAAATCCGCCCTCTAGCTGCGTCGCAGAGACACGACCCACCAAAGATGCCTCCCCCCCTTCCGCCTGTATCTGAGCCTGCTCAATGGTCAAGAGATTGTCCGCAAAACTGGCTCTAACGCGCAGGTCATCGAGGGTGAGCCGGGGTCGAGGCTCACCCGGAGCTAGAGGCGTTGGCGGTTGCGTGTACCAAACCCAATCCGACGCCGCCAAGTCAGCCGTGAGATTGGGATTTCCCAGAGTTCCCCCCAAGGTCACCGCAGCGGTATAAGTTCCCTCAATCTCCGCCACTTGAGGCGGTTGAGGCTCTCCGGTCGGGGTCACTCGTTCGGCGACCTGGTTACGGATGCTCTCAAACAGAGCCAACTGGTCCAGTAACGGCTGTTTGGGAATCCCGACCCCAGTGGCGGTCAAGTCTTGAGGGTCTAAACTGGGACTGGCTAGGCCGCGACGGAGCAGATCTTCGATTTCATACCAAGCTACCGTGGTGAGGAGATCGCCGACGGTCCCTGACTCAACGGTGAGTTGTCCCTGAACCGGGGTTTGTGGCCAAGCGGTCAGGGGAATCCGCCCTTGAACAACGCCCAACAGATCCAGTTGAGCGGCGGCGTTGAGGACAAAGCGACTGTCCTGGAGTTGGAGAACGCCATTGCGAATCACCGTCTCTTGTCCGTCATAGCCGAACTCGGCGGCGATCGCCTCGGCCCGTAAATAGCCCAAACCGGGGTTGGCTACTCTCACTCTCCCCTGAGTCTGAAGCGTAAACAAATCGCTGACAATCTCTCCCGTCACCTGACCCTGAAGCGGTCCAGTAATCCCCAACGGCTGGCCAGGAAACAGATTCAACAGAGCCACATTGAAATTATCCAAGTCGATGCCAAAGCGATCGCCCTGACGGAAACCCTCCACGGCGAACAACACCTCACCATCAACCTGCTTGCGAATGGTCAAGTCACGGGGGAGATAGGGAGCCAGACATCGAGATCCCTGCTGACAGGCTTCTAAGGCCACCGCCAGGCGATCGCCCTGAGTCCCCGGTCCTTGCAACGCCAGGGCCAGGGTTCCCCCAGTCTCAATCTGCACTGTTCCCGCCATGAGTGGGTCGAAGGCCACCTCATTAACCGCAAAATTCCGCAGTTCTACCCCACCGGCTAGAGTCAGATTGCCATCTGCCAAGGGATTCGAGAGTAAATTACGGCCTTGAAACTGTCCTGAGAAGGCCACACTGCCATCGATATTAACCTGACTGGGACGTTTCAAATTCTCACCCACCGCCACATCGGCCAGTAACAAGGTCAGCGGTAGGCGTTGGGAATCATAATTGGCATCCAGGGTCAAATTGGCTGCTAAATCGGGGCTTTGTCTGAGATTGCTCAGCAAGACATCTCCTTGGGCCTGGAGGAGATCTCCGTCGATGTTAGCGGTGAGGCGGTTCACCTGAGCCGGAATGGGGACTGCACCCAGTTGTAATAGGGGATTGAGGGGTCCCGAGAGATTGGCCTGGGCCAGCAAAGTAGCCGGGAAGCGGGGACTGGTGACGAGGCGATCGCCGATCAACTCCTGCACGAAGGCATCATCAATGGGCAAGTTAGCATCTGTGGTCAATTGCCATTGTCCCCCGGCCACCTCCGCCAAGACCGTTCCTGACCCTTGATTGAGAGCCAGTTGAGCCTCGGTCGTGATTTGCGGGTCGAGTCGAGTTAAATCTGCTGTGTCTAGCACTCCCAACAGATTGGCTAAACTCAAACGAGCGGTTCCCGCCGCTGAAATCAGCCCCACTGTTGCCGGAAAGTTGGGTAGATAGGGATTGAGAGCCACATTGGCGGCGGAAAAATCGCTCTCGACCTGGCCATTCACCACCTGGGCCTGAACCTGAGCCGTTCCGTCGGCGATGGCCAAGCGTCCCTCAGCATCGAGGCGAATCCCTGACAAATCCCGCGTCAGAGCTGCATCCATGAGACTGGCCAAGGAACTGCGCAACCGAGCCTGACCGCTGCTGAGACTCACCGCCAGAGGTAACTCCAGGTTTAATCCCCTGGCCGACAGCCCCGAGGCGATGGCCTCAACATCAACCTCCCCTTGATTGAGATTCCCTTGTAGCTGAGCCACCCCATCGGCCAGACTCAGACCCAGGGCCAGGGTTCCTCTGACTCCCAGCGGCGAGAGGTCATCTAAACGCCCCGACAGTTGAGCGGTCAACTCTGTCAGTTGGGCGGTTAGGGGCAAAAATGGGGAAAGATTGAGGGGACTGGACGCGACATCGAGGTCCCAAGTTTGAGTCAGCAAATCGGCGTTCCCCGTTAGGGTAATGTCTCCCCCCCCAGCGGTAATCTCAGCTTGTTCGAGATTGAGACGATTGTTGGCAAAGCGGGCATTTCCCTGACTGCTGACGGCTCCCAAATCGGCGGCCAGGACATCGGCTGTTGACCAGCTAACGTCGGCTTGGGGATTGGTCAGGGAACCGCTGACGTTGACGCGGGCCAGCAGTTGCCCCAGGCTGACGGTATTGGGGAGCGGTAGATAGGGGGCCACCAGGGCGTCGCTGGGCAGATCTAATCGCAGATCGAGGTTGAGGTCGTTGGACTCGCTCGGGTTCGCCAGACGGGGGCGATCGCGAAAATTCTCAGGGAGGGACTCGATTAACGGCCGCGTCCATTGACCAATCTCGGCATCGCCTTGGGCCACGATGCGACCTCCCACGGCGGGGCTAAGACGAAAGCCGTTGAGGGTGACGCGATCGAGGTCGGCCGTTAGATTGGCTCGCAGTTGCGAGATAGCGGTTTGCGCCACAATTAGGGGGGTGCTATTGCTGAGATTCAGGGTTAACTGAGGGTCGGTGAGGTCTCCTAAGAGTTGCGCCTGCCCCTGTACAACGCCGGTTAAGCCTAGGGTATTGAGGGGAGCGAGGAGGGAGTCGTCAATTAGGTCGGACAGCCGTTCTAGGGCGATTTCGGGGACGCTGAAGGCGAGATTATAGCCGGCGGACTCGCTGATACTGCCGCTGCCGTTCAGTTGTAGGTTTCCGGTTTGGGCGGTGAGGCGATCGAGTTGCAGGCGACGCCCCTGAAAGCGCAAGTTTACTTCAGCGGTGAGGGGTTGATTTAAGCCTTCTAGGTTGGCGGCCAACTGATTCAGGCTCAAGGTGCCGCGAATTTGGGGCGTTACCCAGTTAAAGCGTCCCACTTCGTTGAGGAGGGGCGGAATCTCTAGGTTGAGGTTGCCGTTGACGCTGCCGCTCGTGAGGGGGATGCGATCGCCGACTTCGGGGGGCAACAGGGCTAAAAATTGCGGCAGAGCTACCTGTTGTAAGCGGGGATTGAGGCGAGTTTCAAGGGTGCTGAGGCGGGTTGTTCCCTGCACGTCAACGGCTCCTTCGGGAAGGGTAATGGCGAGGTCATACTGGGCCTGTTCAAAGGCTTGCGTGAGGCTGGCATCCCCCTGAAATCCCAGTTCAAAGGGAACCGGAGAACGACCCTGGGCGGTTAGTTCCAGGTTGCCCCCCTCGATGATGAGGTTGAGGGGAATTTCGATGGGCAAGTCCTCGTCGCTGGGTTCGGGGAGATTGAGATCTAAGGTCAGCCATTGGCCATCTTCGGCTTGTTGGGCGATGAGACGGGGACCGCGCAGGGTGATGGTTATGGGAAGTTGGCCGCTCATTAGGGCGAGCAGGTTGTACTGGACGCGGATCTGATCGACGCGCAGGGAGTTGGCATTGTCGGCGGTGGGGGGAAGATAGAGTCCATCGAGATCAACGCCAGTCAGGGAGAGTTGTTGTACGCTCCCGAGTTCGAGGGGACGGTTGAGGATGGGGGTGATTTGGGCTTCGACGAATCCGGGAAGTTGCGATCGCAGCCAAGCCGTTGTGACGCGATAGCCGAGGGTTCCCAAGACAACAACGAGTCCGCCCCCAATGACAACTCGTTTCAGGGAACGGCGTTGAGGGGACGATGGCTCGGGAGTGGGGGGAGGAGATGGATTAGCCATAGAAGACCCTGATTGAATGATAGTAATGGGTTCACCGGATGCTCGACGGTCCAGGAGATGCTCTCTGGCAGGGCTGAGATCCCCAACTTATCTTGTCCGACTTTAGAAGATTTGGTTGAGATATGTCGATTCGCAGTTCTTCTCAATCTCCCCCCTTGAGATGTCCCCCCTTGAAATCAATGAGTGGGAAAATTGGCGGGAATGTAAAGTGGCCGTTTGCGAAAGGGTGAGCTAACATGAATAGCTCATCTTGGGCTTCGGTTTGTGTAAACGCTAGGATTTTAGCGGCCCGGCCGAGGCCTCAGTTGAGAAAAGTCGTTTGGGAATGTAGTCCTTGTCTCAACAGTGATGACCGGATCGGGCTATGGTAGTTTCAGTGGTGGCACGCAAATCGTCGATGGATCTTCTAGAGTATCAAGCCAAAGAGCTGTTCCGCGAAATGGACATTCCTGTCCTGCCCTCGCAAAAAATTCATTGTCCCCAAGATCTCAAGGGGCTAAAAATACCGTACCCGATTGTGCTTAAGTCCCAGGTTCGCGCTGGAGGACGGGGTAAGGCGGGGGGGATTCGCTTTGCAACGAATACCATTGATGCGATCGCCGCCGCCCAAGCTATTTTTAATCTGCCGATTCAGGGAGAGTTGCCCGATATTCTGCTGGCTGAGGCCAAATACAACGCCTCTCAGGAGTTTTATTTAGCGATTTTGCTCGATCGCACGGCCCGCCGCCCGGTTCTTTTGGGATCGCCCTATGGTGGGGTTGAAGTCACCTTCACTCAAGATAAAATGCAGCGGGTGGTGGTGGATGAGGAGTTTTCCCCCTTTTATGCTCGTCGGTTGGCGTTGAAGATGGGCCTAAGTGGGGAGGCGATCGAAGCCGTTAGCCGCGTCATCAAGCGGATGTATCGCTTGTTTGTGCAGAAGGATTTGGATCTCGTCGAAATTAATCCCCTCGGGATTCGCGATAATGGCGAGGTGATGGCCCTCGATGGCAAGGTGACGGTTAATAATGAAGCCCTCAATCGTCATTACAATCTGACTCGGTTATTGCAAGAGCGTAATTTTGAGCCACTGAACCAGTCCTCGGTGTTTCCGGCTCATGATTTTGTCGAATTTGATGGCAAATTGGCAATTCTTTGTAATGGGGCGGGGTTAACGATGGCCACGTTTGATTTGGTCTGTGAAGCCAAGGGAAAACCGGCGAATTTCCTGAATTTAGGTAGTGAACAGGCTTGGTATGGCACCGATGCTGACCCCCTCGAACGGTTACGATTGGGCCTCGATGCGGTGACGCGATCGCCCCAGGTGTCGGTGGTATTGGTTAATCTCATCGCTGGGGTCACTCGCTGTCAGGATATTGCCACGACCTTGGTTGAGTTTAGTGAGGGCCTCGATCGCCCCTGTAAGTGGATTATTCGCTTGGTAGGCGGAGACCTCGTTACCGCTGAAAAGACCCTCAAACAGGCGAATCTGACGACGGTCAAAAGTCTCGATGACGCTGTTTCTCTTGCTGTTAAAGCTGTTTAATTCAATCACTTATGCAGTTCACCGCTGATACGAAAGTTTTAATTCATGGTATTGCCGAACCCCTCGCGGCAACCCATAGCATTTTGATGAAAGCCTATGGAACCCAAGTGGTAGCCGGGGTGAGTCCCGGTTTAGGGGGCAGTGAACGGGATGGGATTCCCGTTTATGATTTGGTGGAAGTGGCCATGCAGGAGGTGGGGCCGATTGATGCGGCGGTGATTTTTGTGCAACCCTATTTGGTGTTGGATGCGGCCCTAGAGGCGATCGCGGCGGGGATTCGTCAGTTAACCATTGTCACGGAAGGGATGCCGCCGATGGACATGGTGAAACTGATTCGCAAAGCTGATGCGACGGAAACTCTGGTGGTGGGACCAAGTAGTCCTGGCTTGATTATCCCGGTACAGAATATCCTCTTGGGAACTCACCCGGCGGAGTTTTATACGCCCGGTTGTGTGGGCTTGATTAGCCGCTGTGGCACCCTCACTTATGAAATTGCCCTTTCTCTGACGGAAGCGGGGTTGGGACAGTCGATTGGGGTCAGTATTGGCGGCGATGGTATTTTAGGGTCATCCTTTGCCCAATGGTTACAGATTCTCGATGAAGATGACACGACTGAGGCGATCGTGATTGTGGGCGAGATTGGCGGGAGTGGGGAAGAAGCCGCCGCTGATTATGTGGCTGAAGCGATTGACAAACCGGTGGTTAGTTATGTGGCCGGCCGCCATGTTCCCAAGGGACGACGGCTGGGCCATGCTGGGGCGATCGCCGCTAATTTAAGTCATAAAACTGAGAAAAAAATCCAAGACGCGGGAAGTTCTGCTATTTTTGACCTCGATATTGGGACCGCAGAACATAAAATCAAAGCCTTTAAAGAGGCGGGTATTCCGGTGGCTGAACGTCCGTCAGAAATTTCTAAATTAGTCAAGAAAGCGTTGAAATAGAATAGATAATCAATGGGTGCATCTGATGTTAGGCAAGTTTGAACCCACCCCGCGCTATCGCGCACCCCTCCCAGGAGGGGAAATATTTGAAAAATCCCCTCCTGGGAGGGGC
>LJZT01000131.1 GCA_001314905.1 Phormidium sp. OSCR
GGACGGGGTTTCGGGGCAAAAATGCTCTGGGGCTAGACAAACCTGATGAAGCAAGAATCCCCCGTTATAATCTTTGATTTAACGGCGGGAGTGTCAAATTTCTGGCTAAGATGACCTTATTCACAAAGTCCCCACGGAGTTGGTCGAAAATCGCGACTCTCCCCTCCCGGCGGCCCAGAGAGTAATCCCATTTTTTGATAAGCTTGCCAGACATTAGACACCGAAGAGGGCGACCACAAGGGTTCGCCCCTACGGACATCTAGGGCACAATCTTCGAAGGAGGGTATGAGAAACCCTAACCACTAGCTGCCCTCACTGCGATCGCACCGACCGCCAACAATTTCATCAATAGCCCCCTCTTTTGCGATATACTGGAAGATCCTTGCTTCAGTGCCACTCAGTAACGAGGAGGACACCGAAGCCACTCTGACCACAAGGACTTCACAACGGCGAATGAAAGAGTTTATTTACGAAACCATGTACATCCTGCGCCCTGACATTGGCGAAGAGCGCACGGATGCGGAAATCGACAAATATCGCAATATTTTGCTCGAAAACGGCGCAGAAGAACTCGATGTTCAACATCGTGGCAAACGTCGCCTAGCCTACGACATCCTTAAACATCGGGATGGCGTCTATGTGCAAATGAACTACAAGGCTCCTGGCGCGTCCATCGCTATCATGGAAAAGGCGATGAAATTCTCCGATGATGTCCTGCGCTATCTCACCATCAAGCAACCGGTCCAACAACCGGAGGCTGATGACGAAGACGGCGACGAAGAAGAGTAACACGATCGCAGAGAAACTTGACAGCCCCTACACCCATGGGTGATAATTAGGGGTTTAGTTTTGTGTCACTGCTCGGAACGGGTGATGAAAACGCCAAATCCACGCCAACTCGACCTAACCGGCGACTTTTGGCTACCCCTACGGCATAGTTTTGAGGACAGTTGAATGACTTACGCAATTATTGAAACCAGCGGAACCCAAATCATGGTAGAACCCGGTCGGTTCTATGATGTAAACCTGCTCGATGCGGCTCCTGGAGACGAAATCACCATCGATAAGGTGCTGTTTATCCGCAATGAAGACGATGCTCACGTCGGTCAACCCTGGGTTGACGGCGCAACGGTTCGGGGGACGGTGCTGCAACATCTCCGGGGTCGTAAGGTGATTGTCTATAAAATGCAGCCGAAGAAGAAAACCCGCAAAAAACGGGGACATCGCCAAGAACTGACCCGTTTTGCGGTGTCTAGTATTTCGGTCAATGGTACGGTGTTGGCGGAGGCTGAAATCCCCGCTCCCCGTAGCTTAGATTTGGAACCAGCCACGGCTGATGAACCGGTTGAGGTGGCTGAAATGGTCTCGGCTGAGGCAGAATAGAAGTTTGTGGGGATAGTAGTCGCCTCTGTCTCTATCCCCGCGTTGGGTGGAAACACCTTGAAGATACTGTAGCGTGGAGATTTTTGAATCATGGCTCACAAGAAAGGAACCGGTAGTACAAGAAACGGTCGCGACTCTAATTCCCAGCGATTGGGTGTTAAACGCTATGGCGGCGAAGTCGTCACGGCGGGGAATATCCTGGTTCGCCAACGGGGTACGAAAATCCATCCTGGCAATAATGTTGGGTTGGGTAAGGATGACACCCTATTTGCTCTGATTGACGGTATTGTCACGTTTGAGCATAAAACCCGCAGCCGCAAGAAGGTGAGCGTTTATGCTCCTTCTGATGCTTAGGATATAGACGGATTTGGATCAGTCCATTTGCAGCATCATGCTGGCTCGACTGGCTCTAGTCTTAGCAGTACGTTTTCTTATGAGAACGTGCTGCTTGTTTTTTAGAAGCACGATGGTTTGGCTTCCCGGTATGAATGATGCGTTCGGGCAAGTTGAACAGGAGTGGTCAAAGCCTAACCTGCCCTTGATGCCCGAACACATCCTACCGGCTTTTCCCCTCTTGCCTCTTGCCTCTTGCCTCTTGCCTTCTCCCCCCTGTTCCCTTCTTCTTGTTATTAAACGATCGCTAAGTTTGTATTTGCCGATACTAAAAGTTGGCAGAATTTGCTAAAACTATTTCAGCTTGACCACAACACACCACAAAGGTCCCTCTCTCAGAGGTGGGGCAAGGAGATACCAAGCGTTATGGATTGCCGTCACATTCGCTTCTGCTCGCGTAAGTCGGAGATTGATTTCACGCAACTTAAGTCTTTATTTGAACTCTCAGCCTTTTGGGCCGCCGATCGCAGTTTCGAGGACTGGAAAATCGCCATTGAGAACAGTATCCCCACGATTACCGTCTGGGATGGCGATCGCCTGATTGGCTTTTCTCGCGCCACCTCCGATGGAGTCTTCCGGGCTACCATCTGGGATGTGGTGATTCACCCGGAATATCGTGGCGTGGGCCTAGGACGCAAGATGGTGGAAACCCTCTTGAGTCATCCCCACATGAATCGCGTCGAACGAGTTTATCTTATGACCACCCACCAGCAGCGGTTCTACGAACGCATTGGCTTCGAGGAAAACCAAACCACCACCATGGTTCTACAAAATCAACTCATTCTGACTCAGTTTCCGGGGGTGGAGGAACCTGTTGTAGCCGGTATTGAAGCCGACTAAGCCAACCAGCATCGGCATCGGGAGGCGGTTGGAGGATGTCTAACTGACCTCCCATGATATCGAGCAGGGTGTAATCGACCAGCCAGCTTAACCCGGCGGAGAGGTGAGGCAGTTCTGTCGCGGAAACGGGGATTTTTGGCTCGGGAGGAGGCGATCGCAACTGCTCGACAGGTTCATTCCAAATATCCAAGGGACAGGGGGAATCGAGCCAAATATAGACCTCATTCTGGCTCCCTTGACCTGAGGACAGCCGCAAACTTCCTTCACTCATGCCATCGATCGCCGTGATGACTTGGTGGAGTAAGACTTGCACGAGGGGTTTATAGTCCGCCTTCACCCAGAGCGTCTTCTCAGGCATGGGTACGTCATAGTGATAGTTGCGGTTGGCCACTTGCAGGGCAGACAGTTCCCGGACTTCCTCGAACACATCATAAAGGCGCACGGGTTCGACTTTCAGCGGCGATCGCCCCTGTTCAGCCCGAGCGACCTTGAGGACGATATCCAGCATTTCTACCATTTTTAGGGAATACTCATGAGCGCGACTGAGAAAGTCTCGTTCTTCCTCTTGGTTTTCACATAAATCATTGAGAATCAGTTGATGAGTGCCAATCAACCCACTCAGGGGCGATCGCAACTCATGGGACACCCGCGCCAAAAATCCCCCTTTAAAGCGAGACATCTCTTGAGTCAGATGAATTTGCAGTCTTAGCGCTTCAAGACGCTGTAGCATCGACTGGCGCTCATGATCGAGGCGATCGCATCGCTCAACCAACGCCGCCACTCGTTGACGCAGTTGGGGATCAGCGATTTGGGCTAACTCTGCCTCAGTCAGAGTGACATCATTCGCCTGAGACAAATCCGGGTGATCTAGGGTCATGCCAGTTTTAAAGAGTCTTCTCGATTAACCCCCAGCTTAACGGTCTTATCCGTAGATGGGTCAACCTCTACAACTCTACGGCTCCCTGTCGCAGAATCTGCCAATTCCCCCCAGTCCATTGCACAACAGTCGAAGGTAATCCTGAGCCGATACGGTTCTGATAGACTTCTGGCTCTAACACGCACACCGTCGGAAAGGCCGCTGCGATCGCCGCCGCTTCTCGTAAGGGGGGTTCCCCAGAACGATTGGCACTGGTGGTCGCTAGGGGGCCGGTGACGGATAATAGCTTCTGGGCGATCGCACAATCGGGAACCCGAATCCCCAACGTCCCGGAACCGCTGGGATTCATCCCTGGCGGAACTTTGGCACTGGCAGGAAGAACCAGAGTTAAGGCTCCTGGCCAATGTTGGTTAGCTATTTTTTGCCAAATTTCCTGTTCATCCGGGGTTCCCTCAACATAGTCCCAAAGATCGTCGGGACTCGCTCCCATGAGAATCAAGGGTTTATCGAGACTCCGTTGTTTGAGGTGATAAATGGCTTCAGTCTTTTGGGGGTCTACGGCTAAGGCTGGAACGGTATCCGTCGGGAAACTGACCACAGACCCGGATTTGGCGGCGTTAATTAGCTCGTTGTAGGTCGAAAGCATGGGGGAACAAGAGGCAAGAGGCAAGAGGCAAGAGGCAAGAGGCAAAAGGCAAGAGGCAAGAGGCAAGAGGGGGAAGAAGGGAACAGGGAACACCGGAACAGGGATAACCCACCCCTGGCCCCTCCCAGGAGGGGAAGAAAAGACGTAGGGGCGTACCCTTGTGGTCGCCCGGGAACACGGAGAAAGAGAGAGGGAAAGAAAGACGTGGGGGCAATCCTTTGTGGTTGCTCTGCTTTTCGCTATTATTCACGATTCACGCTTTTTTGTCTGCGTGAGGACGAAGCGATCGTGACCGGCGAAATCGTGGATGACTTGGGGAACTTCATAGTGGCCGCTGTCTTGTAGCAGTTGACAGACGGCGGCGGATTGACCACTCATGACTTCCACGAGCCAGAGTCCTCCCGGTTGCAGGTATTGGGGGGCTGTTTGCACTAGGTGACGTAGAGCCGTTAAACCATCGTCGCCGCCGTCGAGGGCTAGGTGGGGTTCGTGGCGGCTGACTTCCGGTTGTAGATGAGGAATTTCGCCACTGGGGATATAGGGAGGATTGGACAGCATTCCTTCGAGTTGTCCTTGTTGCTCAGCGAGAGGGTCAAACCAACTTCCTTGACAAAATTGGATGCGATCGCCTAATCCATGACGCTCTGCATTGGTTTGGGCCAGCTTTAGGGCCTCGGTACTACAGTCTACAGCATAGATTTGAGCCTGGGGAAAAGCGTGAGCGAGTCCAAGGGCGATCGCCCCGCTTCCCGTGCCTAAATCGACCCAAATTCCGGCGCTATCTGCCCCTTTCGTCTCCAGAACGATATCAATCATGGCTTCAGTTTCTGGGCGGGGAATGAGGACGGCTGGAGAGACGAGGAGGTTGAAGTTGCGCCAGGGAACCGAGCCGAGAAGATATTGGAGGGGGGTGCGATCGCCCAGACGTTGCGCCCAGAGCTGGCTCAGCTCCTCCAGAGAACGGCTCAGTCCGAGGCGATCGCCCGGTTGTCCCAATCGGAACCCGAGGCGATCGACCCGAGCGCCTTCATATAACAGCCAATCCACCTCAGCCGGATCAATATTCTGAGCCAACGCACCGCTACGGGCCTGATTGCGCCAGGCCCGCACTTGAGAGACTGTCACCTCAACCCTTGCACCCTGAGCCAGATCTCCGTCCTGAGATCTCGGCTGTTGAGAGATTAACCCCATTATTGTCCAGACTCCGGAAGTGGAGGCGCTCCCTCCCCGGGTTGAAGTTGAGGTTGTTGCTGCTGTTGCTGCTGTTGCTGCTGTTGCATCTCCTGCATCATGTTGCCGACAAACTCTAAGGAATCACTGTCGGGAACAAACATCAACTGTCCCACCATTTCATTTTCTTCATTGCGCAGCGTTTCCAAAACGCCCTCAAGCTGAACCACATCCGTTTCGACTGTGGAGGCAAAATCAGGCTGTTGTTCCTCGAAGCGAGCAATGACATTATCCAAATCCCCCCGATCAAAAAACAGAGGAATCACGACTTCTCCGTTAAACTCAACCGTCATATAACCCTGATCCGGGCCAGCCGTTGCCATAAACAGCGGCACACCAGGATAGACATATTCGCCATTTTGTTGCAACAGTTCGTCTTCCCGACCACGATCGAGGAGGACAGAAACCGCCGATTCAATATCCTGACGAGTGGGAACATAAGAAAACTCGAGCGGCGTATTTTGATCTCGGTTGCTTTGTTCAAGCTGATAAATTTCCGCCAAGGAAATCACAGTCACCTGAACTTCTCCAGCCATTTCAGGTTGCTCTTGGGTGAGGCGTTCGACAAAGCGATTAGCATCTTGAGGGTTCATAAACACCCCAGCCACTTCCGTCATTTCACCATCCCGTTCAGGATTGGCAATACTGGCAATCAGAGGCGACCCCTCAGCATCCGTAATAGCAAACACCGGAACCGATGATAGCTTTTGCAGGATTTCCTCTTCAGACAAGGCTAATGCGGGATTGGGGGGGGCGATCGCGCCCAGAAGCGTCCCTCCCACGAGTCCAGCCATAGCGCCCCAGCGAATTAGTGATTTCATAGAAACTCCTTGAAACTCCTGAGTCAATCGTTGCCGAATGTAACCCATTATTTGATCTAAGGCCATTGACCCCTTAGCCATGGCCTTCAACAGACAGTGTTTAGAATGCCACAAGGTCATCCGAGATCAGCATCTCCCAAAGCATCTGACCATTAGTTGGCCGATGTGGGACGATTTCCTGCCCCCGCTCCCGTGCGTGAATCCGCCACAACGGTCAATTCCTCAACACTTCCCGGTGCTCCCATCGGTTGCGCCTCGTCACCGTTGACCGCGATCATGACACCTCCCGCGTTCCCCGCAATCACCGTCAGTTCACGGTTTGCGCTCCAGGTGTGAGTTCCCTGACTGAGCATTCCCTCAAACGTTGTCTCCCCATCAGCGACCACCTGAATCCAGGACTCATCCGTGAGAGTCACCCCCACTTGGACCTGTTGAGAGGGATTGTTCCCCGGATCTGAGGAACTGGCGTTGGCGGTTACCGTTGACGGGGTCATCTCAGGGAGCGAGACATCCCCAGAACCCGGAGTTGGGGTCACCTCATCGGGATTATCAGCGAGATTATCAGCCGTTTGCGCTGGCGATATGGAACTATCGGGACTGCGAGAATCGGAATTGACTGATTCTGACAATCCTCGCACCGAGAAAACAACCAGGAAGATATAGAGAAGATATAAGTGGAACGGACGCAGTTGCATCAGCGACGACCCGCGCCAACCGGGTTTAGCTGGAAGGGACTCATTGCCGGTGGGAAATTCCCGAGCATAAGCACAGCCATCCAAGCCAACATAGTCAGCAAAACGGCGCAAAAATCCCTGAACATAGACCGGTTCAGGTAGCCTGGCCAGGTCACCATCTTCAATGGCCCGCAACAAGCGGGCCGGAATCAGAGTTTGTCGGGCGATCGTATCGATCGCCAAGGATTGCTCCTGACGAAGTTCCCGCAATTGCGCTCCCATCGTTGCCAGGGTTCGAGCTTGAATCTGGGGAAGACTAAGCTGTTCCTTTTTCGGTTTTCGTTTGAACTGCATCCACGAGAACTTCATCCGCTGTGCTCCTTGAGCTTCGATCGCACGCCTACTGATTTTAGGGTGAGTTGCGTTTGCCATGACTGTAACGCGTTAATTTCCGATTGGGTCAAACAGCGATAACACCCTGGGGCTAAGCCATTTTCCGGTCCACTGTTGAGTTGAACTGAGCCAATTTGGGTTCGGTGCAATGTTTCGACAGGATGCCCGAGTTGTTCAGCCACGCGACGAATTTGGCGATTACGACCCTCCGTTAACACCACTTCGAGTTGAGTTCGCCGTTGCCCCTCCCGAGCGATCACTCGCACCTGAGCAGGTAGAGTTTTGCGTTTATTAAGGATGATGCCATCTCGCCATTGTTGCAATCGTCCCTTCGATGGAGACCCCTGGACCCAGACCTGATAGGTCTTGGGTACATGATAGCGAGGATGGGTTAAAGCATAGGTCAGACCACCATCATTCGTCAGTAATAGCGCTCCCGTTGACTCAGCATCAAGACGGCCCACGGGGTGGAGTCCTTGTCCTTGAGCCAAATGTTGGGGCAGAAGACTGAGTACTGTCGCTCGTCTATGGGTATCCCGACAGGTGCTGACAACACCCGCCGGTTTATTGAGGAGGATATACCGTCGTTGCGGTTGTTGAGCTGGGTTAACGGCGCGACCATCCACGAGGATGCGATCGCGCTCAGGATGAGCTTTCGCCCCCAACTCCGCCGTAGCCCCGTTTAGGCTAACTCGTCCTTGACGAATCAGATCCTCGGCACGGCGTCGGGAGGCGATGCCCCAATGAGATAAGAGTTTTTGTAGTCGTTCTTCCACGCGCGAACAGATGGCAGATGCCAAAGTGAAAGCTAGTTCCGATTTAACGGCTGGGTTGTTACACAAATCTTACATGGAAATCCCCTCATTGATAGTATGAATAGGGAAATCTCAAACTCAGGGTTTAATGATGAAAGTGGCGATCGCAGGCGGAACGGGTTTTGTTGGGCAACGGTTGGTACGACAACTGACTGAGGATGGTGCTTCGGTGGTGCTGTTAACCCGCAATCCTCAAAAAGGGAAACGACAATTTCCCCCTGAAGCCTTTCCAACGGTAGAGGTCGTCCCTTACGATCCTCGCCAGTCTGGCCCCTGGCAAGAGTCTATTTCTGGCTGTACTGGGGTTGTCAATTTAGCTGGGGCGCCCATTGCCGATCACCGCTGGACGGCTGAGTATAAGCAAGAAATCCTCGACAGTCGCACACAGACTACTGAAAAACTCGTCGAGGCGATCGCCGCCGCCCCAGACAAGCCCCAAGTGCTGGTTAACGCCTCAGCCGTTGGCTATTACGGAACCAGTGAAACGGCAGTCTTTGACGAAACAAGCGCCCCAGGAGACGATTATTTAGCCCAAGTCTGTCAAGCCTGGGAAGCCGCCGCCCAAGCAGTAACCGCCCTCGGTACTCGTTTGGTGATTGCGCGCTTTGGCATTGTTCTCGGTCCCGATGGCGGGGCATTAGGCAAAATGTTAACCCCCTTTCAGTTGTTTGCCGGGGGGCCGATTGGCAGTGGCCAACAGTGGGTATCCTGGGTTCACCGTCAGGATGTGGTGCGCCTACTGACTCAGGCCCTCTCCAATGCTGAGTTTTCTGGAGTCTATAACGCGACGGCCCCCAATCCTGTACGGATGCAAACCCTCTGTCACGTCTTAGGGGAGGTCATGTCTCGTCCTTCCTGGCTACCGGTTCCTGAGTTTGCTTTGGAGTTACTCTTAGGTGAAGGTGCTATGGTGGTCTTGGACGGTCAACAGGTGTTGCCCAAACAGACCTTGGCGGCGGGGTTTGACTATCGTTTTGCCACCCTCAAACCGGCCTTGGAGGATATTTTGGCTCGCCAGTAGCGATTAGCGATCATCTAGGCTGAGACGCTTGGCCCTGAAAAAGGCAACACCTGAGGAGGTGTTGCCCAAAAAGGATTTTTAGTTAGAATTTTCTGTTTCTGAGTCCGGAACATCCGGAATCTTAGACCTTAAAGAGTCTAGTCAACACGGTCTTCGACGGATTCGAGATTGTCGGGATCAACATAGTGGCAGCTCACGTCATCAAAGCAGATGAGCGCCCAGCCGGACTCGTCAACGCCCATTAGCTGATATTGTCCGTCACGGACGAAGAACCCTTGGTGGTTACGAGTTTCTGGTTTAATGGAGACGTTCTTGTTAGTATTACTCATGTGATGTTTCTCCTTATAAAGTTGTGATTGATGTGATTGGAATAGTTAATGTCTGACTTCACACAATCTTATCACTAGATTTTTGAGTTTTTTATAAAGTAATTTAAGGAATTGTGAAGCATACGTTACAATCAGCGGCGGATTATCACTCGCAAAAACAAGGTCAACCGCAGTTTAGGTAAGCATTTCAGGGATTAAGAGGGGAACCCTGGATGGATGAAATTAAAGACGATCGCCCCCAAATCGAGATCAAATCTATCCAGCCATCCTTCGGTTTCCACCTCGATTTCTTAACAGAACGTTACAGTTGCGTCCAATTTCTAAGCAAAGAGCCAATTTTGGACTCGTTTGAGATTGTCCCAGTCAGGGTTACGAGTCAGTCCATCCTGACAGTTGCGCTGGAGTTCCTCCCGCAACTCGTCGGAGTAGGCCATCACCTCAAGAGCGCGATCAATATGTTCCCGAACCCCCTTCTTCTGGGTATCGAGCATCGCGAGGGCTAAGTTCACTTGGGCTTGAGGATCTTGAGGACTAAGTTTGACGGCTTTGCTGGCGGCTTTATAAGCGGATTTTGGACGATCTCCGAGCAGATAAAGCCAGGCCAGACAAGTCCAGGCGGCGCTATTCTTGGGGGCGCGATCGCAGATATCCTTAAAGACAGGGATCAGCACATCAACCGACTCACCATTCTGATAGCGGGCGATGGCCTGTTCAAATTCCGTTTCAACCGGTGCATTCATAAAATAACAAGACTCCAACAGGATAGGGATTATCAGCCAAAGACGGGATCTCCCGCCATAAAAAGAGGGACGTCTTGTGAAAAACGCCCCTTCCTAAGATACGGGAAATTGAGAATATTCTCGCCGGTTCCGGGGAATTACGCCGAGAACGAGCTACCACAACCACAGGTTTGCGTGGCGTTGGGGTTGGTGAAGGTAAAACCGCCACCAATCAAAGCGGTGTTGTAATCCAGGACTAAGCCATAGAGATATAACATACTCTTGCGATCGCAGATGACCTTAAAGCCATCATAATCATAGACTTCATCATCCTCACGGACATTGCTGGCGTTTTCAAAGTCCATCGTGTAGGACATTCCAGAACAACCGCCCTGACGAACGCCAACCCGTAAAAACAGGTCTTCTCCCTGCTGTTGACGCAACGCCATCACCTGCTTGAGCGCCGTTTCCGTCATCTGAATACCCCGTTGCGGAGCTTGAGTTGCTTGAGTCATAGTATACAGAACTCCTAAACTGAGTTGAACAAGGGGAAAAGGAACCCTTACCCCATGATAGTTAGATCTCGCCCGTGATTCTATTGTCTATACAAAAAAATGAATGGGCGATACTGGATTCGAACCAGTGACCCCTTCCGTGTGAAGGAAGTGCGCTACCACTGTGCTAATCGCCCATAGAGTCCCATTATAGCTGAAGTGGTAAGCTTTGGCAAGAGGCAAGAGGCAAGAGGCAAGAGGCAAGAGGCATGACCCACCCCTAACCCCTCCCAAGAGGGGATGGCAAGAGGC
>LJZT01000132.1 GCA_001314905.1 Phormidium sp. OSCR
CTAACCCCTCCCAGGAGGGGATTTTTTCGCCCCTACGCTAATCATTGTTATGGGTTGCATTAGGTACAACATTGTGGGGAACCCACCCCTAACCCCTCCTAGGAGGGGATTTTTTCGCCCCTACGGTAATCATTTAATCTGGCATCAATTTGACTGATTTTCTCTCAAAATCCGATTCACTCATGTCAATTTCTAAATCAGTTCGTACTCCTCTGCGCTATCCTGGGGGAAAATCCAAAGCCCTACGGCAAATTTTTGCCCAATTTCCCATCTCATTTCAAACCTATCGAGAACCATTTGTTGGCGGTGGTTCGGTGTTTATAAAACTGAAAACGTTAAACCCAGATTTACCGATTTGGATTAACGACCTCAATCCTGATGTCTATTATTTCTGGAAATGCGCCCAATCTCAGCTAACAGAGTTCACGCAAAGGGTTCGAGACATTAAACGGACGTGTCATGATGGACGGGGATTATTTCAAGAGTTAGTAACGGTTGACGTTAATGACCTCTCAGATTTAGAACGGGCGGTTCGTTTTTTTATTCTCAATCGGATTACCTTCTCGGGAACCATTGAAGCCGGAGGCTATTCGCAAAATGCCTTTGAACAGCGTTTTACAGACTCCTCAATCGACCGTTTAAGTGCCTTAAGTCCGGTATTAGATGGAGTCAAAATTACCAATCTTGATTATAGTGAACTGCTGCAAGATGACGGAGACAGTAAGGGCGATCGCGAAGCGTGCGAGAACCGCGATCGCAGCTTCATTTTTCTCGATCCACCCTACCTCAGTGCCACAAAATCTAAACTCTATGGTAAACGAGGTCATTACCATAGCAGTTTTGACCATGATCGCTTTGCCCAACTCCTGCAACGCTGTCCTCATCTGTGGTTGATCACCTATGATGACTGTGCCGAGGTGCGAGAAAACTTCCAATTTGCCCAGATTTATGAATGGGAATTGCAATATGGTATGAATAATTATAAGCAAGACAAAGCCAACAAAGGCTCAGAATTGTTTATTAGCAATTACTCCCTGGGGGCGGTTTCTCAGGAATTGGGAGATCGCCACCCCGAACAACTCTCCCTCGGTGTTTAACAAATTGCTAAATCTCCCCTAGCGTCGCCGCAACCTCACCATAAAAAAGCCATCCCCCTCGTGGCGATGAGGCCATAAACGCAACCCCAGAGGAGACTCCACCTCCGGTAAACCCAACCCCGCTGGAGGTGTTTCAACCTGCCAATCTGGGTGAGTTTGCAAAAAGGGGCCAATCACCCCTTCATTTTCCGGCGGACTCACGGTACAAGTGGCATAGACTAACACCCCACCGGGTTTCACCCAAGTCGCCGCCGCCGCCAAGAGTTCCCCCTGGAGTTGCGCTAACTCAACAATTCCCTGGGGTGTCTGTCGCCAACGCAAATCAGCGCGACGGTGGAGAGTTCCTAACCCCGAACAGGGAACATCTAATAAGACGCGATCGCAACTCCCCTCAAACTGGCGCAACTCCCGACTATCCCCCTGTAACAGTTGTACCGATCGCAGCTGCAAGCGTTGGCAATTTTGCCCCACTTTCTTCAAACGAGACGCCGTGCGATCGCAGGCCCAAATCTGCCCGCGATCGCCCATTAACTCGGCAATATGCGTCGTTTTCCCCCCTGGGGCGGCACAAGCATCCACAATCACCTCCCCCGGCTGAGGATTCAACAGATGCGTCACCCATTGGGCGCTGGCATCCTGAACCGTCCACCAGCCCTCCTCATAGCCCGGTAACGCCTCGATACGACCGGCGGAGGGCAATTTTAACCCTTGAGGCAATTTGGGGAGCCTCTCGACGGCAATACCCGCCTCTAAGAAGTTGTTTTCCACCTCCTCAAGGGACGTTCTCAGAGGATTGATGCGTAAATAGAGTTGGGGCGGTTGATTAAAGCAACGACAGAGCTGTTCGGCTTCTTCGAGGCCTAACTGATCACACCACTGTTGTACAATCCAGTCAGGGTAACTGTAGCGCACCCCTAAGCGAGAGACCGGATTTTCAGGAAAAGAGATTCCCAGGGGATTGGCGGCGGTTCGTTGACGCAAATACTGTCGTAGCATCCCGTTGGCGACGTTGGATAATCCTCCCAAGCGATTGGCTTTCGCCAATTCCACCGTACTGTCAACCGCTAACGCCGCCGCCACGCGATCGAGATAGATCAGTTGATAGAAACCGAGACGCAACAATACTCGTAAATCGGGGGCTTGTTGAGCGGCCGGTTTTTTGCCAAACTGGTCGATAACCGCATCGAGCGATCGCCGCCGCCGCACTACCCCATAGACTAACTCGGTCGCCAAGGCGCGATCGCCTCCCGTCAAATCAGACTTAGCCAACTGTCGCTGCAAGGCCACCTCTGCATAAGTATCCTTGCGTTCGATCTCTTTCAACGCCCAAAACGCAACCTGACGGGGATGACTCACAGACACAACTCCAAACCTCGGGACTTAAATTTCGCCAATCCCTCAGACTCCTACAGATTGCCCACACCGTCAAGCCAAGCCCACATCTTGCAACAGTTGCCAAGTTTGCTGAGGACTGACTAAACTGTTCGCGCAGAGAATCCCCGACGCGGCCACCGCTGGCACACCAATTCCGGGCATTGTCGTATCACCGACACGATACAATCCCGATACCGGCGTTTGATTGAGGGGAAAAATGCCTTGAATCGGGGGGATTCCGGGGCCATAGGTTCCCTGATAGCGACGCAAAAAACGCTCATGGGTAATGGGAGTTCCCACCATCTCGAACTCGATGCGATCGCGGATACCGGGGATAATCTTATCTAAGGCACGATAGAGAGATTGCGATCGCCGTTGTTTGCGTTCCTCATACTGGGCATCAAGTTTCCAAGACTTATAAGGTTCGAGGGTATAACAGTGAATGCCATGATAGCCCTCGGGCGCTAAACTCGGGTCCCAAACTGTGGGAATTGACACCATACAAGTATTCCCCGGCACATTGATATCCATCGTATTATCCAACACCACCACATGATGACCCCTTAAATCCTCCAATCCCTGGGCGCGAATCCCCAGATAGAGGTGCATAAAGCTATTTAAACGGGGCAATTCCAGGGCTTCCTTGCGATAGGCGGGGGGTAAATGATGGCTACTGAGTAACTTGCGGTATGTATCCCAAATCGTGGCGTTGGAGATGACAATCGACGCCTTGAGGGTTTCACCATTGCGTAGACGCACCCCCGTCACCTGGCCCGATTCCACTAAAATCTTCTCAACATGGGTTCGTAAACGTAACTCGCCGCCCCATTTCTCTAACCCCTTCACCAACGCCTGCACAATAGCCGCACTGCCGCCTCGGGGATAGTCTACCTTGGCATGATGACGTTCACCATACATAAAAGCCATTTCTGGGGCAATGGTTCCGTAGGCTTTCAACCCCGAGAGGAGGAAACATTCTAAATTTACCGTGCGCCGTACCCAACTGTTGCGGACACAGGTATCCATGATTTCACCGACGGTTTTTTGCGTTAACCCGGCAATGGGTAGCAGTTTCAGGAGGCTGGCGGGGTAATGTTGGGCGAGGAAGGGAATCGCCTGCCAGTCGCTGCGTAGGGCGAGGGTGGGAATTTGGCGCATTCCCTTGTAGAGTTTCCCGAGACGGCGTTCAAGTTGGCGATATTCTGCGGCGCCGTTGGGGGTGACGCGGGCGATTTCGTCGTGGTAGCGATCGCGATCGCAGTATACGGGAAAAGTCCCATCGGGGAAATGATACTCTCCTAAAGGATCGTAGGCGATGGTCTCTAGGGACATCTCCAAGGCATCGAGAACCTGGCGCAAGGGATTGAGACTTGGCCCTTCCCCTAAGCCGCAAAAAAACGAGGGTCCCGCGTCGAAATGAAAGCCTCGGCGAGAAAATCCATGGGCCGCCCCACCGGGTAGGACATGACTTTCACAGACAACCACCGATTTTCCATAACGGGCCAACAGGGAGGCCGCTACTAAGCCGCCAATACCACTGCCAATTACAATAACTTCTGCGTCAGCCATTCTCTATCGGGGTGTATTCCATAGATGAGTCACCTGATAGCCGAGTTCTACGATCATGCGTCGAAACAGGGGTAAACTCAGGCCGATCACATTACTATGACAGCCTTCTATCTTCTCGACAAACAGGCTACCTCGACCGTCGATGGCAAAACAACCGGCGCACTTGAGGGGTTCTCCTGTGGCGACATAGGCTTCGATGTCGGCGTCGCTGATGTTGGCAAAATGAACCCGAGTCACCTCGCAGTTGACGAGGGTGATATTTTGGGCGATATCCACAATGGCGTGGCCCGTATAGAGTTCGCCCACTTGGCCGCCCATGAGTTGCCAACGGGCGATCGCCTCGGCGGCATTGGCCGGTTTACCATAGACGCGATCGCCCAACACTAACACTGAATCGCAGGCTAACACTAACACCGACTCGGGCTGTTGGCTATGAAGTCCGTGGGGGGCAATATCCTCACAACGAATCCCCGCCGCAATCCGTTCCCCCTTGAGTTGGGCTAGGGTTTGCACTAAGGCCACGGGGTTACTCAGTTGAACTTGGGATTCGTCTAAATCACTTGGACAGACAATCGGTTCAATTCCCGCACTACGCAACAGTTGGCGACGGGCGGGGGAGGCGGAGGCAAGAATCAGAATTGGCGAACTCATGGAACACTCCTGCGGGACTCAAAAAACAAACAGTCGTCCAAGGATTCCTAACGCAAATTAGCAAATTAGTAAACAAAGAAGGAACGGGCGACAATCCGCAGTTTATCCTGAATTTCTTGCCAACGGCGTTCGGTGGTGGAAACATTCAGGGTAAAGAGTTTATCGCGAGAAATCGAGATACTGGCGATATTGTGACGCAGCTGATCGGGTAGGGTGACGGCATATTCGAGGATATAGTAGGTTTTGCCATCTTCATCCTGTCGCGATTGGGCATCGATTAACTCGGCCACGCGATCGCTTCCCTCGGGGGCGATGGCCCGTTTGGAGAGTTCGTAACCCACTTCCGTGGGGGTTCCCAAATCCGCTAGGGTTTGTCCGGCTTCGGCGGGATTGATAATGACGCTGAGGTTTTCACTGCGTTCGATGAGATCATGTAGTACCACATCCGGCGCTAGGTTGGACGCATCCATCTCAATCCACTCGTTGGGATAGAGGAAGCGATAGCCATCGTAACTATCGGTAAAGGAGGTTAAGCCGCTGCTTGGGGAGGTACTGCATCCCGTCAGCGTCAGGGCGATCACTAGCGAAAGCATCGCCACCAGTCGTTTAAACCCGGTCATGACGTTTTTCAAAGCTTGTTTGTTATGATTGCTAATTTTGGCAGTTGTGACCGGGCTAACCCGGCCCAACCCACCGTCTCACTCAACCATCGGACGAAACAACCACCCCCGTCAAGAGGCGATTAGGAGACGGCTGGGGCGAGATGCTGTTGGATGCGATCGCAGCAGTCTTGGACGCTTAACCCTTCTGACATAGCCTCGACTAAAGCCTCATAGGCATCCCGATGGCGATCGATGAGGGTGCGGGCCTGTAAGATAGCCCAACGTTCTCGGGCTTCGCTGTCGCCCACAACGGGACGCAACTGACGCAAGACTAAACGCAGTTGCTGGCGATCGTCAATGCCACCTCGGGCCGAGTCATCCTCAAGTTCTTCGGCGGCGATTCCCGCCATCCAAACCATGGCATAGCGGTTTAACTGCTGAGACGAGAGTTGTCCTTGACTGAGTTGGGATAGCAACTGGCCATCATCGAACTGTACACCACCGCGCCCCGTTTGTCCCTGTCGCAGCGCTTCCCAGGCGCTGAGGCTGTAGTTAGCGATGGGAACCTCTAATAGATAGGCCACGAGGAAATGGCCCGCTTCATGGCGAATAACGCGCTGACGGCGATCGCCGGTATTGGCCCCCAACCAATCGAGAAACACCAGTCCTCCCTGGCCTTGGAAGCCTAACTGATCGACGGTGGCTAACCCCAACAGGGCAAACACCGTGGCCGCCGGGTACAGGGGCGACAGATGCAGCATCGGCCCCAAGAGGGAAAACATGGTTAGGCTAAAAATGCCGATCGCCAAGGTATTTAAGGCAATTTGACTCATAACGTTAGATAAAAAGCAGTTTGTTTGAGTCTATTGTACCGAGTTGTCAAGTCCTTGTTACAAATTGATACTTTCAAGGGTTGCGTTCAAGAGAGGGCAACCGCCGAGGATTGCCCCCATGACGGCGATTAGCCGACGAGGGCTGTTTGGAAGGCTTCTTGTTCCCGCAGCTTGGCGAAGGCCTCATTATTTTGGGCCTGTTCCTTGAAGCTGGGGTTGAGATGAATGGCTTTTTTGAGATTGTCAATCGCCGGTTCTTGATGGCCAACGAGGGCGTAACAGCGGGCAATCCCGTACCAGGCTTCAGCACAATCGGGGGCCACCTTCACCGCTTGGGCATAGGTGGCTAGGGCTTCTTCGAGGCGTTCGAGGGTGACGAGAAGACTGCCTTTAGCGCAATAGGCTTCCCGATGGCGTTCATCGACTTCAATAGCGCGATCGAAGGCGGCGATCGCCTCAGTATACTGTCCATTCGCTTCGAGTTGTCGCCCTTGCATCATCTGAAGTTCCAAGACATCGTGCAACCGTCCATCAAGTCGATCTTGCAGTTGCATGGAGTTCTCAATGGTATGGCGGGCATTGGACATGACGTTTTGCACCGACAAAGCCATTGATACCATATCTTTCAGTTGGGCCGGTTCGGCTGTTGACGCAGCTGTTGACGCGGCTGCTGGGGCGCTGGCTGGGGCTAAATCGGCTTTTAACTCCCGGCTAACTTCGGCTTTCAACTCATCCGAAAGACGGCCTTCGACGTCATCCACCACCTGCGACACCATATCTTGGCGCATCCACCACAACAGGGCCAGCCCAGCGATGGGGAATAAAATCAACAGCAATAAAAGGATATTTAATAAGCCAAAGGTCCAGGAAAAATTGCGATCGACGGCATCATTGATCGCATCCTGAACCACTGGACTATTACGCAAGCGATTCTCAATTTGCCAGTCTAAATTGGGATCTGGTTCCGCTGGAACTGGGGCAATAAAGGAGGGTTCGCCGGGGCCTTCGGGCGGCATTGGCGCGGCGGCATCGGGGGGAGTCTGTTGGGGGGCGGCAGGTTCCTGGGCGATCGCCCCTTTAGGAGACACCAACAGAAGAGATAAAACGGCTAGGATGTAGGATTTTTGCATCATGGTAGATCGTTAACGGTTAAATTGTGAACGGTTAAATTGTGAACGGTTAAATTGTGAATGTTGAATGATCCGAGAAGGCAAGCCACCTGCCATCCCCTCCTGGGAGGGGCCAGGGGTGGGTTTTCCCTGTTCCCTGTTCCCTGTTCCCTGTTCCCTGTTCCCTATTCCCCCCCTCATACCAACAATTGTTTGAACCGTTCATCTTGGCGAATCTCATCGAAACGCGGATCAACTTGGGCTCGTTCACGATAGGGATGGGGGGCGAGACGAATGGCCTCTTGCAGGCTTTCCAAGCAGGGGGCAACAAAGCCTTGCGCACTATAGCAACCAGCCCTGTTATACCAAATCTCGGGGATAGCCGGTTGCAGGGCGATCGCCTCATCATAGGCCGCGATCGCCTCATCATACCGTTGCAGTTGGGTGAACAGTTGTCCCAAATAGTACCAAGTGGGAATATCTTGGGGTTGAATCTCAGTCCCCCGTTGATAGGCGCGAATGGCCTCGGGATAGCGTTCTAAGGCGGCTAAGGATATACCCTGATTACGATAACTATCGAGATAATCGGGGTTGAGACTCTGGGCTTTCTCAAAACAGCGTAGGGCATGATCGTGCAGATCGGCGGCGGCGAAGGCTAAACCGCGATTGTTCCAGGCTTCAACGTAATCGGGTTTGAGTTTCACGGCCCGGTTATAGGAGGCGACGGACTCTTTATAGCGTTTCAGTTCCATCAGGGCTAAACCGCGATTGTTCCAGGCTTCGACGTAATCGGGTTTGAGTTCTACGGCGCGATCGTAGGCCGCCAAGGCCTCCTCATATTGCCCCAATTTCGAGAGGGCGCCTCCCTTGTTGTTCCAGGCTTCAGGATAGTCAGGATGGATGCCTAGAGCGCGGTTATAGGCGGCGATCGCCTCGGGATAGCGTTGCAGATGAAACAGGGCGCTTCCCTGGTTACTCCAGGCCTGATGATAGTCGGGTTTGAGTTGCACCGCTTGCTGATAGGCGGCGATCGCTTCTGGGTAGCGGCCACTAAAGAACAAGGCGTTGGCTTGACGGCAAAACTCCGCTGCGCCAACCTGGGCCGACTGGGGCTGAGTTTGATAGACTGACTCCTGGCTTTGGGCGTTATCCAGGCCAGAATTGCCATTGAGACGGTTCTCTGGTGCGGTTGCGATGGCCTCGTCACCACCGCGATAGGTGATTGGCGGGGGAACCCTGGCCCCGTTGCTGGTTGAGTTCGTTGAGGACTGATCGGGTTCAGCGTCGTTATTGTCGTTATCTAGGATAGAGTTGACAGATTGGGGTTGAGAGGGGTCTAGTTCTTCGTCGTCTTCCTCGTCTGACTCTAGAATTGAGTTGAATGAAGCTGGGGGAGTCTCCTCATCCTCATACTCATCCTCATCCTCATACTCATCCTCGTCTGAGTCCAAAATTGAGTTCAACGATGGCGGCGGGATGTCCTCGTCTTCCCCGTCTTCCTCAGCGGCGCTGGAGTTGTCCTCAACATCCTCCGCGAGATTGTCTTGAGAGACATCTTGAGAGACATCTTGAGAGACATCCAGCGGCGGCGGGGCTGACTGAGAGGGGAACGTCTCCTCGTGGGAGTCATCATCGAGGGAATCTTGCCGAGATTGAGAATGCTTACCGAGCTGTCGTTGCTCGGCTAGAGGGACTTCAGGTAATGGCTCATGGATAGTCGTTTGAATCTGATGTAAAACCGATTGGGCCTCATTCATCATCCCCAGTAACTCAGCCATGGCATCATTTTTGATGCTATTCATTTCCTGGGCGTAGGCGTTGGCGCGATCTTCGAGGCGATTGAGAATCAGCCAAACGGCGATCGCCCCCAACAAGGGAAGCAGGGCCAACACCACAAAAACAGCCGTAATTGCCGGCCGTTGCGCGGCTAGGGCGCTTTCAATTTGAGCATCGATGCGATCGCGCAGACTGACACTATTGGCGATGGCCTGTTCGAGATTGTCCTGAAAACTCTCCTGCGCCCGAAACTGTTGTAATTCCTGGGCTTCGCGATCGCTCAACGGCGCTGACTCTTGTGCCTGAGTCACGCTAGCAGAACTCGATAATAGGACAACCGCCATGGCCGTCACTAACTGAGTTGCAAACTCGATAGGATACCGTCCGAGCCTCATAAGTCGTTGTCCCCCTCTCGAACCGTTTTCGCGGGTCACTGTCCATGTTCTGTAGTTTAACCTCTTATCCTCCCCAGCGCGGGCGATCGCGAGGAAACTTACCACCCCGAGCGGCCCGACCACTCTTTGATACAATAAAAGATTGTGTTTTCTATCTAACGCTGAATCCTCAACGATTCACCACAGCGACAGCATTCCTGAGATAGTCAGCCGATTACCGAATTTTTCAAGGAGACTTGTATATGGCTCGCATGTACTATGACCAAGATGCGAATCTCGACAGACTCGCCGATAAAACCGTTGCCATTATCGGCTATGGTTCCCAAGGACACGCCCATGCTCTTAACTTAAAAGATAGTGGCGTCAATGTCATCGTTGGCCTCTATCCCGGCAGTAAATCCGCCCCCAAAGCCAAGGATGCTGGACTAACAGTGTATCCTGTCGCCGAAGCCGCTGAAAAAGCCGATTTAATCATGATTCTGCTCCCCGACGAGGTGCAGAAAACCGTTTACAAACAAGAAATTGAACCGAATCTAAAAGAGGGAGATGTTCTCGCCTTTGCCCATGGATTTAACATCCATTTTGGTCAAGTGGTTCCCCCCGAAAACGTGGATGTGGTCATGATTGCCCCCAAAGGCCCCGGTCATTTGGTGCGCCGAACTTACGAACAAGGGGAGGGGGTTCCCTGTCTGTTTGCGGTGTATCAAGATGCCTCGGGCCAGGCCCGCGATCGGGCTATGGCCTATGCTAAAGGTATCGGCGGAACCCGCGCCGGCATCTTAGAAACCAGTTTCCGGGAAGAAACGGAAACCGATTTGTTTGGCGAACAAGCGGTGTTATGTGGTGGCTTAAGTGCGCTCATAAAAGCTGGGTTTGAAACCCTCATTGAAGCGGGTTATCAACCGGAACTCGCCTATTTTGAATGTCTCCACGAAGTGAAACTGATTGTAGATTTAGTGGTTGAAGGTGGTTTGGCCACTATGCGCGACAGCATCTCCAACACAGCCGAGTATGGCGACTATACTCGTGGCCCTCGGGTGGTGACTCCCGAAACTAAAGCCGCCATGAAAGAGATTCTCAGCGAAATCCAATCGGGGCAATTTGCGCGGGAATTTGTCTTAGAAAATCAATCGGGTAAACCCGGCTTCACGGCCATGCGTCGTCAAGAAGCCGAACATCCCATTGAGGAAGTTGGGAAAGACTTGCGGGCGATGTTCTCCTGGTTGAAGAAAAACTAGGAACTCTGTTGGGTGCATCTCATTATTAGAGGCGGTTTATCCGAGATAGTTCTGATTGAGATGCATCCATGAGTTTCCCTTATCGACGCTGAGATTGAAACGGCGATAAACTTGCTCAATCGGAAAGCGAAGGTCAATGCTTTTAAGTTCAATCGTATCTCCCGCTTTTTGACATACTCCCAGCGCTGAATCAAAGATTACAGCGCGGGATTCTCACAGATAGTGATTCTTGATTCAGCGAGACAACGTATTGAATCTGATTTCTC
>LJZT01000133.1 GCA_001314905.1 Phormidium sp. OSCR
CGTTGGCTCCACGATTCTACCACATATTTTTAGTCAAAATTCATCTCACCGCTAAGCCTTCGGCTCTAACGGGAGTCTTCTTTTGACATTTAAGATAAAGAGTTAGGTTAAGAAGTAAAAATTTTCGTGAAGATTGATGTTTTTGTAGCTTCGATTACAGATAGTTGAGAGAATCGTTGTGACTGCGATCGCTATTTTTGGGCGATCCCGGTCACGATTTTAAGCGATCCCAATTACGTGATTGGGCGATCGCAATTACCCAAGCCCCTGTACGAGATCGCCGCTAAATCTAATTAGCGGCCGCATCATTAAAGAAATAGAAGATTCTCTTAAAATAATGACAAACTCGTTTTTACCCTCACTGCCGACCTTATCTGACTTTTTCTTCCAAGTTTGGGAAAACGGCAAACTCACCCAAGCCGATCGCCTACAATTGCGTTCCTATCTACTGAGCGATCGCCTCACCGACGCTGACTACACCCTACTGAACCGACTCCTGCACGCCGTGCGTCGGGGTTGGGTTTCTTGTACGAGCGATCGCCGAGATGGGGAGTTGACTTGTTAAAATAGGGGATTAGAAGTTCGGCCATCACAAGACCTTGTGACCCAGACCCCCTACAAGAAACAGGAAAGGAAACCAGGCGATGTTTAATGCCACCCAGTTACTCATCGACCGTTTCGTCCCCAAACTACAGGACAACTACCACCGCACCTATGGCGGGCTAAAGTCTGACTACGCCGAGATCATCGGCTGGGCTGGTGGTATGGCATTGGAAAACATCGCCAACAGCGATGCTCTCTATCACAACGTCGAACATACAATTTTCGTCACCCTCGTCGGGCAAGATATCCTCCGAGGACGACATATCCGTGAAGGAGGTGTCTCCTGCGAAGATTGGCTCCATTTCACCATTGCGCTGCTGTGTCATGACATTGGCTACGTCAAAGGAGTGTGTCGTAAAGATGACCCCACCCGGCGACTCTATTCGACAGGAATTGACGACACAATGGTCTACCTCGCTCCCGGTGCGACGGATGCGGCCCTAACGCCCTATCATGTTGATCGCGGAAAATTGTTTATCGACGAACGGTTTGGAGGGCATCGCCTCATTGATGCCGAACTGATCCGTAGCAGCATGGAACTGACGCGGTTTCCCGTTCCAGCGGGAGAAGATCACCAAGATACCTGCAATCTGCCCGGCTTAGTGCGGGCCGCCGATCTCATTGGGCAACTGAGTGACCCCCGTTATCTGCAAAAAATTAGCGCCCTCTTCTACGAATTTGAAGAAACCGGAACCAACAAGGCTCTCGGCTATAAAACCCCAGGAGACCTACGCAACGGCTATCCCAAGTTCTATTGGAACGGAGTCTATCCCTACATCAAAGAAGGACTCAAATATCTCGAAGTGACCCAAGAAGGGAAACAAATCGTGGCCAACCTGTTTAGCAATGTCTTTCGCGTTGAACATGCAACAGTGTGAAACCGGTTTCTGGCAACTGACTCGAAAACTGCGTCGAACCATTGATATCTTGTCACCCGACCGGGTCTGCTGTCACACTAAGAGCAGAGAAAGTAGGTGAGGCAGTTGCGATCTGGCCGAGTCGAGGACTTGAGCCAGGTTGAGGAAAGTCCGGGCACCCGAAAGACCAAACTTGCTGGGTAACGCCCAGTGCGCGTGAGCGTGAGGAGAGTGCCACAGAAACATACCGCCTTGTGACAAGGTAGTGGCAAGCCGCTACCTTCAAGGTAAGGGTGCAAAGGTGCGGTAAGAGCGCACCAGCAGTATCGAGAGGTACTGGCTCGGTAAACCCCGAGTGGGTGCAAGGTCGCCGGAACGACGGTTGGTCTTTTACCGGTTCCGATGTTGGAGAACCGCTTGAGGCGTTTGGTAACAAACGTCCCAGATAGATAACTGCCCGTCTCATCGTCTGACGATGGGATAGAACAGAACCCGGCTTACGACTACTTTCTCTACCCCCTTGTATCGCCTGTATATCGCCTGATTGCCCTCTCACTCCCTATGGTTGCCCTGCCCCCTCAGCGTCAAGACGCATTACATCAATTTATTCTTAAGTTGGGTTTAGCCCCAGACCCTCGAGTTAACTGGGATCTTTTGGATACCGCATTAACCCATCCAACGGTGTCGGCGACTCGCAACTACGAACGCCTAGAGTTTATCGGCGATGCGGCAATTCGCTTAGCGTCAGCGGAGTTTCTTTGGGAAAGTTACCCTGACGCTAAAGTGGGAGATTATGCCGCTATTCGTTCCGTATTAGTGAGCGATCGCACCCTAGCCGAGATTGCTGAATCCTACGGGTTTCAGCGCTATTTGTTAGTCGGTGGGAGTGCCAGTGGTGACAAGGCCGGCTATCATTCTCGCTTAGCCGATGCCCTCGAAGCGGTGGCGGCGGCCCTGTATCTGAGTAGCCATGATACAACTCTAGTGCGTCCTTGGCTTGATAAATCCTTTCGTCCTCTAGCTGAACAAGTCCGCCAAGATCCCGCACGACAGAACTATAAAGCCGCCTTGCAGGAATGGACCCAGGGCCATTACCGACAACTGCCAGACTACCGTGTTGTCGAACAAGTGACCCGAGAACATCATAGCGATCGCCGTTTCGCCGCTGAAGTCTGGCTTCATAACCGCTGTCTGGGCCGGGGAACCGGGCGATCGATTAAAGCAGCCGAACAGGCGGCGGCTCAAGAGGCCTTCGTGGCCTTATCAGAGGCTGACCCGTCCCAACAGTCCCCAGTTTCTCCCTCCTAACGTTCACCTAACGTTCAGCTAAGGTTCACCTATTTAGACCGGGTATGACAGGAATTATTATTATTGGCGCGGGTCGTTGGGGCAATCACCTGATTCGCAATATCTTAGAGCATCCCAAGGCAGAATTACGGGCGGTCGTTGACTGCGATCGCCAACGTCTGCAAGCGGTCAATGAACGCTTCAACCTAGATGCGGCCGGGGTCATGCTGAGTCAAGATTGGCATAACACCCAAAACTTACCCGCCCAAGGGGTGATTGTGGCCACCCCCGCCACCGACCATGAAACCACCATTCGCGAGGCGCTCAACCGGGGCTATCATGTCTTAGCTGAAAAACCCCTAACCTTAGAGTCCAAAACGGCGATCGCCCTGTGGGAGTTGGCCCAAAAACAGCAACGACGGCTCAATATCGACCATACCTATCTCTTCCACCCCTGTGTCGAACGAGGGGCCGAGGTGCTGTGTCAAGGTCGTCTCGGGGAATTGCGCTATGGCTATGCCGCCCGCACCCATCTGAGTCCCGTTCGCCATGATGTCGATGCCCTCTGGGACTTAGCTATTCACGATATCGCGATTTTTAATCATTGGCTGGCCGAGGTTCCGGTTCAGGTGCAAGGAACCGGCAAGATTTGGTTACAATCCCAGGGACATAGGACGAGCCAACATTTGTTTCCCGATGGCCTAGCCGATGTCGCCTGGGCGCGATTAGTGTATCCCAGTGGCGTCGAGACAACCATTCATCTATGTTGGGCCAACCCTGATAAACAACGACGGTTAGCCCTAGTGGGAGATGCCGGAACCCTGGTGTTTGACGAACTTGCGGCCAATCCCTTGACGCTGATTCAGGGACAACTCACCCAGGACTCAGCCGGGATCTGGCAGCCGAGTGCTGTGACTCCCGAAGCCCTAGAGGTAGGCCCTGGAGAACCCCTACGACGGGTCTGCGATCGCTTCCTAGAGGGGATTGAAACCGGTCAGGACTGCGATCGCTCCTCCGGGGCAGTGGGGGCGCAACTGGTGGGCATTTTAGAGGGCTTATCTCAGTCGGTTCGCGAGGGAGGCCGGCTGATTAATCTGTCTTAAGGGTCTTTGATTGGGCAGCACGTCCGCTAAAATTCATAGCAACTGCGTTAAAGAGCCTTGCAGCTCCTGATATGATGAAATTTCCTCTTGCTTTTCTCCCCCTTGCTCTCGGAACTGTCTTCATGGGGGGTAATGGGGCGATCGCTCAGTCTTACCCCAACCAAGCCCATGTTTGCACCCCCGGACCACGCTTAAACCTGCGGGAAACCCCCGGTGGTCGAGTCTTGACGATTCTCAACAACGGGACATCCCTCGAACGAGTCGCCGCTCCCGCCGGAAACTGGCAGCCGGTGGCAACCTCGGACTATCGCGGCTATGTCTGGTCAGACTATGTATGTGATGGGGAATCTGACGAGGCGGTGGCTCAACGACCGGCGAGGGCGGCCCGCTTCCAGCCGGCCATGTGTCCTGACGTGAATTTGGCGCGGAATGTGGTCACTCCCGATGGTTTGAATGTGTATCGCTCCAACAATCCCAACAGTGAGATTTTGCGCTTTCTCAATGAAGGGGCAGCGATTATTCTCGGCAGTACTAACCCCACCACCGATGAAGCGGGCTATCTCTGGTTACCCATTGAACAACCGGCAACAGGTTATATTCGTGTCGGCCGTGACGGGGTGGTCGATAAGATTGGTAACTGTACGCGCTTCTATTCCGACAACAATTAAACACGACGACTAAGAGTTTAAGAGCAACGGTGTCTCAACAACAACGACAACAGTTTCCAGCCCTGAGCAACAAAACCTATCTCAATTATGGTGGTCAAGGTCCTTTGCCTCAAACGGCCATTAATGCCATTCGCCAAGCCTATGAGTGGGTGCAGCGCATTGGTCCATTTTCAGCTCAGGCCAATGCTTGGGCTCAGGATTGCGCCAACCAGACCAGGCAGGCCATCGCCGAGGAGTTGGGAGTCACGGCGGACACCATTGCTCTGACGGAGGATGTGACCGTCGGCTGTAATATCGCCCTCTGGGGCATTGATTGGCAGCGGGGCGATCGCCTCGTCATGACCGACTGCGAACATCCTGGGGTGGTGGCGACGGTGCAGGAACTTCAATATCGCTTTGGTGTTGAGGTTGATCTGTGTCCCGTTCAAGCCACCCTCAACACCAATAACGCCGTTGAGGTCATTGCCGAAGCCTTGACAGCGAATACTCGCTTAGTGGTGTTGAGTCATATTCTCTGGAATACGGGGCAGGTGTTACCCCTCAAAGAGATTGTCGCCGCCTGTCGTCAGGTGTCCACCCGTTCCGGGGAACCAATTCGCGTCTTAGCCGATGCGGCCCAATCTGTGGGCGTTCTGCCTCTGGCGTTAGCCGACTCTGGGGTGGATTACTATGCCTTTACCGGTCATAAATGGCTCTGTGGCCCCGCTGGGGTTGGTGGGTTTTACTGTCACCCCGAAGCCATGGCCAGTTTGCGCCCTACCTTTATCGGTTGGCGTGGTATTACCATGGATGCCACCGGCAACCCCACTGGCCCCAAAGCCAACGCACAGCGCTATGAGATTGCGACATCCGCCTATCCGTTGTATATGGGCTTACGGGAGGCGATCGCCGTTCATCGGCGTTGGGGAACGGCCCAGGCACGCTATGAACAGATTTGTCGTCAGAGTCAGCGTCTCTGGGAAGGCTTGCGAGAGATTCCTCAGGTCAGTTGTTTACGCACTGCCCCTCCCGAAGCGGGGTTAGTCTCCTTTGTCTTAGAGTCAGCAGACCATAAGGGCCTGGTTCAGTTTTTGCAACAGCATGGGGTGATGGTCCGGACGATTCTCGACCCGAGTTGTGTGCGGGCCTGTGTCCATTACGTCAGCGATGAGCCGGAGATTGAGCGGCTGTTGCAGCACATTCGTCGCTTTGTTGAGTCTTCTTAGCTTCTCGGCGGGAAGCCTCGCGCTCTACCCGTTAGGGTGAGCGGCGATTGAGAATCGGTGCTGGGGTCTGCTAGGGGCAGTCGGGATGAATCGCACCGCGATCGCACAGAAAGGCCACCGCCTCTCGGTCTAAATTCCGGGCTTGACTGAAGTTGACCCCCTCAACCAAACTGAGAGGCCCCGCCTCAGGCGATCGCACCACAAAATCACTGGCCTCATCAGACTCCGCCGCCTCCCAGGTGACACCCTGAAAATCCGCCCCCGCTACTCTGGCCCCGCGTAAATCGGTCCAGGTCAAATCACTGCCGTGGAAACTGGCATATTCCAAATTGGCCTGGCGCAGATTGGCCCCGGAGAGGTTCACGTCACGGAAATTGCTATTGCTCAAATTCGCTTGAGAGAAGTCTACCCCGGCTAAATCCGCACCCTGCCAATTGGCTTGACTGAGATTGGCCCCCGTCCAGAGACTCCCTCCAGCACGAACTTGGGTGAGACTGGCCCCCTGTAAATCGGCGTGACTGAAGTCAGCGGCGTTCAAATCCGCTCCCGTGAAACTGGTTTGACGTAAGGAGGCTTCCTCGAAGTTGGCCCCCACCAGTTGCGCGGAACTGAAGTTAGATCCCGTTGCACTCACCCAGCGAGCATCCGCATGATTGAAGTTCCCCTGCATGAGGTTACTGCGGTACATCCAGACTTGGGTTAGGGTAGCCCCGGCGAAGTTGCCGTAACTTAAGTCCGCGCCTGAGAGATCGGCAATCCAATCGTCATAGGTGCCGAAGCGGCCATCTTCCCCGGCCCCATAGAACTGACTTCCTTGGAAACTGGCTCGGCTGAGAATCGAACCGCGAAAGCGAATCCCGGCTAAATCGATTCCATCTAAGACCAAGGTGAAGGGAACCTCGGTCACAGCTTGGCTGAGATGGGTGCGGCTGAGATCGGCGGTGGGGAGTTCGCCGCTATGGTTACTGAGAATCGTGGCGATCGCCCGCTGGGTGGCCCGCAGACGACGGGCGAGCAGGGCTTTTTCCTCGGCGGTTCCGCCATATTCGAGGGACTCTAACTGAATTTTTAGGGATTGGTTAAGGCGGCGCAGTTCCAGAATGGCGGCTTTACCATGGGAGGCGATGGCCTGTTGGCTGGCGTCAATTAACTCGGCGTCGCTTTCTTGGCCGAGTAGGTCGACCAAGAGAGACAAGGCCCGAGGATCGTTTAAGGTTCCCAGAGCCAAAATAGCATTTTTACGCTCATCAGGCGCTCCGGCGGCGGGGGTGAGTTTGCCCACGAGGGACAAGAACATCTGATTATCCTGTTCCTGAAATTCTCGGGAGTTGGCCTGTTGCTGAATATAGACTTGGGTGCCGACAAAGGTTCCTAATACGGCTGTTAGACAAAACAGCAGCACGAATAATAGGGTGGTGGCGGGGTTGCGGAGCATCCAAAACCAAAGACTGGCCCCGGCCGGCGATCGCGGTTCCGGTTCAGGATAGACGACGATGGCCTCGACGGCTTCTCCTTCAACCTGAGTCCAATGGCGATCGCGCTCTAACTCCTCGTTTTGCCAATCTCCATAGGGATTATTGAGGGCATCGAAAATGGTGGTACCGGCGATGTTGTCGTGGAAGGCCCGTCCTTGACGGTTGAAGCGAGAGGCTAGGCCATCAACCAGTAACACCACCCCCGTGAGTCCCAGTAAGATGCCCAAATCTGGAAAGGCTCCCGTCAGACGCCACAGTACCCAAGCCGTTCCTCCAAAGATACCCCAGCGGGCGATCGCCTCCCGCAGCAGCACCTGAACTAGACTCGGCGGCACTCCTTGAGGGGTGACCACCTTAATGCCAAACCAGCGTTTGGGGTCTGTTTGTCCGGTTTTACAGAGTAAATAGATCTGCCAACCTCCGGCTAACAGGGGCATCACTAAGGCCCCTGTCCAAAAGAGATTAGTCAGGGGGGAAACATTGCGATTGGGTTGACGAACCGGCAAACTGAGAACCCGCGCGATACGGTCTTCTGTTGCGGCTAACAGGGGACTGAGGGGAACCGGTTCACCAATCTCTTGCTGGGTGGCGTAAGCCCCAAAGCCATAGGGAATGCCGGCACTGCCGACAATGAAGGAGATTTCTACGACAAAGGCGCAGCCTCGACGTACGAGAATGGGGAGTTGTCGCACGGTACTACGCCACCAGGGGGCGAGATGTCGTGGGGGAATAGGTGTCGAAGGGCTGGCCATAGAACAATCGGTAGATGGCGTTACAGGAGGGCAGGAGACAGGTTATCTTTCAAAGGGTATCAGCGATCGCCCCGAGAATTGTCCCGAGAATCGCCCCGAGAATTGTCCCGAGAATTATCCCGAGAATCGCCCCGAGAATTATCCCGAGAATCGCCCCGAGAATCGCCGACGGAAATCGATCGCAGAAACTCAGCACTGGCTTCTGGGAGTGTGGTATTGATATACATCCCACTTCCCAACTCAAACCCCGCCGTCATAGACACCCGAGGAACCACCGCCAGATACCAATGGAAATAGTTGGTGCGATGTTCATCGCTGGGGATGGAGCGAATGGTGTAATTGTAGTCGGGATTATTTAACCCGACATAGAGTTTCGCCAACACTTGCCGGAGGATTTCTGCTAAATCTTCAATTTCGTGATCCAGGATATCCTCAAAGGAGGAGGCGTGACGACGGGGAAAAATCCAGAGATGAAAGGGAGAGAGGGCGGCGTAGGGGATAAAGGCAACGAAATGCTTGCTTTGACAGACAATGCGATCGCCGGCTTCGAGTTCTTCGGCCAGAGTACGACAGAAGATACATTCCCCCCAATCGTCGAAATAACGAATCGCCTCCTGGGTGCGCAGTCGCAGTTGATTTGGCACAATGGGCGTGGCGGCAATCTGGGAGTGGGGATGTTCTAGGGAGGTTCCCGCCCCTCGACCATGATTTTTGAAGATAACAATGGTGGAGATGCGAGGATCTTTGCGCAGATGGCGATAGCGTTCTCGATACATCCGCAATACGTTGCTGATGTCAGCCAGGGGCAGCAACGCCAGGGTGACGTTATGGTAGGGATGTTCGATAATGACTTCATGAACCCCCACCGCTGTTAGGGACCGATAGAGTTTACCTTGCTGTCGGATCACCTCCCCCTCAGGGGATAGGGCTGGATATTTGTTTAAGACGGCCCGCACTCGCCAACCGCGATGATCTGAGAGAATGGCGGTTTCTACTCCCGTCCGGGCTTCGTTGCCGGCGCAGAAGGGACAGTCCTCGCGATAGGGAGGCAAATCCGCTGGGGCGGGGCGCTGTTGGTTAAATTCGTCGGGGCGATGGGCGCGATCGGTGGCGATAATCACCCAATCTCGGGTGATGATATTGTGGCGTAACTCATTCATCGGTTTGGTGGCAGCAAGATTCGGCTATAAGATAGGGTGGCATATGTTCACGCCCTGTACCCTAAATGCGTCAGATTATCCGTACCGACAACGCCCCCGCCCCGGTTGGCCCCTATAATCAAGCTGTCCTCGCGACGGGAAAACTCCTGTTTGTGGCTGGACAAATTCCTCTGAACGCTCAGGGTGAATTGGTGGCAACGGGGGATATTAAAGGACAAACTCAACAAGTTTTAGAGAATCTCCAGGAAATTTTGACCGCAGCTGGAGCTAGTTTTTCAGATGTGGTAAAAACGACGGTTTTTCTGGCAGATATGAATGAGTTTGCGGATATGAATGGGGTTTATAGTCAGTATTTTTCAGAGGCAAACGCCCCAGCTCGGGCGGCGGTAGAGGTGGCACGATTACCCAAGGATGTTCGGGTCGAGATCGAATGTATTGCTATGATTTCTGAGGATTAATCCAGCCTCAATGCAGTTTCTCCATGCAGTTTCTCCATGCAGTTATAGGTGTCTCCAGAGATTCAAGCTTTCAAGTTAAACAGATTATGGTTAAAAGATGACCCAATTTCAGGTTCAGCACGTTAGCACCTATCGGTACAACCAGAGTGTTTTTCTTCGACCTCATTGGCTGCGCCTGCGCCCTCATAGTAATGGGTTGCAGACCCTTGTCGAGTATCAACTTGAGGTAACGCCAGACCCGTTGGGGCGATCGCAGGTGGTAGATCTCGATGGTAATGCCCTCATTAAACTGTGGTTTGATAAACCCAGCCAACAGCTCCAAGTCCTGTCTAACGCACGGGTGGAAACTTGGCAAACAAATCCCTTTGAATATCTCCTCGATGATGGAGTTCATCGCCTCCCCATTGACTATCCCAGTTCCCTGCGATCGCAGCTTCTACCCTACTTAGATCCTCCCACGATTTTGCCTCAAAGGGGCGACCCCATCGCCAGTGAACTGGCTGAGGAACTGTTGCATCTATCGGACAATCAAACGCTACGTTTCCTCCATGATCTCAATCAACGCATTTATAGTCAATGTGATTACGTCACACGTCCCGAAGGAGACCCACAAACTCCAGGGATAACCTGGCGCAACAAACGAGGGTCTTGTCGGGATGTGACGGTCTTATTCGCCGCTGTCTGTCGAGCCGTTGGACTGGCGGCCCGCTTTGTCAGTGGCTATCAGGAAGGAGACCCGGACCAAACCGATTATGACCTTCATGCTTGGGTTGAGGTCTATCTTCCGGGGGCCGGTTGGCGAGGCTACGACCCGACCCACGGCTTGGTTGTGGCCGATGGACATATCAGTCTAGCGGCCAGTCCTTACCCCCGAGATGCGGCTCCCATTGAGGGAACTGTGACCCCCACGCAACCGGTCTGGGAAACGGGCCAACCTCTCAACACAACGTTGGAGACTCAGATCAGCATTAGCCGATGTTAACGAGGAAACTAACGCCAGTTGTCCCGCCAGTTCGCCAGATTGTGATGCACCGCAGACCGATACAGGAATGCTGTACATTTGGGGCAGGTTCGCTGTACGTTTGATGACAGCAGGTGAACTACCGAACGCGCTCATCAAAGATTACAGCGTCGGCTTCCTACCCAAAGAAGCGCCTCCAAGTTAAAACTTTTTGGTCTTACCTTCTGGCGATA
>LJZT01000134.1 GCA_001314905.1 Phormidium sp. OSCR
ACGGGGTTTCGGGGCAAAAATGCTCTGGGGCTAGACAAACAGTCATGAAGCAAGAATCCCCCGTTATAATCTTTGATTTAACGGCGGGAGTGTCAAGTTGGCGCTTCTGTTGGCGATCGCCATCCAACCCCGGTCTCTGACGGCTACACTACTCCTGTTGCCCTATCTGCTCTGGAGTCCCATCGGCACCTATACCACTTGGGCAATGATAAAATTGAACCCTAGCGAGGCTTAACGGCGATCGCCATGGATCTTCCCAATTTGCCCTATGATTCCTGATATCGATTCTGTTGACATCGCACATTTGGCCTCGGGAGATACTCTGGCCATTCAGGTTTATAAATTTCGCGGCGCGACTCCGGGGAAAAAAGCCTATTTACAAGCCAACTTACATGGAGCTGAACTCTCAGGAAATGCTGTGATTTATCAGCTCATTCAGTTCCTGAGTGAGCTGGACGATTCCCAACTCCAGGGAGAGATTTGGCTAGTTCCCACCTGTAATCCCTTCGCCACCAATCAGCGATCGCACCACTACGCCAGCGGTCGCTATAATCCCTATACGGGAACCGATTGGAATCGAATTTTTTGGGATTATGAAAAAGACCTGAAGAATCAGAGTCAGCCCTCAATTGCGGACTTCGCTAAAAGCCAACTTCACCTAAACTATCAACAAATCCAAAACAACTTTCGCCAGCAACTTATTCGTCGTTTCCAAGACCTGAAACAGTCAGAAAGTAAAGCCTCAGGACTTCCCTTTGAAGACCACTATCGCTACCAACTCCAATCCTTATGTTTAGATGCCAACTATGTCTTAGATTTACACAGTAGCACCAACCAATCCTTTGACTATCTTTACTGTTTTCAGGGACGAGAAGCAAGCGCCAAATACTTCTTACTCAATACTGCCATCCTCCTCGATCGCTATGACGGTGATGCCTTCGATGAAGCATTTATGAAGCCCTGGTTAAGCTTAGAAAAACAGTTAGAAAACTTAGGAAAGGTTGTCAAATTTGACTTAGAAGCTTGGACAATAGAACTCGGATCTGGAATGCAAATCAACCCCGATTCCGTCTATCGTGGCGTTCGCGGCGTTAAAAATTACTTAGTCAGCAAAGGGATGTTAGATCTCCAACGCTTTCCCCTCATTCAAACCGCCTCTAAAACTGTGCAGTTTTTCCCAAAAAGTAAGAGTCAAAAATACTATGCCAAACAGGGAGGAATGCTGCAATCGCGGGTTCTATTAGGGACTTGGGTCACATCAGGACAGCTTCTCTATCAACTCCTAGTCTTCAACCGAGAGGGGTGTTTGCCGCAATTAGTCGATGTCCACAGCGAAGACTCAGGATTAGTCTATGACCTCTCTAGCAACGCCTCAGTCAACCAGGGAGAGTACATTCTCGAAGTCTTAACCCAGCCCAATCCCGTTTAAGGAATAGGGCTATTTATTCGATAAAACGGCTTTGGGATAGGCAATGCGTTTGTGATTAAACTGTTGCCAAACTTGCACAAAAATCTCGGCAATTTTTCCCATTTCTGCCCGCGTCAAGCCAGAGTCCACTAACTGATTATCCTGCCAGCGAGCGCGAAGAATCTTATTCACCATCGATAGGGCATCTTCGGGGGTTGCATCCTTGAGCGATCGCAGCGCCGCTTCACAGGAATCTGCTAACATGACAATCCCCGTTTCTCTCGATTGAGGAATCGGGCCATCATAACGAAAATCGGCATCATTGACCTCGCGACGATTACTATGTTTCGCCTGATAATAAAAATAGGCAATTAACATCGTCCCTTGATGTTCCGGGATAAAGGCCTGAATCGCTTTAGGAAGACGGCTTTT
The DNA here is from genome assembly GCA_001314905.1 of Phormidium sp. OSCR. GTDB lineage: Bacteria > Cyanobacteriota > Cyanobacteriia > Cyanobacteriales > Geitlerinemataceae > Sodalinema. The sequence goes on from LJZT01000134.1 coordinate 1,841, forward strand.
ACGGGCCATGACCAATCCTTGAGTCACGTGTTTTTTAATAATCGCAGCACTTTTCCAGGGATCATTAATGCGATCGTGCTTATTCGGACCCCCCATTTGATTTTCCACAAATCCCTGAGGGTCGTGCATCTTACCAATATCGTGATAGAGAGTACCGGCTCGCACCAACTCCACATTACAGCCGAGGGCTTTCGCCGCCGACTCAGCTAACGTCGCCACAAATAACGTATGTTGAAAGGTTCCCGGTGCTTCAGCCGCCAGGCGTTTGAGCAACGGCCGATTCGGATTAGACAGTTCTGCTAAGCGAATGGGAGTGACCAAATCAAACAGATGTTCCAAATAGGGGCTAACCCCAAGGACCACCACACTCCAGCCAACCCCCCAGAGTCCTTGAATCAGAGCCGTCTCTAGTAACAACGACCATAACGGTCCTGTGGTTCCCTGTAACAGCAGACTGGTCACCGTGATGAAGAAAAAGCTGGCCCCTTGAGCGAAGCCGACTCCCGCTCCTAACAGGGCCAATTCCTCACGCGATCGCAGCCGTCCCGCCATGGCCCCACCAATCGCGCCACTAATGGCCCCAGCAATCAGATAGCCCAACTCAATTTCCAAGCCAATGGGCATAATCAGACTCAACAGGGCCACCACCGTCACCCCCATCCAAGAGCCATAAAAACTGCCCACCGCCAAACCAATCGCCGGAAAACTCGTCGTCGGCACACCAAACAGAACCATCACCGGCGCACTGAGACTTAACAAGAGAATCAGGAGGCGATCGCCATTACAAATCTTCGGATGGACTCGTCGTTCAACCACCCCATAGAGAGACACCGCCACAAACACCGTCCCCCCAAAGGCAATCCAGCCAATCCAATTCACCGGCGCCCGACGGGCCAAACCAAAATGGTCGAGCAGCACAAACTGACGGCGAGTAATCACCTCACCGGCTTCGACAATCACCTCACCGGCTTCCACCGACAGATAGGCTGGTTCCTGAGCCTCAGCCGCCGACTCAGCCCGTTCCCGAGTGCGATCGGGGTCCGTGACCAAATTCGCTTCCAGGGCATTCATCAACACCGCACTCATTAAATGACGAATCTGGGCATCCGGTAGAGCCAACGACAGTTGCATCTCCACCGAATCCTGCAACATCCTGGCCGGAACCCCAGAGGCAATGCCCTGAGCCAACATTTGTCGTCCCACCTGTAAAGTTGTGTTACGCGTTTGCTGCCAATCCTCCGCCGACAAATTGAGCAGAGTATTCGTATATACCGGCTGGCCATTGGGGTATGACACCTCAGCCAACTGCTCTAACGCTTGAGCATAGCGTTCCCGAGCCATTTCAACGGCCGTCATCACCGCCTCAACGCCCTCCTCATCCAACTGTTGAGAAACAACGAGGAGTTGTTCAAGAGCCTGATTCATCGGACTCGCCTGGCTCTCAAGCAGATCCGACAGGACCTGAGACGCCCCATTGACCGCCCCCAGGCGACTCGCCTGTAACATCTGTTCGCGACGAGTCTCGACCTCATCAGCTTCCGCCGTCTGGGCCTCCAACTGCGACAGAGGGTCTTCGCTCGCCTCAACGGTTGAGTCAACGGTTGACTCAACGGCCCTCTCTTCAAGCTGCCGTGACAGGGTCCATTGAATTGCCCGCCATTCCCAAGTTGAGGCACTACGTAGATAGCGTTGTACCTCCCGAGAGAGAAGCCCCGTCTCCACATAGGGAAACTCTCCGACGGCTTCACGGAGGCGATTCCCTTGCTCAAGATAGCGTTTGACCTGACTCAAGACGCGCTGATTCACCATCGGATCGCCCATCAGCACCGGAGAGGCCCCTAAACGAGCGCTGCGGCGAAGTTCCTCAGTCGTTTTGCTATCTTCGACCCGATCAGATCTCGGCGCGATGACCGTTTGCGGCGCGCGGCTGCCCACATCGAGTTTGGGTTGATTATAAAAGCGCTGTCCTAAAGCACCCGTCAAACAAAAAACCGCAACCACCGTAGACACCGGCCCTGACATCTTCACCCGACGAGGGGCGGCCCCTGACGAGTTTCGAGGAGCAACCGACGAGTGTCGAGTCATCGAATCCCTTGGAGTGCGACCATCGCGCCAGTGGTGCCACTTACGCTCAATGCGCCGAGTCAAAAATTGGAGTGTCTTCATAAGGGAAATCGGCTGAGTGAGACTCCGAAAACCTCACAGCCTCTATTATCATCTCAAATCTGAGTCAGAGTCGGCCTCAGCCAATGTGGAGGTCTTCTCTAACGATACATTTTTCTGAGCCATGGGCAACTCAAGAGTTACCGTAGTTCCCGAACCGACGCCAGCACTATCGAGACGAATTGCACCATTCATCATATCCATTAAGTTTCGTGAAATAGCTAAACCCAGGCCAGTTCCCCCAAAGCGGCGCGTCTTGGACCCGTCAACCATCACAAAGGGCTTAAATAACTTCTCGAAATCCCCTGGGTCAACGCCAATGCCTGTATCAATGATGTCAACCACAACATAGTGAGTCCCATACTCGGCCATGCTATGGTCAGGGGTTCCCGTTTCCACCCGAACCTGAATCGAAATGCCACCGCTTTCGGTAAACTTGACCGCATTGCCGATCGCATTGAGCAACACCTGCTTCAGTTTAGCGGCATCAGCCCGCACCAAAATTGGGGGGTCTGCCTGCACCTCGGTGGATAACACGAGTCCCTTATCCTTGGCCACGGCTTGATTCAACTCGATCGCCTCGGCGATCACCTGCATCAAATCCACTGATTCAATGACCACCGAGAGGGTGCCGGCCTCAATTTTCGAGATATCCAAAATATCATTGATAATGCCCAATAAGTGAACGGCGGCATCATCGGCCCGTTGTAAAAATTCCTGTTCTTCGGCTTCATCATCACAAAAGCCATCCCGAACCAGACGCAAACTGCCGATAATGCCATTGAGAGGAGTCCGCAACTCATGGGAGATGGTGGCCAAAAACTCACTTTTGAGGCGATTGGCGTTTTTCGATTCTGTCCAGGCATCTTCGAGTTCCTGCGCCCAAGTTTTTAAGCGTTCAATGGCACGATTTAAGGCTTTTGAGAGTTGGTTAAACTCTTGAATGAAGAATTTAGCAGGCATGGGGTCTGAGGCGGTGTTGCACTCGATATTACGAGCGTATTCCCCCAATTTTTCCACGGGACGGGCCAAATCCTGTGCTAAGTAGAGAGTTGCAATCAGGTTTGCCGCCAAGAGTCCGAGAACTAAATTAAACATAACCTGACGGATAGGCTCTAGTCCGGCCAAGGCGTTATCGAGGGGGGTTACGGCCAGGACAATCCAGCGCCTCTCCTCGTCTTCGTCATCCAAAGAAGATATGGGTGAAGCAACGGCGGTGTAGCCACTGAGTAACTCTTTTTGGCGACCCGTAAACGAGAAGAGATGTTGAAAGTTCTGATTCCCCACCAGGGCGCTGTTGACCAAACTTTGCATCCGTTCAAAGTTGGGTTGACTCTCGATGTTGCTGCCTACTAACTGTGGCATCGGATGTTCTAGGATCACACCTTGGTCATCAATGACGACGGTTTCACCCGTCAGGGAGCCAGCGCGGTTTTCGGGTTCGTCGATTTGTTCTAAGACCGATCGCAGAGTGATCACGTAGCGCGGACGAGTGGCCTCTTCAGGATAAATGGGCGCACTTAGGGTAATTTCGGTTCTTTGGGGTCTGAGGTGGCTTGCAGTCGAAACCGAGGCAGAATTGACGTTCTCAGCAATGTCGGCTGTTACAAATAGAGTCCGATTTAAACTTGTTTGGGATTCCCCCCACCAGGTTGCCGGAGGTGGGTTAAAAATTTGCTCATCACAGGTTTGGGCGATGGCCGTCTGGGTGTCTAAGTCCGTCACTTGCAAACAGGTCACCGTATCGGGGAGTTGTTCCCGGAAGTTGTCGAGAAAGGTCTGTATTCTGGGGACAGACCCCGACTCCAAGGCCGCCGTTTCACTGGCCAGACGCAATTGGGTTTTCAGGGAGTTTGATCGCTCTTCAATGCGATTTCCTTTACGGATGGCACTTTCGGTTAGGTTCTGACGAGCTGTTTCGAGTAAGCTCGATCGCGCTTTACGGTAGGTCACATATTGTCCAATCAGCAACACCGGGACGCTGAGTAGGAGAATCCGCGACAGCAAAATGCGGCGAAAGGAGGTCGGACCGAACATAAGCGCAGGTAGAGATTTGGGAAACTTGACGTTTCTCAGGGCGCGAGGTGCCATGTTCAAAAACGCTAAAGGAAGTCAGATGCCCGGCTCAATCCCCGTCAGAGTCATCGAGGCTACCATGACACCTGTATGGATTTCATATTAACGTTCTGATGTTGACTTTTTCGAGGAGTCTGAATGACATTGGCTCGGAACCACCCATTTCCAGAGGGGATGTTTGGTTCCATTGGCACGAATGCGCCAGAGTTGATGTTCTAGGCGACGACGTTCTAGGTCTGGCATTCCCCAGATGATATTGCGGCTTTGCCAGACTAGCACGGAGACCGTCCAGCCGACACAGAATCCGATGCCCAAGGCCGCCCAAGGATAGTGACGAAAGGCGTACCAGAGGGCGACCCAGGTAAAGTGTTCGAGCCATAGGGCAATTTCCCGGCGTAGGGTCCAAAGACTGGTTACGCCAAGGCTGAGCCAAAGGGCGATAATGACCAACCAACGGGCTACTACGGTTAGGCGATGGAGACGTTGGAGTTGTTGTTGAAAGGTGGAGGCTTGGGGGTCTGACATCACAGTCCTACGCTAATCTGAAACACCCCGTATCTTGATTATTACCTCGATTGTGTCACTTGTCTCCATTGTCTCGATTATGCTGATGAGGACTCGTCCAGGGAGGCGGTTTTGCCATCGCCACTCTCGTCGCCACTCTCGTCGCCATTTTCGTCGCCATTTTCGTCGTCAGCCGCCAAAACTGCCGCTTGGGGATGTTTTTCTCGCCAGAGGGCCAGGGCGGCGGTGGCGATAAAAATACTGGAGTAGGCCCCGAGGACGAAGCCGACAATCAGCGTTAGGGCGAAGTATTTGAGGGTTTCGCCGCCAAAGATAAAGATCGCCAGCAGGGGTAAAACGGTGGTTGCGGTGGTGTTAATTGAACGGGTGAGGGTTTGGTTAACGGCATCATCAACGATGTCGTTGATGTCGTCGTTGGGGTTGAATTTTAGGGTTTCGCGGACGCGATCGTAGATGACGACGGTATCGTTGACGGAAAAGCCGACGATGGTCAGCAGGGCCACGATAAAGAGGCTATCGGCTTCAAAGTTGGTCACGAGGCCCAATAGGGCAAAGAGGCCGGTGGTAATCCAAACGTCGTGAAATAGGGCGACGATCGCAAATAGGGCATAGTCGAGTTGAAAGCGAATGCTTAGATAGCCGACAATGCCTAAACTCGCGACAATCAGGGACAGCAGGCCCGATCGCAGTAAACGCCGTCCTACGGTTGGCCCGACGGTGTCAATTTGGGTTTTCTCGGGGTCAAAGGTTCCCAGTTCTGCTTCTAGGGCGGCTTCGAGCTGCGATCGCGCTTCCACGTCTAAGTCGGTGGTGCGTACCACTAACCCCTGTTCGTTTTCGCCAAATTCCTGCACGTTGGTTCCTAGACCTTGCCCTGCTAGGATTTGACGGGCGGCGCTGACGTCGATGGGGCCATCGCAGTTATTGGCGATGGTGCAGTCTCGCTCAAGTTGTAGGCGAGTCCCTCCTGTGAAGTCTAACCCCAGGGGTAGCGGCGCTCCTAACCGGGCGATCGACAGTCCCATGGCCAGGGTACTGATCACGGCGAAAGCGATGGAAATCGCCCACCAGAGGCTTCGTTGTCGGGTTACACTCAGTTTCATCGTGTCGATGGCGGCTTGCAGGTCAGGGAGATTGACAGTTAAGAATTGACAGTTTAAGTTAAGATGACTGCCTTATTTTAATTGTTCTAGCGCTTTCTGATGTCTTATTTAGTCTGTCTAAGAATAATCAGCCACCCTAACGTTTAGCCAGTTGTGGCGTCAGATTGGGACAGAAAAACTCGGGTTTTTTCAGGTTCGGTAGCGTTAACACATAGAACATGAGGCTACGGCTACAGGTAATGGCGGTAAACATACTCACACCGACACCAATGGCGAGAGTGACCGCAAAGCCTTTGACTAACCCCGCTCCGAACCAAAACAGAGCTAAACAGGCAATCAGGGTGGTGACGTTACTGTCTAAAATACTGGAGAAGGCGCGATAAAACCCAGACTCGACGGAGCGATAGAGGGTTTTTCCGCCTCGCAGTTCTTCACGGGTGCGCTCAAAGATGAGCACGTTGGCATCAACGGCCATACCAATGCTGAGGATAAACCCAGCAATTCCCGGTAGCGTTAGGGTCACTCCAAGCAGGGCATAACAGGCTAAGGTGAGGATGGCGTAGATGGTCAAGGAGAGGTTGGCGATCGCCCCCGGCAGGCGATAATAGACCACCATAAACCCTAACACCAGCACCAATCCGCCGATTCCAGCATAAATACTGCGACGAATACTATCTTGTCCCAGGGTTGCGCCGACGGTCCGGTTTTCGACGATTTCCACGGGAACCGGCAAGGCCCCAGCTCGTAACTGAGTGGCCAGGGTGTTGGCATCTTCAAGACTAAATTGGCCATCAATACGAGCGCCGCCGCCACTGATTCCCGTTTCGGCGTATTCAGCCCCCACTCCAGGAGCGCTGATGAGTTCATCATCGAGGAAAATTCCTAACCGTCGTCCGGTTCCGGCAATGTTGCGCGTTAGTTGGGCGAATTTTTCTCCCCCTTCTCGGTCAAAATCAATGACGACGCTCCAAACGCCATCAATGCGGGTTGAGGTGACATTGGCATCTTCGAGGTTTTTCCCGGTCAGCCCCACACTACGATAGAGCTGATTGGTTAATTCCTCAATTTGCGCTTCCTTGGCGGCGATGGCCTCTTGGGTGGCGGCCAGTTCCGCCTCTCGTCCTTCTCCAGTCAGTCGTTCTTGTTCTTGCAGCAACTCCAGAAGTTCTTCCTGGCGCACCTGAAGCTGAGCCTGAACTTCTGGGTTGTTGACTTGTTCGCGAAATTCTAGTTGTGCGGTTCCCCCCAACACCCGTTCAGCTTGAGCCGGGTCACTCACCCCCGGAAGCTGAACGGAAATGCGATTTTCTCCGACGGTTTGCACCAGCGGCTCACTGACCCCGAGGCCATCGACCCGGTTGCGCACCACCACCAGCACGGCTTCTAGGTCGCGATCGCTGATGACCGGGATTTCTTCCGTCGGCTGCGCTTCAATAGTCAACTGAGATCCCCCTTCTAAGTCCAACCCCAACTGGAGGGGGACTTGAACCAGAATGGCGATCGCACCCACCAAGAGAACAAAAATTAAAATCAGGAGAGATTGTTGTTGACGACGCATAACACAGAGTTAGAAGAACCGCAAGTTTTATTGACAAAACGTTACACCTGCAACGCCACCATTTTCTTAACCGCCTCAACAATTTGATGAGGTTGAACAATGGTTAAGCGCTCAAGGGTTCCATTGTAGGGCGTCGGGATATCCTGAGAGGACAAGCGCAACACCGGTGCATCGAGTTCATCAAAGAAATGATCATTGATGCTGGCCGTAATCTCAGCCCCAACACCGCCAGTTTTCATACATTCCTCGACCACGATAACGCGGTGAGTTTTGCGAATCGAGGCGCCAATGGTTTCTAGGTCATAGGGTTTGAGGGAAATCAAGTCAATGATTTCCGGGTCAAACCCTTCTTTTTCCAGGGTTTTCGCGGCCTGGACACAATGATGACGCATCCGTGAGTAGGTCAAGAGGGTCACTTGTTCTCCGGGGCGCACCACCTCAGCCTTATCGAGGGGAACAATGTAATCCCCATCGGGGAGGTCTTCTTTGAGGTTATAGAGCAACACATGCTCAAAGAACAGCACCGGGTTATTGTCGCGAATGGCCGCTTTGAGCAGGCCTTTGGCATTGTAGGGGGTTGAACAGGCCACAATTTTCAGCCCTGGAACCGCCTGAAAATAGGCCTCAAGCCGTTGAGAATGTTCAGCCCCAAGTTGTCGTCCGACCCCACCCGGTCCACGAATTACCATAGGAATCGTAAAGTTGCCGCCGGAGGTGTAGCGCAACATACCAGCATTGTTGGCAATCTGGTTAAAGGCCAGCAAGAGAAACCCCATATTCATCCCTTCGATGATGGGACGCAGGCCCGTAATGGCGGCGCCGACGGCCATCCCCGTAAAACTATTTTCGGCGATGGGGGTATCTAGCAAGCGCAGCTCACCATATTTGTCGTAGAGATCTTTGGTCACTTTGTAGGAGCCGCCATAGTGACCGACATCTTCACCGAGGACGAAAACAGTCTCATCACGAGCCATTTCTTCGTCGAGGGCTTCCTTTAAGGCGTTGAAAAATAGGGTTTCTGCCATTGCAACGGGAGTCCGAACTGGGTTATCGATATACGTTGATCCAAGTCATTCTACCCCGAGCGGGGACGCTTTGGGGGTGTCAGAGGCGGTGAGGGGTCAACTGACGCAGTTGAATGATCTTAGGGACGCATTCGGTCCATCTCGAAACAGGTGGGGGTCAAGGAGCGGCGGGGTTTAGTCGTCATGGCCCTGATTCTCGATATAGCTTTTTGAGGATAGGAAGGGGAGCAGCACCACTAGAGACGCCGCAACGCACTCCGTCGCCACAGGTACAACAAGATCACTCAGCTACACACACGAATCGGCCCTGCGCTAGGATTGATTTACGGTTATCACGGAAGAGGGAGTTTGAGGGAGCGATAAAACCCTGCCTTCAAAACGAGTGAGTCGTTCAGACGAACAAGGTTTAAGGCAGGGATACATGGA
>LJZT01000135.1 GCA_001314905.1 Phormidium sp. OSCR
TCCTTCCCCTCTTGGGAGGGGTGCCCGGAGGGCGGGGTGGGTTATGCCTCTTGCCTTCCCCTCCTGGGAGGGGCCAGGGGTGGGTTATGCCTCTTGCCTAATCCTGCCAGACTCCCGAGAGGATACTACCCACCAAGCGATCTAAACGGTCTAAATCGGCAATTAACAATGGAGACCAGGATACACCGTTGCGGCGGCCCTGCTCAAAATAGTAACGACTGTCACGAGCCAAACGGTACAGTGCATAGGCCAGAGGACGATCAATCGTCGAGGTTCCCTGTAAGGATTGATAGAGAATCTTCAACGCCAATAACAGCGAGGTCATTTGTCCAGGAACCGGTGACTTGCCTTGCTGCAATAAAACCAAGAACGCATTAGGATTACGCTGTTCTTGTAAGGCCATGCCTTGATCGAGGATAAAATTGCGGGCGGTTTGCTCGTCCATCAGTGAATTTCGGGAAATCTCGCTATGATACAGTTAAGAGCTTACGCTAAAAACCTTCTTCAACCTGAATCACCATGAGCCTTATTGGTAACGTCATCTGGTTAATCTTCGGCGGCTTGTTGTCGGGTATCGGTTACATCATCGGCGGACTGGGGTTATGTCTAACCATTATCGGCATTCCTCTGGGCCTACAAGCTATTAAATTAGGGTTTGCCACCATGACCCCCTTCGGCCGGAAAATTGTCGAAGACGAGAATCCCAATAGTGTCCTCAAAACTGTTTTCAACGTGATTTGGATTCTGCTGTTTGGTTGGGAAATTGCCATTTCCCATCTGATTCACGCAGCGATTCTGGCGATTACCATTATTGGGCTTCCCTTTGCCAAACAGCATATCAAACTGATCCAACTGGCTCTATTTCCCTTTGGCCGTTCTTTCAAATAGGCCTCTAATTTTCTTGGGAACTCGGCAGCCGGATTAATCGACTCAAGGTGTTCTCTAGGGCGGAAACGGCGCGGATATCGTCTAATTCTTCGGCGACGGCGATCGCGCCACTATAGAAGCGAATGGCCTCCTGGCGTTCTCCGGCGGTTTGATAGAGTTGAGCCAAGGCCACGAGGCTGTTCATTTCTTCGCGCAAATCGCCCCGTTCGCGGACTCGTTGCAACCGCTCTTCGAGGAGTTCCTGACTGCGCAGATAACGGCCGACTGAGCGATGGGCGATCGCCAACCCGTCCACGGCCCGCAGATAGTTCTCAAACTCCGATTCTCGGCCTTGAACTTGACGTAACGCCGCCCCATAGTTGGCGATCGCATTATCATAATCATCCAAGGCCCAATAGGCATCGCCAAGATGATTAAAGGTATTGGCCTGGCCCGAAATATCCCGAGACTGAATCCGATATTGCAAGGCCTGTTCATAGAGGGAAATGGCCTGACGATAGTTACCCTGAGTGGCTTCGAGTAAACCTAAGTTACTCTGAGTTAAGCCGAGAACCCGAATCACATTGCTCTCGGAGGCTAACTCTAAGGCTTCTTCAAAGGCCTGTTGCGCTCTTTCGATTTGTCCTCGTTGGAGGAGAACGGTTCCTAAATTGTTTAACCCCGTCATTAAGGCCCGTTGGTTATCCCGTTGTCGCGTCAGAGAGACTTGGGCCTCAAACATTTGCTGGGCCAGGTTTAAATTATTCAACTGAGCGTAGGCTGAGCCTAACTCGGTATAGACTTGGGTCATTGCGCCCCAGTCGTACATCTGAGTGTATAACTCTAAGGCCTCTTGCCAGAGGGCGATCGCGGCTTGATAATTCCCTTGACGGCGTTGTTCGCGGCCTTGTTGCAAGCGGCGATCGGCGTCAGTGCGAGTGGAGGTATCCCGGCGGCGTTCAATGCGTACACCAGCATCGGGAGATTCTAACTCTTGTGCGAGTGCTGGCCGTTGGGGAAACCACAACAGGGCCAATAGAGATAGGCCTGCTAGTCGACTCATGCAGATTGGTATCATCATCGCTCAATTGCTCTAGGCTCTCGCGTCGGATCTGGGTTTAGGAGATGTGTTGGGACACCTGTTCTGGGGAGAATTGGGGGTTAGAGGATTCGAGGGGGCGATCGCCAGCTTCGAGGTAAATGGCGCGAATGTCCTCGGGGAGATTAGCTTCGAGTTGTCGATAGCCTGAGGGTAACTCGCGGGCCACATCGGCGGGGGCGAGTCGTTCTCCTTCGGCTTGGAGATAGGCCGCAATGCGAGTTTCACTCCACTTAAAGGTTTGGGACATCACCACCATCAGGCGCGATCGAGGATCGAGGAGATCGAGGGCCTGTTGAAGATAGCACCATAGGGGCGGAGGGGCCGTGTCTAGGGAGTATTGAATGGACTCAACCTCGGGGAGTTGAGCCTGATCAATGGATAGGGCCGTCAGTTGAATCAACCAATTTTGTAGAGTGACTTCTCCGGTTTCGTCGTCATTGGCGTCAGCACTGGGATTGAGATCGAGCGATCGCATTTCATGGAAAATCCGTTGCCAAATCAGCACAAACAGGTAGTCAGCCCGCACCGGAGAGGTGACAGAATGATGGACGAGGGTATAGACAATGGCACTGTAGCGACAAAACAGGGCCGTAAAATATTTCCCCTCCTGTGGGTAGCGCTGATAGAGGGTCAAGAGTTCGCGATCGCTGTGGTGAAACAGAGATTTGACGATTGGGTGTTGAGCTTCGGGGAACGTTGGAATTTGCATTCGCCTGTGGGAAAAATCTGTCCTTAGCATACCTTGGCCACCAGCCAAACCGGCACTGGGAGGAAATCTTTTGCATCGAGAGGGTTTCAATGTATTTCCTCTAAATGTATTTCCTCTTAACAGACCCATGCCGTCTTGGGACTTTCTCCTCGACACACCTCAAAAAGCCTTAAAATCGGCGTTGGAGATTTACCCAGGATGAGAGAGTGTTCCATGGTGCAACCGAAATTAATTATTCATGGTGGTGCAGGCAGTTCCTTGAAAGGCAAAGGAGGAGTCGCGGCCTTGCGGCAGATGTTATATGGCATTTTAGACGAAACCTATAGCTTGCTGCGGGCGGGAGAGAGTGCTAAAGCCGCTGTAGTGCGAGGCTGTCAGTTACTCGAAAATGAACCTCGCTTCAACGCCGGTACTGGGTCTGTTTTACAATCCGATGGCCAGGTTCGCATGAGTGCTTCACTGATGGATGGAACTCGGCAACAATTTAGTGGTGTCATCAATGTGTCTCGACTGAAAAATCCCATCGAGTTAGTCGAGTATTTACAACAGGAACGCGATCGCGTCCTCTCGGATTATGGGGCCGCTGAGTTGGCCCGCGAACTGCAAATCCCCATTTGTGACCCTATCACCGATAATCGACTCCAGGAATGGCTTCAGGATCGTCAGGACAATTTCCGTCGTAGCATGGCTAATGTCATTGCTGAACCCGTCGAGGATGATGAAGCTGGACGGGGAACGATTGGCGTGGTGGCCCTTGATGCCGAGGGACAATTGGCCGCCGGAACCTCCACAGGGGGGAAAGGCTTTGAACGTATTGGCCGAGTGAGCGACTCAGCGATGCCGGCGGGGAACTATGCGACGCGCCTGGCGGGGGTGAGTTGCACGGGAATTGGTGAGGATATTATCGATGAATGTCTGGCGGCAAAAATTGTGATTCGCGTCAGTGATGGGATGTCGTTGCAGGCCGCCATGGAGAAATCCTTTGCCGAAGCTACGGAAAATCAGCGGGATTTAGGGGCCATCGCCCTGGATGCCCAGGGTCATATCGCTTGGGGGAAAACCAGTGATGTGGTCCTCGCGGCGTATACTGACGGCGATCGCCATGGCGACAGCCTCGAAGCCAACCCCGGAACCCAGGTGCAACAGATCTAGATCTCGTCGGAGGTGATGTAACAACATCCCTCCCCATCGAGTCGCTATTTTTGTTCAACTCTACCTTACGGGGAATTGACAAACTTCTAAATCTATGTGACATCACATCGATTCATCGGATAGACTTGAAGGCATCACTTTCTATCCGCCAGGGACTCCCCATGAGCATCTCCCTTGTCAACGTTGTTAAGTATTACAAAGACGAGCCGCACCAGGTCAAAGCCCTAAAACGATTACAAGCTCAAATTGAAGCTGTTCGCCCCGACTTACTGGCAGATAATTCAGAATTTATCCGCATTTGGCGCAACCAATCCCAAGCCACTGCCAAGGCGACGACGGCCCAAGGACAATTGACTCAGCAAATGTCTAATGTCGGACAACGTTTTGCCAGCCAGGTGGTCTACGCCGGAGTCGCCGCCAAACCCACCGCACCCCCTCCTCCCCCGAAACCTGCCGCTGAGCCTACGCCGGCTCCCCCTGCGCCGGTGGGCTATGTGCGTCCCGATGGCTCGGTTCGTTTGAAGGTTCCCTTTTTCACCCAACTCGATAACAGCAACAATCCCCATGGCTCCTGTAACGTGACCTCGGTGGCCATGTGTATGGCCTACTTTGGGCATCCATCCATTAACGGGAGTGGGGTTCAACTCGAAGATGAACTCTATCAGTTCATGCTCGATCGCGGCCTATCGCGTCACTCTCCCACGGATTTGGCCCAACTGCTCCAACTCTACGGCTACCAGGACGACTTCCAGCCCGATGCTAAATGGCAAGAGGTCAAAGCTTGGTTGCAGCAAGGTAAACCCTGTATTGTTCATGGCTGGTTTACCGCCTCTGGGCATATTGTGACCATCATTGGCTACTGCGATCGCGGTTGGCTAATCAACGACCCTTATGGTAAATGGACTGCCAACGGCTACGACACCAACAGCAGCGGGGCCGGGATTGTCTATGGCTACCAAGATATGAAAGATATCTGCGGGACTGATGGCGATTTGTGGATTCACTACGTCGATGGCAAACCTGGACAATCGCCGCCACTCCCTGACGGGACGACCCTGGCCGCCACTGCGAGTTCCCAAAGCAGCCCCACCGCTGAGTTGAAACTCCAGGATCTACTCACCAATAACCAAACCCTCACGCTCACCCAAGCGGCTAAAAACCGCGCCCTCATTAAACAAATTCAAGTGCGGTTACGGGCGTTAAAGGTCCTCCATGACAAAGCCGATGGCCTCTATGGTCCAAATACTAAAAATGCGATCGAACGCTTTGCCCGCGCCTTTGAACTGCCCTTAGACCAAATTAGTCCCAGCTTCGCCAAAAAACTCATTGAAGTCCAAGAAGTCCCGTTAATGAACGACACCAGTCGTTGGATTGACGTGCAAACTGCGGCCGAACTGATGGGGGCGAAACTCTCCGACGTCGAAACCTATCTGCCGCCCCTGATTGAGAAACTCGAAGCCCGAGGTATCCTCAATCAACCTACCCTCGTTGCGGCTTTAGCGACAATCTCCGTCGAAACGGCTGGGTTCCAACCGATTAACGAATGGGGGGGGAACAGTTATTTCCATGAGATGTATGAGGGGCGATCGGATCTTGGCAACACTCAACCTGGAGATGGGGTTCGCTTCCACGGACGCGGTTTTATCCAAATTACCGGCCGGGCCAACTATCAACATTACGGCGATAAGTTGGGGGTCTCTTTAGTGGATAACCCTGAACTGGCCCTCGATCCCGATGTCGCGGCGGGGATTCTGGTGGAATACTTCTGGGAACGCTCAGTTGACCAACGAGCCTTAGCTCAAGATTGGCAGGGAGTTCGTCGTGCTGTCAATGGTGGCTTGAATGGCTGGGATCACTTCTGGCCGGTGGTTCAGAAACTCTTACCGGCGGTTAACTCTGGCTAAGTCATCAATTGTATTCATTGTTTTAATGTTCCAGTTTTGATGTTCCAATCGTTTTCAACATGAATCATGACCATTTCCTTAGTCAAGGTTGCTAAATACTATCAAGGCCATTCTCATCAAGATGCGGCGTTAGCCTATCTTGAACAAGAACTTGGGCGAACCCATCCCGAACTGCTCGAAGCAAGCTCTGATTTCGTCACCCTTTGGCGTAATCCTCCTCAACCTCCAGAAACGCAAACGCTGAGTCCAGGAACGCCTCAAGAGACGAATCTAGCGGTTCCCTATTTATCGCAACTCGATAACGTCAATAATCCTCATGGGTCTTGTAATGTGACCTGTGCGGCGATGTGTTTGGCCTATTTGGGCCATCCGCCGCTCAATCAATGGGGGGATCAACTTGAAGATGAGCTGTATCAATACTGTCTTGATAATGGTTTATCTCGTCATTCTCCTGTGGATTTAGCGAAGGTCATTCGCGCCTATGGCTATCAGGATGACTTTCAACCGGATGCAAAATGGGGACAAGTCAAAGATTGGTTGGCCGCCGGGAACCCGATTATTGTTCATGGCTGGTTTACGAAATCAGGGCATATTATTGTCATTCGTGGCTATAACGATCGCGGCTGGATTGTCAATGATCCCTATGGAGAATGGTATGAATGGGGCTACGATACCCAACGGACTGGGGAAGGGTTGACGTATTCTTACGGCATGATGAGTCGTGTTTGTGGGACGGATGGAGATTTATGGATTCATTATGTCTCCAAGTGATTTTGTTAGGGTGTTGTTTCTGGTCTAATCTTTGAGCCAATTTCTGGGTAAATCAACCCTGTATTGGATACGCAAATTGCAC
The DNA here is from genome assembly GCA_001314905.1 of Phormidium sp. OSCR. Classification (GTDB taxonomy): domain Bacteria; phylum Cyanobacteriota; class Cyanobacteriia; order Cyanobacteriales; family Geitlerinemataceae; genus Sodalinema. The sequence goes on from LJZT01000135.1 coordinate 6,588, forward strand.
GAGTAAAACATCCCCTTCGATGACAAGGATTTTGACCTGGCATCAATTGGGCTTGTCATTTTAACCTCAAGGACTTCATGAAAAACTGGCTTCAGGTGTTGAACAAACAAAACAGGGTGAATGCGGGTTTTTTAATATTGTTGAGGTCGAAAACTCGAGGGTTTTAATCTTTTGCAAAGCTGCAAAAAACAAACTAAAAACAGCAAACTAAATCGGTTTGATTATCGGTTTGATTATTGACTAACATCAGGTGTATCAACAATGACGGACGCTTTTATTTCCTACTGCCGCCGCGACAAAGAGTTTGTGCAAAAACTCTATCAAGCTTTTTGTGATGCTAAGCGAGAGGTGTGGGTAGATTGGGAAAATATTCCCCTCAACTCAGATTGGCGTGACGAAATTTACCGGGGCATTGAAGCTGGGGATAACTTTGTGTTTGTCCTCAGTCCAGATTCCGTGAAATCACAGGTTTGCCGAGAAGAAGTTGACCATGCTGTTGCCAACAATAAACGGTTGGTTCCCATTGTTCACAAAGAAGTCTCGTATGATGAAGTTCACCCAGAACTGGCGAAACTCAACTGGATTTTCTTTTATGATGATCCCGAGACATTCGACGCGGCTTTTCCCAAACTTCTATCGACATTAGATACGGATTTAGACCATGTCAAAGCCCATACCCGGCTGCAAAAACGGGCTTTAGAATGGGACAGCAAAAACCGCAATCCTAGTTATGCCTTGCGGGGAGATGACCTCAAACAAGCTGAACAATGGCTGGGAATTGCTGAAGGTAAAGACCCCAAACCCACTCCTTTGCAAACTCAATATGTTCTGGCCAGTGGTCAGGAACAGTCCAAACGTCAAAAGGCGGCTATTACTGGGGTTGCAGCAGGATTAGTTGTGACGCTGGTTTTAGCGGTGGTGGCGGTGAAAGAGCGGGCGGAAGCGGTGCAGCAGCGGAACCTAGCCCGCGAGCAAAATGTCCGGGCGTTAGTGGCCTTGTCTCAAGCCCGTCGGTTTACCGATGATGATTTGGAAGCCCTACAATTTGCCGTACAAGCGGCCTCAAATTTGGAGAGTGGTCAAAACTTCCCTGACACTCTCGAAGAGCAAACTTTTGAAACCCTGCGGGATGCGGTCTATAACGTCCAGGAGAAAAACCGCTTTAATGGCCATCAAGACCAAATCAATCGCATTCGTTATGTGCCCAATGGAGAGTTTATTGTCTCAGCGAGTGATGACAATACGGTGCGGATTTGGAACATTGATGGCAGTGTCAAACATATCTTGGAGCATGATGACAATGTGCGGCGGGTGGAAGTGTTTCCCGACAGCGATCGCATCATTTCTGCTTCCCAAGATGGAACGGCCAAAATTTGGGACATTGAGACGGGTGAATTGCTGCATAGCTTAGCCCATGATGCTAGTGTGCGATCGGCACGAGTCCACCCGAATCAAGACTATATCCTCACAGGGGATATCGATGGACGAGTCTGGTTATGGGATAGTGATGGTACCCTGCACGCCTCGTTTATGGCTCATCAGGGAGATGTTAATGACATTATTTTCAGTGCTGATGGCAGCACGATGTTTACCTCCGGTCATGATACCTTTGTCAAACAATGGTCATTCGCGGAATTACTGGCCGCAGGCGGTGAGACAGAGGCCATAGCGGGCGGTGACGCTGACAATGCGGCCGAGGATGAGGCTGTGATGGCTGAGGAGATTGAGATTCCAGAGATTGTCAATGTACGGGAAAATCCTCTGGCTCAAGATCAACCGCTGAACCCGATTCAGATGTTTGCGGGCCACAGTGATAAGGTCTGGGATATTGATGTTTCCCTCGATGGGAACTATATCGCCAGTGCAAGTTCTGATAACACGGTCATCATTTGGCGGCTCAATGGCCAGCCTTACCAAACCTTGCGTGCCCATAGTAACTGGGTCCGTAGTGTCAGTTTTGCCCCCGATGGTAAAACCCTGGTGACCGGAAGTGATGATGATACGGTGCGACTGTGGAATCTTCAGGGGATTCTCTTGAAAACCTTTAGCGGTCATGATGCCAGTGTTCGTACCGTGCAATTCTCTCCCGACGGCAACACCATCGCCTCTGGTAGTGATGATGCGACGGTGCGTTTGCGGAGTATTGAGGGGGCTGTGGTGGAAATTCTCCAAGGCCACCGCGCGGGGGTCAAGGGTGTCCGCTTTAGTCCGAATGATCTGATTGCTTCGGTGGCCGATACCACCTTGAATATCTGGCAGGGAGATGGGGCGCAGTTGCTGCAAACTGTTGAGTATTCCTCGGGAATGCGATCGTCTCACTTTACAACGGATGGCCGCTTTATTATTACGGCCAGCTATGACGGTACTCTGCAATTGTGGGACTTACCGGCGTTACTCAATGGTGAGGGACGGGAACCGCTGCGGTTATTTGAGGGCCATGAGGCCACGGTGAAAAATTTTGCGGTGTCTGACAATGGTGAGTTGATGGCGTCGGCGGGGGCTGAACGGCGTTTGATTCTCTGGCGCTTGAGTGATGGGCAGATTCTACAACAGTTTGATGAGGTGCATGAGTCGGAAGCGACGGATGTGGGATTTTTGCCCGATAATCAGGGCTTAGTCTCCGTCGGGGGTGGCGGATGGATCAGGGTTTGGTCGTTAGAGGGTGAGTTGCTGCAAGAGTTTCAGGCTCATAATGGCTGGATTAATGCTTTGAGTCTGAGTTCAGATGGTCAACATTTGGCGACGGCTAGTGGCGATAAAACGATTCGCGTTTGGAAATGGCAGGATGGCCAGTTTGCAACCACCCCAGTCGCTAGTCTCGAAGGTCATATGGACTGGGTTTGGGATGCGTCGTTTAGTCCAGATGGTCAAGTGTTGGCTTCGGCCGGTAAGGATAATACGGTACGTCTTTGGGATCTCGAGGGAACGTTGCTGAAAACGTTGTCTGGACATCAAAATTGGGTTCGGGCCTTGGATTTCAGTATCGATGGTGAGAAGTTAATCTCAGCGAGTGCCGATCGCACTCTGATTCTCTGGGATATTGATCCCCTAGAGGAGATGCGCGAGTCCGTCGAGGAGTTAGAGGTGGGGGCGTTGATGGACCTCGGCTGTGATTGGCTCGATAATTACTTGACGACGAATCCCACTATTGAGGAGAGCGATCGCTTAATGTGTCCAGGATTGTAAGAATTGCAGCAGATTGAGTAAGGGGGATTGTGAGGGATTGGCGATGGCTTGAGGGCTTACAACAACAACCAGTGATCGCCGTGATGCGATCGCCGTCGGTGGCGGTGGGGGAACGGATGGCGGCGGCGGCGATCGCCGGGGGCTTGTCTTATCTGGAGGTGACTTGGACGAGCGATCGCCCTGGGGTTCTAATTGAACGACTGCGGCGGTTGTTCCCTGAGGTTCAGATTGGTGCAGGAACGGTTATGACGGGGGAAGCGGTGACTGAGGCGATCGCCGCTGGGGCGCAATTTCTCTTTAGTCCTCATCTCGATGAGAGTCTGTTGGAGATGGCGATCGCCGCTGAGGTTCCCATGATTCCGGGCGCCTTAACCCCGACGGAGATTATCCAGGCTTGGCAGGCCGGGGCTACAGCGGTTAAAGTGTTTCCCATCGCTGCTATGGGAGGGAGTCAGTATTTGCGCAGTTTACGGGTTCCCTTGGCGGGGATTCCCCTGATTCCCACGGGAGGCGTTACCCAGGAAAGCGCCCCAGCCTTTTTTGAGGCCGGGGCTGTGGCGGTGGGGGTGTCAACGGGACTGTTTGCGCCTTCGGATCTCGCCGCCGAGAATTGGCAAGCGATCGAGGCGCGATCGCGAGCCTGGCGAGAGATTTACCCCTTATCTACCCCCGCGAGAAGACTCACGTTGTATAGCAAAAATTGGTCTGAATAGGACAAAAAAACTTGGGAAAAGAAGGCAAGAGGCAAGAGGCATAAC
>LJZT01000136.1 GCA_001314905.1 Phormidium sp. OSCR
GGACGGGGTTTCGGGGCAAAAATGCTCTGGGGCTAGACAAACCTGATGAAGCAAGAATCCCCCGTTATAATCTTTGATTTAACGGCGGGAGTGTCAACTCATCGTCGCCTTCTAGCGAGGCGATCGCCCCCATTCCCATTCCGGGGGCGATCGCCTATAATGGTAGTTTGGTGTCTTGCACAGAAGCAGAGAACAATTTTTTCATGGCTAAGAAAAGCTCCATCGAGCGTCACAAGAAGCGCAAACAACTCGTCGAAAAATACGCCGACCTGCGTGCTGAACTAAAAGAGCAGTTCCGCACCGCGCCCAACCAGCGGCAGAAAATGGAAATTCACCGCAAGCTGCAACAGCTCCCGCGCAACAGTTCCCGCACTCGGGTTCGTAACCGTTGCTGGGCTACCGGCCGTCCTCGGGGTTACTACCGGGACTTTGGCCTCTGTCGCAACCAACTGCGGGAAATGGCCCACGAAGGACTCCTTCCCGGACTTGTCAAGTCCAGTTGGTAATTCTTTACAATGGAGATGGGGGTGACGCTGGCGTTGATGTCGTCTGCCGTACCCCTGTTTTTTTGTGTTTCTTGGCGATTTGGCCTCAAATCTTGGTCAGTGTAGCCATCGAGACTCACGAACCGCAACAGCGATCGACTCCTAAGCTATCGAGAAGTAGATCACTGACGGCGTTGGCGATCGCAAACTCCCCAAAAAAGCTTTCCGAGAAATCAAACGACTGCATTTCCGTCACAATCGCCAACACCAACGATCCCACATCATTTTCCCCCTCAATCCGCTGTCGCACATATACACGAGTGGCTCGTTCAGCAATCTCACCATTGACCGCTTCGGGAATAAACTCCTCATCGAGCCAGCGGTGTAGACTATCTTTGAGCCACCGCCCTTCCTGGGTGGGGTTCTCCACAGGCGGCAAGGTGACGGGTCGGATAGGTTGAGGGGTAGGAGAATCTGATACCATTTTGTAAACTTGTGTGACGAGTTAACCTAAACTTCAGGCAGTCTGTTTGAATCGTTTGCCCGACATCATTTGCATCATTGTAGCGCCTTTATCCTCGCCCCCCTATCCCCGTCTGACCGAAATCCTAGCTGTTGTCTGCCAAAACAGCAATGAACACTGATTTAACTCATATTATTCGAGGCTATTCCCAAGGGTATTTCCTCATGACCAACGATGACAACGATGACGACGATGACGACGTTGCCGGGAGTCTAGGTTGGTATTGCAGTAACGAACGCACCCTCATTCCTCTGGATTCTCGCTTCCGCTATCCCAAATCCCTACGACGAGTTCTCAACCAAGAACGGTTCAGCGTCGCCATTAACCGGGATTTTCCCGCCGTTGTTGACGGCTGTGCCAATCGAGAAACGACCTGGATTTCCCCGGAACTCAAAGAGATTTATCTGGCCCTTCGTAAAGTCGGTTGGGCTCATAGTTTTGAAACCTGGCAAGGCGATCGCCTCGCCGGCGGTATTCTTGGGATTGCGATCGGGGCCGCCTTTATTGGTGAATCCATGTTTTTTAACATTTCCGATGGCTCAAAAGTGGCTATGGTGAAATTAGTCGAGCATTTACGTCAACGGGACTTTGACCTATTCGACGCACAACTGATGAATCCTCATCTTTCTCGTTTTGGTGCCCATATTATTGATGATCCTGAATATAAATTACGACTGCGTCGTGCCATTCTCCGTCCCCGTAAGTTTATCGACTAACAGTTATGAGCAGATGCTGTTCATGAGCTGATTACTTAAGGCGATCGCCCCCGGCTGATCCACATAAGCCAGTTTAAGAACCCGAGCCACCGCCGCTGATTCCAAACTCCCTAATTGTTCTGGGTTTGGAACCCGACTTTTATTTAAATCTCCCGGCTCAAACTTATCTAAACCATTACCGTACTGACGTTGATTGAGTTTCACAAGTTCTTGACCGAAATCACTAATCAAATAGACAAAAATGTGATCAAGCCAATTCAGTCCTAGCTCATTAGGATAAAACCCATGAAAACAGGTTAAATTTAGAGCATCTGACAGATTACGAATGACCTTAAAACGACCTCGATGAAAGACTCCAATCAACAAAGGAGCAGCCTGGCGTGTCTCCAATTTGTACCAAGGATGTCGCCGTTTCGTCAGATATCGCTGATGAAACTGACACCGTTCCCCAAACTTAATATAAGCTTTGACTTCCGGAGGATCAGTTGTCACAACATTTAAACAATAGACCGCTTGATCAGACTTAACTAAGCCTTGAAACCTATCATTTGTTAAGATTAAATCTTGAATTTGATGACTTTTTGTAATACAGGGAGAACAATAGTCTAACGCCAACTTGAGCTCTTTTATTTGAGAAGGTTTAAGCACAAAAAAAGCATTGGCCCCCGTGGCAATTCCTCGTTTAAAAGTACCATAACTAGCCAAAGAATCAAAGCCTTCCGGAATCCTAGACCGATCTGGAGTGGACTCTAAAAGTGGTGACCATTTTTCCTGCGAAGGTAACTGACCGACTGAACGTGAACGATAATCAAGCTGGCTTAGATCTTCAATTTGATTGAGTTGTCGTTGAGTGAAAATATGGCTAACTTTGATTAACTCATCTCGACTATTATTTTCACACAATAACAGGCAAATTGTCGTTAAAGCGTCAGGAAATAAATCCCGTTCATTTTTAATTAAAATAATCTGCTTTAACAGATTGTTTTTTACTAAACTTTGTTTTACGGGGACTCCATATCCCGTATTAAAAAACTCAAATGGCATCAGAAAAGCAAGGCGACCTCCTGGATTAAGTTCCGCCAAAGACTTCACCAGAAACAGAGAAGCAAGATTAGAATGACCAGGGAGTTTATAACCCAGCTTCATCTCTAGCTTAGCCAAAATAGACGTTCGATTAGAAAACTTCTGAAACCTCATATAAGGTGGGTTACAAATAATAGCATCTACTCCAGTAATATCCGCATTTAGATAATCGGCATTGAACAGCGTTAAAGAGAAGTCTGAGGCGATATCTTGGCAATAGGATAGAATCAACGAGTCGATATCATAGCCAAAAAACTGTGAAGACAACGTTGGATTATCTTTCCGTAACACCAAAAGTTGTCGGTAAAAAACACCTAAACCAAAGGCAGGATCTAAAATAACCTTAGGGTGCAGCTGAATCACCCATTGCAACATGAGTTTTGCCAAAGCTGGGGGAGTAAAAAATTGCCCATAAGTTTGGCGATGCTGCACTGAAGTATTTAAGCGATAGTCGCTAGAGAGACGGCCCTTACCCATTCACTGACATAGTTGGCTGAACCGACTAAATTAAACAACTAGGGTTCTTCATCCACAACTAATTGTCCCTGACTGAGTAATTTGCGGATATCTAAAATCGTCAGGGCTGTTGCCTTGTAAAGAATTGTACCTTGCAAATACTCATCGGAACTCGCGCGAATGGCCGTGGGCATCGGCGAGATTTTAGTGGGATCAACCGGTGTGACGTCGAAGACTTCATCGACGACAATCCCCACCACCATATCCTCAACTTGCACCACCACCGCACGCTGGCTTAAGGTTTGACTGGGGTCTTCATCTGATAAGGTCGGTTGAAGGTTAAGAAAATCATTGATACGGACTAGGGTGAGGATTTCCCCCCGCAGGTTCATATTCCCCACTACATGGGGTGGACAGCAGGGGATAGGTGTTACGTTACGCAAATCGGTAAACTCACGCACAAGCTGTAAGTCAATGCCGAAATACTCCCCTTCTAGGGCGACAACGGCTAATGATAAAACTTGCTTTAAGTCAGCGGTTTCAGCGGGTATACGTAAGCTGTTGGCTCGTTGACGAAAAATATCTTGTTCTTCAAGGGTTGCCTCAGGGCAAAATTGAAAGCTATCCCCTTTTCCGTTTGCGGCATCAAATGCCTCAGCGGACTCGTCTGATATCTCTTCATCTTGGGGGAGTTGTTGACGGACTTCTTGGAGAATAATTTGCTCATCCAGGATGGCAATTAAGTTATTTTCAAATTCAACAACTCCTTTTAGAAAACGGTGTTGCCGCCTTAGGTTTTTGGCTGAACTATCTCCAGATTTAGTCGTTGATGAACTTGTGTTTTTGGGGAACTCTCCGGACTCCTGATAGGCAAACTTTTGGGTGATGTCTTCCGAGTTGATTTGAACAATCTCTCGCACTTGATTGACGAGAAACGTCAAAATTGTATCCCCCTGGTTAATGGTAATTAAGCTGTCACTTAACTGATAACGCTGGCGGTGGTGTCCCAAACGACGGGGAAGATCGAACACTGGCACAATCGTACCGCGCAGGTTAAACATTCCCACAATATCTCGGGGGGCTTCAGCAATGGGAGTGAGTTCGGGTAGAAAAAATACTTCTTCGACGACTGTTGCATTAATGGCATAGTGGTTGCGATTAATGTCAAATAATAAATAGGGAGATAAATCCATAAGTAATAAAGATTCGGACTATCCGGGTGGGTTAAATTGATTGAGTGAAATCAACAGATGTTGAGTTGTTGTAAGAGGTCGCCAGCCGTGAGTTTTGACTCAACATCCATGGGAGTGCTTGGAGGGAGCGATCGCAGAATTTGGATGGCGCTTCTTTCCATATGATCGGCTCGTCGAGTGTCCCCTTCGAGACGGTAGATTTGGGCGAGTTCCAAGTACGCTAACGGCATTTTAGGAGCCAGATAGACAATTTTCTTTAAGATGCGTTTAGCACGGTTAATGTTGCCCTGAGCCTCATAGAGATGCGCCAAGAGATAATGGGGCGCGATCGCCAACGAATCGATTTCGAGAGCTTGTAAGCAATAATAAACCGCTTTTTGATACTCCCCCAGATTGGCATAGGCCCGAGCAATCAGTAAATAGGCGTCAAGATGACGGGGATAGTCCGAGAGGGTCCTCTCAGCACAGTGAATCGCTTTATGATAAGCCGAAGTGCGAAAATGGCGTAGAGCATCTTGCCATCGGGGATGACTCGTCTCAGCAGCCGGCCCTGGCGCCGAGAGGGGAACCACCGGGGCAGAGTGAGAGGCGACAGGAAGCGGTACGCTTTTGAAGCTAGAGGGTTTGCTCGAGTGCGAGAGAATCGGTAGCGGCGTGGGAGTGGGGGGCGATTGACAACTTGACACCGTCCTCCCTTTGCCGGGAGCGTTGACAATACGGTTGCGTTCGAGGCGATCGCAGCGTTGATAGACCACCGATTGAGGAAACAACTGGCTATGAAACTGATGATGGCCCGCGCCTTGGAGTTCAGCATGAGCCGCAATTAGATAACCCCCTAAGCTGAGACTGTGATAGAACTTATCCAAAACCCGTTCGATGGACGGGCGATCAAAGTAGATAAAGACATTACGACAGAGGATTAAGTCAAGATCATAGAGGTTCAGATTGGCATCAGGCAACGGATCACTGACGAGATTGACACGCTCGAACCTCACCAAGCGACGAATCTCGGGGTTGAGGATATAGCGATCGCCCTGTTGGCGGAAATACTGAGTTTTAATCGACGCCTCCACCTGACGAAATGACCAAGCACTATATTCACCCCGTTTGGCTTGGGCTAAGCTTTCATCATTAATATCACTGCCGATAATCTGTAAATCCCAGCGATCGCGATCATTGATGAGTTCCCACAACACAATCGCCAACGAATAGGGTTCCTCCCCCGACGCACAAGCCGCACTCCAAATTTTTAACCGAGGACGTTCTCCCGTTTGGGCCGCGATATTGCGTTGTTTGACTAAAAGTTCTGGCAGCAGACGCGATCGCAACAACTCAAACTGACCGCGATCGCGAAAAAAATAACTTTCCGTCACCACCAAACGCCGAATCAGAAGCGTCCATTCCCGGCGACTCGCCGTCGTCTGGCTATCCACCGTTAAGGGATTCTCCACCGCACAACACAGCAAATCGTAATAAGGCGACGGAGAGGAAAATCCCAACGTCGTTAGCCGTTGCTCTAATTTCTTGCACAAATTACGCTCGTCTTGGGGACGTATCAGCAACCCCGTATGACGTGCAATCAACTTAGAAAAACGTTGAACCCAGTCAGCGTCAAACATTCAGAACTTTTTGAATAAGCCAATGACTCGGGGCAAACCTCCCGAGACTCGCTGCCGTACCACAGCTCAAAACGGCGCTCAGGAAATGTGGCCCCTTTTAAGCCTAACCTAGATTTCGCCCCTTATCCCGCCTACAAGCCCAGCGATCGAACGAACAACGCTATGATAGAAGCGGAAAGTTAAGTTCTATTAAGAAAATTGACTGCGACGTTCGAGTATCCCGATCGCGCCGATGCCTACCGAACTTGGAACGCCCTTGATCTGATTTGGCATGGGGGAGAAGACGCGGTTCGCAATGGCTTACCCCACCAACAACTCGCCCCCGCCTGGCAAATGCTGCTCCTAGGCGACGGCTCCCCCACCCGTCACCTACGACTGCTCACCGGAGAACCCACAGAAGTCGATGTCATCGATATGTCCGCCATTGGCACCGATGGCGACGGCGCTCCCGATCTCATCAAAGCCGTCCCCAGTCCCCGACTGCGGCGACAAGTTTGGTTACGCACCGCCTCCGGGCAACGACTCGCCTACGCCACCTCCTGGTGGGAAGCCAGCCACATCGACGACTACCTGCAAAACCGTTCCCTCCCCATCTGGGAAAACCTCTCCCGCATCCATGCCGAACTCTATCGCGACGTGCGAGGCATCTATTACGGTCACTCACGACCCCTAGAACACGCCTTTAACCAGTCCGGCCCCTTTTGGGGTCGTCACTACCTGTTTTGGCATCACGGACAACCCCTAACCCTCATCTACGAGGTCTTTTCCCCCTATCTCCAGAACTATTTAGGACCGATGGGGGGAATAGGGAATAGGGAATAGGGAATAGGGAATAGTGAATAGGGAATAGGGAATAGGGAATAGGGAATAGGGAATAGTGAATAGGGAATAGGGAATAGTGAATAGGGAATAGGGAATAGGGAATAGGGAATAGGGAATAGGGAATAGGGAATAGTGAATAGGGAATAGGGAATAGGGAATAGGGAATAGGGAATAGGGAATAGGGAATAGGGAATAGGGAATAGGGAATAGGGAATAGGGAACACCGGATAACCCACCCCGCCGGAAGGGCACCCCTCCCCAGAGGGGAACGTAGGGGCTTACCTTTGTCGACCAGCGATCGCCGAGTGGGGGTCGCCCACTGCCGGCTAGGTGGCTGCCAACAGTTGCCGTAAATGAGACTGAGCCGCCGCCAGTTCTCCCTCCGTCGGTTCCGTTTGCTGCCAAGTCTGGCGTTGGTGTAATAAATCGCACCAGCCTTGTAACTGTGGGAACTTCGGCAGGAGATGGCCCAAACGGGGCAGCCAAGGAATCACCGTACCCGCCACAATATCCGCCAGACTCAGGGCTACCCCCCCAAAATAGGGTCGTCCCTGTAACGTCTCTTCAAAGACCCGTAACACCTCATCTAAGGACTCATGCAGCCCCGTTAACGCCGACTCATCTAAGCGGGTTTCTCCAAACTCATGACGCATCAGCGGCATCAGTCGCGGTAACAGCTCATTCACCGTCAACATCTCAATCATCCGTACCGTAGCCAAGGCTTTCGGTTCTCGGGGTAACAAAGGGGGATAGGGGGCGATCGCCTCAATATAATCCAGAATTGCCAAGGATTCCAACACCCTAAACTCCCCATCCACCAACACCGGAACCTGGCCAAAGGGGTTAACATCGAGGAACTGGGGCGATCGCTGATCCCCATCCAAATTCAGACGCACCAACTCAAACGAAATCCCCTTCTCCAGCAGCGCAATCCAAACCCGCCGCGCATTCCAAGACACAGGATGATAGTACAGCCGCAAAAGCGTACTCCCCGTATCATCAGCCTCCTCCGTTTCCAAAGGCGTAATCACCCCCTGAATCGTGCCATCCGGGAGAATCGCCTCACTCAAATTCGCCTCCTCAAGATTAGCCAAACTCAGATCCGCCCGCAACAGATTCGCGTGACTGAGATTGGCCCGACTCAAATCCGCCCGAGTCAGAATCGCACCGCGCAAATCCGCCCCACGCAAATCCGCCCCACTCAAATCCACCCAACTCAAATCCGCTCCCCGCAAATCGGCCCGGCTGAGATTTGCTTGATTGAGAATCGCCTCACTTAAATCAATGCCATGCAAAATCGTATTGTGTAAATCCGCCCCACTTAGGCGAACCTGCTCAAACTCCCGTTCCCCAGCCTTGTAGCGTTTGAGGAGTTCATCCGTCGTGCGTAGTTCTCCGTCTCGTCCTGTCATAATGATGATATAAAAGCGTCTAAAACCATGAAGGGGTCGAAGAGCCGGCGGCGATCGCCCCAAAACTCCTCAAGCTCATTTTGCCACGATCTCAGACGGCAGATTTCCCACAGCCCCAGCAACCGACTAAAATATGTAAAGCAATCGGTCACACCACCGGTTCTGCGTCCTCATCATCCTACAGTCTGCTACTCCAACACCTATATGACCGACGTACCCGTCTCCCGCATCCGCAACTTCTCAATTATTGCCCACATCGACCACGGCAAATCCACCCTGGCCGATCGCCTGCTGTCCTACACCGGAACCGTAGAACAGCGCAAAATGAAAGAACAGTTCCTCGACAACATGGACTTGGAACGGGAACGGGGCATCACCATCAAACTTCAGGCGGCGCGGATGAACTACACCGCCAAAGATGGTCAAAGCTACGTCCTCAACCTCATCGATACCCCCGGCCATGTGGACTTCTCCTACGAAGTCTCCCGGTCCCTCGCCGCCTGTGAAGGGGCATTACTGGTGGTCGATGCTTCCCAAGGGGTCGAAGCCCAAACCCTAGCTAACGTCTATCTGGCCCTAGAAAACGACCTCGAAATCATCCCCGTTCTCAACAAAATCGACCTGCCCGGGGCCGAACCCGATCGCGTCATCGAAGAAATCGAAGAAGTTGTTGGCCTCGACTGTTCCGAAGCCATCCACGCCTCCGCCAAAGAAGGCATCGGTATCCCCGAAATCCTCGAATACCTAGTTCATCAAGTACCGCCGCCTCAAAATACCATTGACGAACCCCTGCGGGCCTTAATTTTTGACAGTTACTACGACCCCTATCGCGGTGTCATCGTCTATTTCCGTATCATGGACGGAACCCTCAACCAGGGCGATCGCGTCCGCTTCATGGCCTCAAAAAAAGAATTCGACCTCGACGAAATCGGCATTCTCTGCCCCACCCAGCAACAAGTAGACAGCCTCCACGCCGGAGAAGTGGGCTACCTATCCGCCGCCATCAAAGCCGTCGAAGATGCCCGCGTCGGTGACACCATCACCCTCGCCAAAGCCCCCGCCGACAGCCCCCTCCCCGGCTACACCGAAGCCAAACCCATGGTCTTCTGTGGCCTCTTTCCCACCGACTCCGACCAATTTGAAGACCTACGGGATGCCCTCGAAAAACTTAAACTCAACGACGCCTCCCTCAACTACGAACCCGAAACCTCCAGCGCCATGGGGTTCGGCTTCCGTTGCGGCTTCCTGGGCCTGTTGCACATGGAAATCATCCAGGAACGCCTCGAACGGGAATATAACCTCGATTTAATCACCACCGCCCCCTCCGTGGTCTATCACGTCACCACCACCGACGGCGAAGTGATCAACATCGACAACCCCAGTTTGATGCCCGATCCCGTCCAACGGGAGAAAATCGAAGAACCCTACGTTCAGGTGGATCTGATTACCCCCGAAGAGTACGTCGGGACCCTCATGGAACTTTGCCAAGGTCGTCGCGGCGAGTTCAAAAACATGAAATACCTCACCCCCACCCGCACTACCCTGATTTACGAATTGCCCCTCGCCGAAGTCGTGACCGACTTTTTCGACCAAGTCAAATCGCGATCGCGCGGCTACGCCAGCATGGAATATCAGATGATTGGCTACCGCGAAAACGACCTCGTACGCCTCGATGTCATGGTTAACAGCGACCCCGTCGATGCCCTAGCCGTCATCGTTCACCGAGACAAAGCCTATCCTGTTGGGCGGGCCTTAGTCGAAAAACTCAAAGAGTTAATCCCCCGTCATCAGTTCAAAGTGCCATTACAAGCCTCAATTGGCAGTCGAATTATCGCCAGCGAACGCATCCCCGCTTTGCGCAAAGATGTCCTAGCCAAATGCTACGGCGGCGATATTTCTCGCAAGAAAAAACTCTTGAAGAAACAAGCCAAAGGGAAAAAACGCATGAAGGCGATCGGCACCGTCGACGTTCCCCAAGAAGCCTTCATGGCCATGCTCAAACTCTAAAACATCCCCAACCCAGGGGAGTACCACCCGACACTCCCCTCTTACCCTCTTGCCTCTTGCCTCTTGCCTCTTGCCTTCCCCTCCTGGGAGGGGCAGGGGTGGGTTATGCCTCTTGCCTCTTGCCTCTTGCCTCTTGCCTCTTGC
>LJZT01000138.1 GCA_001314905.1 Phormidium sp. OSCR
CTCCCATTCCCCAGACAGCAACGACTCCGCCGTATGGGGGGCATTCTTGAGCAGATTATTCTCCTCATCCACCTCACCCCATTCAATGGCCTCAATCTCACCCCGAATGGCAATCATCGCCTCACAGAAGCGGTCAATCTCCGCCAAGGACTCACTCTCCGTCGGTTCTACCATCATTGTTCCCGCCACGGGCCAAGATATGGTGGGGGCGTGAAAGCCATAATCCATCAGCCGCTTGGCCACATCCTCCACCGTTACCCCCGCCGACTTGCGTAGGGGACGTAAATCCAAAATACATTCATGGGCCACCCGTCCTGATTTGCCCTTATATAACACCGGATAGACCCCATCGAGTCGTTGGGCCAGATAATTAGCATGGAGAATCGCCAAAATCGTCGCCTCAGTTAGACCTTGCGCCCCCATCATGGCAATATACATCCAGGAAATGGGCAAAATACTGGCACTGCCCCAAGGAGCCGCCGAAATCGCGCCAATTCCCTGAGGATGAGCCTGAGACTGGGGCGACACTAGAGAATGACCCGGTAAAAAGGGCAACAGATGAGCCGCGACCCCAATCGGTCCCATCCCTGGACCGCCGCCCCCATGGGGAATACAGAAGGTTTTATGGAGATTTAGGTGACAAACATCGGCGCCAAAGTCTCCCGGACGACATAACCCCACTTGAGCGTTGAGATTGGCCCCATCGAGATACACCTGGCCGCCAAAGCGATGCACAATCTCGCAGACTTCGACAATACTCTCCTCGAATACCCCGTGCGTCGAGGGATAGGTGACCATAATCGCCGCCAAGGATTCGGCGTGTGTCTCGGCTTTGCGCCGTAAATCCTCGATATCAATGTTTCCTGACCCATCACAGGCGATCGCCACCACTTTCATGCCACACATGACCGCACTGGCAGGATTCGTCCCATGAGCGGACTCGGGAATCAGACAAACCCGCCGTTGTGCCTCACCGCGATCGCGATGATAGGCGCGAATCACCTGTAATCCTGCATATTCACCCTGAGATCCGGCATTGGGTTGTAGCGAAATCCCTGCAAAGCCGGTAATCTCCGCCAGCCAAGCCTGTAACTGTCCAAATAGCAACTGATAGCCTTGCGTCTGAGATTTCGGCGCAAAGGGGTGGATTTTCGCAAACTCGGGCCAACTCACCGGCAGCATTTCCGCCGTGGCGTTGAGCTTCATCGTACAGGACCCCAAAGGAATCATAGAGGTCGTCAGGGATAAATCCTTGCCTTCGAGACGATGGACATAGCGCAAGAACTCCGTCTCAGAATGGTATTGATGAAAGACCTCTTGGGTCAGATACTCACTCTCTCGGGCCAGAGGCGATCGCCCAATCCCATACTTCGACTCTGGCACCCGGTCTCGCATCTGGTCAACGGTAAACGGTAATTCCAGAGAATCGGCAAAAATCTGCCACAAATCCAACACATCTGCATCAGTGGTGGTTTCATCGAGACTAATCCCCACCTCCGTCTCGCTGACTTTACGCAGATTAATAAACTGGGCCGCCGCGCGTGTAATCATCCGTTGCGCCGACCCCACCTGCACCACAACCGTATCAAACAGAACCGACTCATTAACGCGAAACTTAAGCCGGTTGAGTCCTTCAGCCAACATCACCGCCCGCTCATGAATCCCCTGGGCAATGCCACGCAGCCCCGCCGGACCATGATACACCGCATACATCGAGGCCATCACCGCCAGCAACACCTGAGCCGTGCAGATGTTACTGGTGGCTTTATCGCGACGAATATGCTGTTCTCGGGTTTGCAACGCCAGCCGCAGGGCCGGTTTACCACTGTTATCTTTGGAAACGCCCACCAAACGCCCCGGTAACTTGCGCTGATAGGTCTCCTTCGTCGCAAAATAGGCCGCATGGGGACCGCCATAACCCAGAGGAACCCCAAACCGTTGACTACTTCCCACAGCGATATCGGCCCCAAACTCTCCCGGCGGCGTTAAGAGGGTCAAACTGAGTAAATCCGCCGCCACGGTCACGAGGGCCTGATGTTGGTGGGCGGTTTCAATAAATTCTCCATAATCACAAACCGCTCCCTTAGTGGTGGGATATGGCAATAACGCCCCAAAAATCGGAGTTGTAAAGTCAAAGGTTTGCCAATCTCCGATAAGCACCTCAATGCCCAAGGGTTCGGCGCGAGTTTGTACGACTTCAATCGTCTGAGGATGGCAATCGGCGGCGACAAAATAGGTATTCGATTTGGCCTTCGAGGCACTCCAACTGAGACTCATCGCTTCAGCAGCGGCGGTGGCTTCATCGAGGAGAGAGGCGTTAGCAATGTCGAGGCCCGTTAAGTCAATAATGACAGTTTGGAAGTTGAGGAGAGCTTCCAAGCGTCCTTGGGCAATTTCGGCTTGATAGGGGGTGTAGGCGGTGTACCAACCGGGGTTTTCCAGGATATTGCGTTGAATGACTGGGGGCGTGATGCAGTCAGAGTAGCCCATCCCTAGGTAGGACCGAAAGATTTGGTTTTTAGCGGCGATCGCCCGCAATTTTCCTAACGCCTCGGCTTCAGTCAGAGGTTTGGGTAGGTTGAGGGGCTGTTTGAGGCGAATTGGCTCAGGAATAATCTCAGCAATCAGTTGCGTCAAGGTCTCATAGCCCAACTGTGACAGCATTCTGGCAATATCTTCAGCCGTTGAACCATTGTGCCGCCCAGCAAAGTCTAACGTCATCTGAGGGGAACTTGACGACCCAGTTGTTGGCGATTCACCCGAATCGGGCTGTTGGGGGTTGGGGGTGGTATTCAAATCCAGCATGAGACTCTCGTCGAAAGTTAGTAACGTCGGGGAAATCGGGAAACCCCCGCCAAAATCACAGCACAATGGTCGATGATAGTCTAATCCATTGGGGCCAAGGCCGAGTCCGTCTTACCTCAGCTTGGCTCCACCGCTGTCGTCATTCATGTATCTATACTAAGATACATAATTCTTAACCTCAGAATCCGCAAGCGACCCTCGAAGTCATCTTCTGAGGGGTGGGGGCGATCGCGGCGAAGCAATTACTGAACCTGGGTGCGATCGAGGTTCCAGCTATTACCCGAGTCAGCAATCAAATGAAATCGTAGGTTTTGCCTCACCTCGCGTCCCGAATGAAGAAAGTATCGTAAGTCCATCTCCACGATCGCCCGCTCATGACTCACCTGAATGGGGACCGCACTCAAAACCTCTACATATCGAACCTTTGTCCACCAGTCCAAATAAGAGGCAAACCCATCTGGATGAGCCTGGGGATCGTCCCGTAACCCATCAGAAAGCATCGCCCAACTGTTGCGATAGACTTCCTGATTAATATTTTCATAGTATTGCCTCATGAAGTCATCGGGAGCTTGCCGAGGAATAGGAGTTGCTGGAGCGGAGGCCATTGGAGCGGGGGACTCGGGCGACTGAGGAGCTGAGGTGACATCGGAACTCGAATTAGAACGCTCCCGGAATCCCCAAATATACCCTAAACTTCCCAAACTAAACACCAGAAAAAACGCCAACAGTCCAATCAAAACTGGACGTTGCCTTTTCTCGGGTGGCGACTGAGGAGAACCGGGATAATGGGACTGGGGCGGCCCGCCCGAAGCCGGAGCATAGGCGATCGTGGCAGAAGCGGCGGGAACAGGAGGGTTGACGAGGGGAGAGTTCGAAACCGCTGTAGGAGGAACCGCCGCCGCGCTCGGGAAGGCTTCTGTGGCCAGCATCGCCGCCGCTCCTGAATCGAGAGCCTTTAAGGCCGCCAACACCTCCTCCGCCGTTCGATACCGGTCTTTAAAATGGTAACGAATCATCTGCGTGACCACCTGAACGAGTCCTGGACTTGCCATGGCTTGGTCTTGCCAACAGAGTTCTCCCGTCTCATAATCCTCCTGAAGTTGAGACGGAAGCCTCCCTGTCAGACACTGAACCGCCACCATTCCCAGAGCATAAATATCGCTACTTGGGCGAGGTTTTCCCTGTCCTTGTTCCGTCGGCATATATCCAGGAGTGCCAATGGCTACAGTTGCACTCACCGCTTCCGTTTGATTGAGTCCGACTTTTCCCAGTTCTTTGATTGCCCCAAAATCAATCAAAACGAATTTCTGGTCTAACTCTCGCCGCATGAGATTATCAGGTTTAATATCCCGATGAATCACGCCTTGGGAATGGACAAACGCTAAGATTCTCAAGACATCTTCTAACATGGCCTTCACCTGAGCTTCCCCCCACCGCTGGCCCAAGGGCAACTCCTGACTCAGCGGATGTCCTTGAATCAAATCTTGAACCAAATAAAACTCCTTGTCTTGCTCAAAGTGAGCCAGAAGTCGAGGAATCTGGTCATGATTGCCCAGTTTCTCCAGGACTTGGGCTTCAGCATCAAAGAGGCGGCGGGCGACCTGAAGTCCATCTGGCGAGGTATTGGCGGGTTTTAAGTGCTTGACAACACATTGAGGATGACCCGGGCGATGTAAATCCTCGGCAATGTAGGTTTGACCAAACCCCCCAGCCCGCAAAATGGCGATAATCTTATAGTGACCGGCTAAAATGGTTTCGACCTCTGCCATAATCCTTACATCCTTGGTCGTTTGGGGGCGATTTTGAGGCCATGGCTATGCCCTAAACCGCTAATGTCTTGGCTTAGAGCCGGTGGGTTATGGCGGGAAGATCCTGGACGCTCATGGCTCGGCTCTCTCCACGAGTCTATCATTGCGGCTGAGATAACGGCAAAGCACACCCCGAGAGGCCCAGGTCCTAAGTATCGACTAGATTTATGTCTGTCGGCCGGGGTGGAAGTTTTAGCGGCACTTCTTATTGGCGATCGCTCCATTTTTCTCGTCACACCTCTATAATAAATTACATAATTCTTAATAAAATTTCCGTATTCCGTAAGGCCCAGGACATCTGACAAATCATGGGTTAGCCCCTCAGGGGATGGCCCGGCCCAATCTTGCGTAATCTGTTGTCCCTATTCCCTGTGAAACCCTTGAGTTACAACATCGACCAAAACCAACGAGTTGAGGAAAACTCCACAGTTCCCCCTGACATTGAGGAGTCTGCCCCTCCTATCCCTGATGATTTCCCTGATGATGATCACGGACACGGCGATCGCCGCGAGGAATCAGGGGGCAGCCATTGGAAATCTATTTTAATCGGAGTGGCCGTGGGCCTAGTCCTGGCGGGGATTGGCGGACGACTCTTGTCTGGGTCATCCTCCGAGACTCCCGTGGCTGAAACGGAGGAAACTGAGCGCAATCCCAGTCAAACCGTCACCGCTGCTACCGTTGAACAACAAGCCGTTGATCGCACTCTTAACGCCAGTGGAACCGTCCAAGCCTACGACTTACTGCCCATCCTGCCCCGGGCCACGGGCTTACAAATCATCGAGGTTCGCGTCCGAGAAGGGGATATTGTTGCCCCAGGAGACGTGCTGGCGGTTTTAGATGATTCGGTACTTCAGTCGCAACTGTCGGGCGCTTTATCGCAAATTGACTCGGCCCAATCCTCCGTCAGTACCGCTCAGGCGGAGAGCACCCAAGCCGAATCTCGTCGCCGTCAAGCTCAAGCGGACCTAGAACGCGCTCGCACAGGAGTGAGCCAAGCCGAAAGCCGTGTCGCTCAAGCCGAAGCCACCCTGACGCGCAATCAGGCCCGAGTCTCCCAAGCTCGCGCCAGTTTGGAACAAGCGCAACGGGAATATCAACGCTATCAAGACCTAGCCAATGATGGGGCCATTAGTCGCCAGGAAGTGGAATTGCGGCAACGGGATTTACGAACCGCTCAAGAAGATGTCAACCAAGCCATTGAGGATGTGCGGGTGGCGGAAGCGGAAATCGATAGCGCTCGGGCCGATGTTTTGAATGCTCAAGCCAATGTAGAGAGCGCCCAAGCCACGTTAGAAAGCACTCTCGCTGGCATCGAAGCGGCCCAGGCGGGGGTGGCTAATGCCGAATCTGGGGTGCAGAACCAAGATGCCGTGGTTCAAGAGTTGGAAACTCGCCTCGATCAAACCCTTGTGGTAGCGCCCCGGGGGGGAATTATTGCCGAACGCCAAGCACGGGTGGGCGATGTCAGCAGTGCCTCGGGAACTCTGTTTACGTTAATTGCCCAGGGACAGTTGGAGTTACAGTTGCAAGTTCCTGAAACCCAATTGCCGTTAGTTCGCCCAGGCGCCCCGGTGCGGGTGACTTCCGACGCGGACGATCGCATCGATGTTCAAGGACGTGTTCGCGAGATTCTGCCTACCATAAATCCTGACACTCGTCAAGCCACTGTTGTTGTAGATTTGCCGAGCGATGAGATTCTCCGTCCAGGAATGTTTTTGGAGGGGGAAATCGTCACCAACACCGTCGAGGGGTTAACAATTCCCTCAGCGGCGGTGATTCCCCAAGCCGACGGAACGGCTCAAGTCTTCCGCCTCAACGCCGACGATACGGTGATAGCGACGCGCATCGAACTCGGGGAAGTTCTCGACTCGAGCCAGGTAGAAGTGTTGAACGGCTTAGAACCCGGCGATCGCATCGCCGTCTCCGGCGCCGGTTTCCTCAGCGACGGCGATCTCGTCCGAGTCGCCGACTAAGCCAAACATCCACAAGGGAATGCCCCCTATTCCCTGTTCCCTATTCCCTATTCCCTATTCCCTGTTCCCTGTTCCCTGTTCCCTGTTCCCTGTTCCCTATTCCCTGTTCCCTGTTCCCTGTTCCCTATTCCCTATTCCCTATTCCCTATTCCCTGTTCCCTATTCCCTATTCCCTGTTCCCTGTTCCCTGTTCCCTTCTTTATGAGCTTCTCAACCTGGTCTGTCAAACGCCCTGTTCCCACCCTGGTTTTATTCATTATCCTGACCGTTGTGGGCATCACCTCATTTTTTCAATTGGGGATTGATAACACGCCGAATATCGATGTTCCTGTGGTGCAAATCACGGTGACGCAACCGGGGGCTGGCCCCTCGGAGTTGGAGTCCCAGGTGACTCAGAAGGTCGAAGACGCGGTGGCGGGATTGGGGAATATCGATGAATTGCAATCGACGGTGAATGATGGGGTGTCGGTGACGACGATTAACTTTGTCCTGGGAACCGATACCGATCGCGTCACCAACGATGTCCGCAATGCCGTTTCGCAAATTCGCACGGAACTCCCCCAAGATATCAATGAACCGATTGTAGAACGGTTGGAGTTTGCTGGAGGGGCAATTATGGGCTATGCGGTGCGCTCCAATCAGCGCACGGTCGAGGAACTTAGCCAATTGGTCGATCGCCAAATTAGTAGCGCCCTCTTGCAGGTTTCGGGGGTGGCCCAAATCAACCGGACTGGGGGCGTTGACCGAGAAATTCGGGTAGAACTCAACCCGCAACGACTCAAAGCCTTGGGCATTACGGCGACTCAGGTGAACGACCAGATTCGTGCTTTGAATATCAACCTTTCTGGGGGGCGATCGCAAGCCGGGGGACAAGAACAGAGTATTCGTACCCTAGGAAGCGCCCCAACCGTGGAGGATTTACAACGCTATCGCATTGCCCTTGCCAATGGTGAGTCAGTTCCCTTATCCAGTTTAGGGACCGTCGAGGATAGTTTCGGCGATCGCCGTCAACAGGCAAAACTCATCACCCAAGAGGGAGAAGAAGAGGTGGTGGCGTTTCAGGTGTTACGCAGCAGCGGTTCTAGCGTGGTTCCCGTCGAAGAGGGGGTTCGAGAACGAGTGGCGGAGTTAGAAAACGGCATTCTCCCCGATGATATTGAGTTTCAACTCCTCTTTACCCGCGCTAACGAGATTCGTGATTCCTATCAAGCCTCCATTGATGCCTTAATCTTCGGCTGTTTACTGACCACAATTACCGTGGGCTTTTTCCTACGAGATTGGCGAGCGACCCTCATTACAGGGGTGGCTCTGCCGCTGTCGATTATTCCCACCTTCTTGGTGATGCAATGGTTGGACTATACCCTCAATGGCATGACCCTGTTGGCCTTGTCTTTGGCGGTGGGCAACTTGGTCGATGATGCCATCTGTATGATTGAGAACATCGACACCCACCTAAGCATGGGAAAACGACCCTTTCAAGCGGCGTTGGATGCGGCCAATGAGATTGGCCTAGCGGTGGTGGCGACAACGGCCACAATTGTGGCGGTCTTTCTGCCGGTGGCCTTTATGGGAGGGATTCCGGGACAGTTTTTCCAACCGTTTGGGGTGACTGTTGCCGTATCGACGATGTTTTCGACCCTTGTGGCGACGACGATGACGCCGATGTTGTCAGCCTATTTGCTCAAGTCAAAACCCCAAACCCGCAATGAGTCGAGTTTGTTGAATCCTTCCCCGAAACCGGGTCCCTATCGTCGGGCCTTGACGTGGGCCTTGCGCAATCGGGTGACGACCTTATTGATTGCCATTGCCTTCTTTATTGGCAGCTTACAACTGGTTCCCTATATCCCTCAGGGGCTGTTTACAGATGGGGATCAGGGCATTAGTACGGTCAACGTGGAGTTACCTCCTGGGGCGACCTTAGACGATACCCTACAGGTGAGCGATCGCCTCAGTGAAGTGTTACTGAGTCATCCGGCGACGGAGAATGTGTTTATCTCCGCCGGTAGTGGGGGGTCAACGGGGTCAGTGAACCGGGCCACAGTGCGGGCGATTCTCAAACCCACCGACGAGCGGCAGGTAAACCAACAGGAGTTTGAAGCCGAGATTCGCCCTGAGTTGGCTGAGGTTCCGGGGGCGCGACTCAGTTTCCAGTCGGCGGGGGCTGGCGGGGGTGGAAAAGACCTCTCCATCGTCTTAAGTAGTGAGAATCCCGAGGTGCTGATGGAGACGGCCACGGCCCTGGAACAGCAAATGCGGGAGATTCCTGGGTTAGTCGAAATTGCCTCTAGTGCTAGTTTAGTCCAGCCAGAATTGTTAATTCGGCCAGATGTTGAACGCGCGGCGGATTTAGGGGTGTCGGTTCAGGAGATCGCCCGCACGGCGAATTTAGCCACTTTAGGGGATGTAGAAGCGAATTTAGCTAAATTTGACCTCCCCGACCGCCAAATTGTCATCCGGGTGCAGATTGCCGAAGCCTACCGCAATAACTTAGAAACTCTGCGCAATTTAGAAATTCCCAGTCAATCCGGGGCGTTGGTCTCCCTAGCCTCGGTGGCCCAGATTGGCCTCGGTAGTGGTCCGGCCCAAATTGACCGCTTCGATCGCGCTCGTCAGATTGCTGTCGAAGCCAATTTAGAGGGCATTTCTCTCGGAGATGCGCTCACGGCTGTGCGAGACTTACCGGCGATGAATCCTCTACCGCCTGGGGTGTTTGAGCAACCCTCGGGTGATGCCAAAATTATGGTCGATATTTTCACCCGTTTCTTAGGGGCGTTGGCCTTTGCCGTTCTCTGTATCTATGCCATTTTAGTGCTGTTATATAACAATTTCCTCTATCCCATGACGATTTTAGTGGCGTTACCGTTATCAGTGGGTGGAGCTTTGTTGGCACTTTTAATTACTCAAAAAGAACTGGGTTTATTTGCTTTGATTGGCATTGTTTTGTTGATGGGATTAGTCACTAAAAATGCCATTTTGTTGGTCGATTGTACCCTGGCAAATGAAGAAAAAGAAATCCCTCAATTTAAGGCGATCGTTGAGGCGGGCGTGTCCCGTTTGCGTCCGATTTTCATGACGGCAATTTCGACGGTGGCGGGGATGATGCCCATTGCCTTGGAGTTGGGGGCCGGCGGTGAGGTGCGCTCCCCCATGGCGATCGCCGTCATTGGCGGCTTTTCGACCTCGACCATGTTGACTTTATTAGTGGTTCCGGTGTTGTTTACCTATGTCGATAATCTCAATCGT
Organism: Phormidium sp. OSCR; assembly: GCA_001314905.1. GTDB lineage: Bacteria > Cyanobacteriota > Cyanobacteriia > Cyanobacteriales > Geitlerinemataceae > Sodalinema. Next base: position 9,830 of record LJZT01000138.1, read on the forward strand.
TCTTTTAAGGAAACCTTAAACAGTGGTTTTCAGGGATTCAGACTACCGAAGCTGTTGGGGCGATCGTAGGATTAAAATAGCCAAAATTCAGGTGACCAAAATTCAGGTAATAATGGCTTCAGACAACAATGACTTCAGACCGTCAAAACCCAAACTTAGAATTTGATAGCCCCTGGAAAGACCTCCTCGAATGCTACTTCGAGCCATTCATGAACTTCTTCTTTCCCAGTCAGGGAATCGATTGGACGCGGCCCGTAGAGTTCCTAGACAAAGAACTGCAACAGGTAGTGCGGGATGCTCAACTGGGAACGCGCTTCGCCGATAAGTTGGTGAAAGTATATCGTATCGATGGCTCAACCGCCTGGGTGTTGGTACATATCGAAATCCAGAGTCAGGCCGATAAGGACTTTATCGAACGGATGTATCAGTACAACTATCGCATCCGCGATCGCTACTCGCGCCCAGTAGCCAGTTTTGCGGTCTTAGCCGATGAGCGCAACTCCTGGCGACCTCAACAACTTAATGAAAACCTCTTCGGCTGTCAGTTAAGCTTTAGCTTCCCCACGGTGAAGCTATTAGACTATCG
>LJZT01000139.1 GCA_001314905.1 Phormidium sp. OSCR
TTCGATATGTTTGCTATACATCAACACTGGGGGAGGGCGCGCCACTTGCGGTTCGCCCCTACGGCCATCTATGGCATGAATTTTGAAAAATGGTATTAGAAATCTTGCTCTAGGATATCATCTAAATTTTCTCCCTCGGGTAACTCCAAGAAAACGCGATCGCCATCTTCCAAGCCATCCAAAACCTGAATTTGATTGCCAAGAGTGGGTCCTAACGTCACTGCCCGAAACTGGGGACGATTGTCCTCATCAGGAACCAAAACCCCGGTTTCGCCTTGACGAGAGACGATCGCCACCGTTGGTAACACTAAGGCATTGGCCAAGCGATCGCCCAAAAACGTCAAATCCACATTCATCCCCGAGCGTAACTGATCCAACCCAGTCACAATCCTCAAACGCACCTGAAACAGCGTCACATCTCGTTCCACCACCGCTTCGGGGGCAATCAAATCCACCTCCCCCATAAACACCTCATCGGGGAACGCATCGGCCACAATCTCCACAGACTGGCCCGGCTTAATCTGACTAATATCGGCCTCAGGAACCTTCGCCAACACCTCTAACCCCCGCGCCAAAGCCACCACAGAGGTGGATGTGGCCGAACTCACCGCCGAAGCTGACGTCGCCGGCGTCACAAACGCCCCCTCATCGGCATAACGCTGAGTAATAATCCCGGAAAAGGGAGCGCGTACCCGAGTCTCCTCTAACTGAATCTCGGCAAAGCGCACTTGAGCCTCCGCTTCCATCACATCAGCCATCGCTTGAGCTAGGGTTTCCGGGCGAGTTCCGGTTAACAATTCCTCTAACTGAGACTGAGCTTGGGACACATCAGCCCGAGCCGAGTCTACCTCCGCCCGAGCGCGATCAATTTCCTCGCTACGACTACCACTGCGAAGGCGCTCTAACCGTCGTTGAGCTTCTAACGCGGCCGCCTGGGCCTGTTCAACCGCCGCTTGGGCGCGACGGGCCTCATCTTGGGCGCGATCGAGCTCCTGCCGAGAAATTGCCCCATCTCGGTAAAGCTGTTCATTGCGGCGTACATCAGCTTGCGCCAACGTCATCCTTGATTCTGCCTCACGAATACTCGATCGCGCCCGTGTCAGGGCCGCCTCTGCCTCAGCAATGTCTTCCGGGCGATTGCCGGCCTCTAATTGAGCCAAATTGGCCTCAGCACTGGCCAAGCGCGACTCCGCCTGACGCACCGAGGCTCTGGCCCGTTCAATTTCCTCAGCGCGAGGACCATTTTCCCGTTCAGCCAAACGAGCGCGGGCGCGATCTAAGCGGGCCTCAGCTTGAGCTAACTGGCTGGCCAATTCGTCATTTTCCATCACCGCCACCACTTCTCCCTGGCTGACTTCATCTCCTTGTTCAACATAAAGCTGTTCCAAGCGCCCTTGGGTTTTGGGGCTAAGGTTCACCCGTTGGATGGGTTGCACTTCCCCAGTTGCTTCAATACGAACTCGGACATCAGCGGCATCGACTTCTACCGTCAACTCCTCAAGGTTCACTTCAGATCCCCTGCGGCGACTCGTCACTCCGGCTACTGCAACGGTTCCTAACACTCCCGCTGCAATCAGGGCAATGAGCCAGCGGCCAGGATGTTTAATGTTGCCGAATTGGGGCAGTTCCATGAGGGAGAAGGCAAGATTAGGGAACAGGGAATAGGGAATAGGGAATAGTGAATAGTGAATAGGGAATAGGGAATAGTGAATAGTGAATAGGCGAGAGGCAATGGGCAATGGGCAACTTTTGTATTCTAGCTCTTTATTTCTATGGCTTGATGGCTTCGCATTTTTTCTTGTTTTTGTCAAGCAAAAATTAGAGATTTATAAATTCGTAACAAGTAGCCTAGGGCATCTAGTAGCAACGAGTACAACTTGTTAGCATGGGGGGATATCTTTGGAGGACTGTAACAGCCATCCGTGAGCCTTCAGCTTGAATGTCTACCCTACGGTGTCGGTCATGCCCAGGAGGGGCTGTGTGTGCAAATGCGGCTTGGTCCCTATCAGGTGCTGCTCGACTGTGGCATCGAGGATCTCTCGCCCCTACTTGAGCCAGCCGATGGTGAGGCGGCTAACATTGATTGTGTCATCTGTAGTCATGCTCATAGTGACCATGCTCGGGGACTGTTGGCCCTACATCAAGCGCGGCCTGAGCTACCGATTTACGCCAGCGAGGTGACGGCGCAACTGTTGCCCCTAAACTGGCTCGATCTGCCAGATGCAGCCGATGTGGCCGATCTCTGTCACGTCTTACCTTGGCGGACGGCGATCGAAATTGCCAAAGACTTGTGGCTAGAACTGTTTCCGGCGGGACATTTGCCGGGAGCATCTCTCGTTCGTCTGACCTATCATGGTAGCGATCGCACCTACTCCGTCGTCTATAGCGGCGACTTTCTACTCTCCAACTCCCGCCTAGCTGAAGGCCTCCCCCTCGAAGAAGTCCGCAATTGGCACCCGGATGTCCTCATCGCCGAAGGAAGCTATGGAACCGCCCGCTATCCCCGCCGACGAACTCAAGAAAACCAACTGGCCGAACGTATCAATCGCGCCCTAGCTGAGCAACACCTGATCCTCATGCCTGTTCCTCGGCTGGGATTGGGGCAAGAACTGCTGATGTTGTTGCGATCGCACCACCACTTCACCGGCCGCAACATCGATATCTGGGTTGACGCATCCCTCGCCGCTGGCTGCGATCGCTACCTCGACCTGCTTCCCCATCTTCCCACCGCCGTCCAAAACTTCGCCCGTCATCAACCCCTATTCTGGGACGATCGCATCCGCCCCAGAATGCGCCGACTCACCCCAGATGTGAGCTTAGGAGAGGTTCCCACCCTAGTTCTGACGGACATCGAGAGCGACTGGCATCATTTTTGTCGCCAAAAGGTGAATGCCAACCCAGACCAATCTTGGTTGATTCTCTACCCCCTTCATCCCGGCTATAGCGATCCCGACGCTGACCTAGACGAGCATCCCCGCATCCACCTCGAAACCTATCTTCTCAGTTCCCACTGCGATCGCTCAGGAACCAGCCAACTCATCCATAACCTGCGGCCACAACATATCGTTTTCGTTCATGGTTCCCCCAACTATCTAGCAGATTTAGCCAACCTCGACGAACTCTGTAGCCGCTATCAAATCCACTGTCCCGCCGCCGGTAAACTGGTGCAACTGCCCCTACGAGACAAACGTCCACAACCGGAACTGCCCGACTCTCGCTATCAAGGGGAAGTCAGCGAAGGAACCGGGGGGGTGATTGTACAATTCGATAAAGCCCTCAGCCGAGACTCCCGCTGGCATCACTTCGCCGATACTGGATTAGTCGAAACCCGCTGGCAAGGGGATGAGTTGGTGCTACGGGGGATTTCCCAACGAGAACTCTTGGGGCGAGAACGAGCCTTACAAATTCCCCCGAGCCTTCCCTGTTGTGCCAATTGTGCCTACTATCGCGCTCAACAATGTTTCAACGAGAACTCGCCACTTTACGGCTTTAAAGTCACTGCCGACGGAACCTGTCCTGTGTTTGAACCCCTGTAAGCCTTAACTGAACAGGCCAGTTCCCAGAACCACGATGCCGAAAGTACTAATGGCCAAACCTAAAGCACGCAAGATCGCGCGGCGGTATTGAGACGAGAATAGGCTGACTTGCACCAGCGTATAGGTTCCAGCGGCAATCACCAATTGAATTAAGGTAAACCCGGTCAAATAGGCGGCGATCGGTCCCATTTCTGCGCCAATAATCGACTCACCGTAGGCATACCCGTGAAATAGGCCGGCTACCGCAGCGGCGATCGCCACGGCCAGAGTCAGGCCAAACGATTGAGAGAAAGACGAATCAGACGATTGGCGTTGACTTTCGCTGGCAATCAATCCCCCAGCAACAATTACCGAAAGAGCAATCCACATCTCAGCCATCGGCAACGTCACCGCCTGGAGATGCAGGCCCGTTCCCAGCATCGCCGTGAGAACAAACCCCACGGGCACGATCCAACCCCGACGTAGCTGAGTTGCTAGTAAGCCACTGGCCACCACAAACGCCAAGTGATCTAAGCCGATAATCGGATGGCCAAAGCCTGAGAGTAGGGCCTCAAAAACGTTACTGGGGGTTTTGCCTCCCGTGGGGTGGTGAGCTAAAACCGTTTGACTGCTTCCGACTAGGGTCAAAATCGTCAAGGTCAGAGCAACCGTGAGTTTCACAGCCAAGGATTTGTAACGGGTCAATTGGGATTTGTACTGCATCAACACTATAGAGTTATGTCCTTATTGAAATTGACTTATTGAAATTGAATTGAAATCGAAGCTAAACAGAGCCGAGTCTATGCCTTCTGGATTCTAGCAGTTGTCCGCCGGCCCTGTATCTCGGGTTGGGGATGTTGAGGGGCTAGAGAACCTCCCGTTTGAGATAAGGTTGTAACACCTCAGGCACTTGGATGGTTTTATCGGCAAGCTGATAGTTTTCCAGAATAGCGGCCATGGTGCGCCCGATCGCTAAGCCAGATCCATTGAGAGTATGGACATACTGGGTGCCTTTTTTGCCTTTCTCCTTAAAGCGGATATTGCCCCGTCTGGCTTGGAAGTCGCCACAATTGGAACAACTCGAAATTTCTCGGTAGGTTCCGGCGGAGGGGAGCCACACTTCTAGGTCATAACATTTGTTGGCACTGAAGCCGAGATCGCCGGTGCAGAGTTCGATGACGCGATAGGGGAGTTTGAGAGCTTGCAGGATGGCTTCGGCGTTGGCGACGAGGGTTTGATGTTCGGCTTCAGACTGCTGGGGATGGACGAGTTTCACCAGTTCCACTTTGTTGAATTGATGGAGTCGGATTAAGCCTCGGGTGTCTTTGCCGTAACTGCCGGCTTCGCGACGAAAACAGGGGGTATAGGCACAATGGTGAATGGGGAGTTCTTCGGCGTTGAGGATCTCATCGCGGTAGAGGTTGGTGAGGGGAACTTCGGCGGTGGGGGAGAGCCAGAGATCGTCGGCGTCGCATTTGAAGCTCTCCTCGGCGAATTTGGGCAGTTGGCCGGTGGCTTCGAGGGATCGGCTGTTAATCAGCACTGGGGGTATGACTTCGGTGTAGCCGGCGGCGATTTGTTGATCGAGCATGAAGCTGATTAAGGCCCGTTCAAGGGCGGCTCCGGCGCCGATGAGGGCAACGAAACGGCTCTGGGCGACTTTGACGGCGCGATCGCTGACGATAATCCCCATTTCCTCGGCAATGTCAATATGGGAGAGAATCCCCTCGCGGCTAGGTTTGTATTCGTCTCCCCAGCGACGAACTTCGACGTTGTCGTTTTCGTTATCTCCGTTGGGGGTGCTTGGACTGGGGAGGTTGGGGAACGAGAGTAGCAAGGCGTTGAGTTGGCTGCTAATCTCTTTTTCTTGGGGTTCGAGTTCAGCCAGTTGGCGTTTGAGTTGGTTTCCTTCGAGTTTAAGGCTTTGGATCTCGTCACTTTGGGGATCGGCCCCGGATTTCATTTTCTGGCCGATGGCTTTGCCAATTTCGTTGCTGCGAGCCTGGAGTTGCGATCGCTCGGTTTCGAGTTCCCGTCGTTGGCGATCGAGGGCGTCAAGGGGGGTTAAATCGTAGCTATCTCCCCGTCGAGCGAGTTGCTCTCGGATGGCTTGGGGGTTGTCTCGAATGAGTTTGATGTCTAGCACGGTGCGCGGTTAGAGATAGAGGTTAGCAATGGCTGAGCAAGATCTCAGACCTGTATTTTGCCATGTTCCCAGATTTGAGAACATTGTTAACAGGGGCCACGGCAGGGGCGATCGCTTTGTATCCTATAGGAATGACGCAATTTTTTGATAAGAAACCGATGAAAACAGTATCTACAGGATCTACTGCTTATGATCGCCATCGCCGCCTACAAGGGCGTTGGCTGGGGGTGTTGGCGGCGATCGCGGCGATCGCATTCTGGGTCTGGACTCCCCCGGCTGTGGCGATTAGTGTTTACAATATGCCCTTCGTCGCCGCCGGTGAAGACACTTGGATCGTTGATGAAGGCAATAGCATCAGTCGCATCAACGAGATTCAAATTGGTAAGGCGTTGACGGAACTACGAGAGGAAACTGGCGCTGAGGTTCGCTTTGTCACGGTTCGGCACGTCGATTATGGTGAAACTATCCAAAGCTTTACTGATAAGGTGTTTGAGAAATGGTTTCCCACGGCTGAGGAGCAAGCCAACCAGGTGCTAATTGCCCTAGATGTCGTCACCAATAACGCCGGGATTCGTGTCGGAGAGGGACTGACTGAACAACTCACCCCCGAGATTGCCAAGAGTGTCGCCCAGGAAACAGTCCTCTATCCCCTCATTGAAGGTGATAAGTACAATGAAGCCTTCATTGATGCCAAAGATCGCTTGGTGGCGATTCTTTCGGGAGAACCTGATCCCGGTGCGCCGGAACTGAAGGTGAAAGAGGTTAAAGTGGAAGGAACCTTCGCGACGGCGGAGGAAACGGCAGAAAAACGCAGTGATGCTACCACATTTGTTATTGTGCTACTCATTGCGGCAACGGTGATTCCTATGGTCACTTATTATGCTCTGTATTCTTAGATATTTCTGACCCTATCGTTTCTTCGGAGTCTTGTTTTTTACTAAGGTCAAAATACAGGCTGCCTCAATCAACGGATAGGGAAACAATATCGAGCTTCAGTTTAGGTGGGTAATCAATCACCCACCTAAATTCTAAGAATTCAGTTGACTTCCGTTTTTTATCCCAATTTTCGATATCTTTGCTATACATCAACACTGGGAGAGAGGGCGACCACAAGGGTTCGCCCCTACGGCCATCTATGGCATGAATTTTGAAAAATAGTATTACATTTTTTGCTAGTTTTTGATGCCAAAAACTTCAGAATCATTGTGGATTTCTAGGCTTTTTGACTATCGATTACAATAGCCCAATCAATATGAATAAACTCACTCTATTTAATCACAACAAAAGGAGATTTCATGCAACCTGTTTTGTAGTATTATGTTTTGATTTATGTTTATTTATAACACTCTACATATCTCGTGAAAATACCTATTATTGGTCAGACTTCATAAATTATCAATACTTTACTGAGTCTATATTTGATATTTATCAAGAATCTCCATTAGAGGCGTTAACTATTATTATTGCATCCAGAGATACAGCCTCTTGTAACCTATTATTTACTATTCCACTTTTACTCGTGTTTGATGTTTTTGGATTATCTCGATTTACTTATATTCTAAGTCTTGTTTTAGTTTATCTACTTCCTTTTTCTCTAAGCTTAGGAGCTGTCGCCACCCAAATCATCCAAGCACCATCTCGGTCTGTGTTTTGGGGAACTGTATTTCTAAGTCTTTTAAGCCCATTTACCCTCGCTACTAGTTTACGAGGCTTGCCGGATACAGGAGGAATAACGTTAATTTGCTTAGCCATTTTTCTCTACCTAAATAGTCATCGATCGCACGCCAAAGTACGACTACAAACTGTCCTGATATTGATGTTAGTGGGAATCTTGTTGGCGGGGGCGATCGCCTTTCGTCGTCATTTTGCCTATAGTGTCGTCGCCTTTTTAGCTGCCCTACTGATGTGGGAAATGGTGAATTTTTGGACTTGGGGACTGCGGGCGATCGCCGCGACAGTTTTACGAGCGACCACCATCGGCGTATCCGCTTTCTTGACGTTGGCGATCGCCATGCCCAATTTCCTACAAGATAGTCTAACGCGCGACTATCGAACACTCTATTCATCCTTTACCTATCCAATTCCCGACGTCTTAAACTACTACGGAAATGGTGCCGGCTGGCTCCTATGGACATTAGCAATCTTGGGCTGGCTAACTATTCAAGATTCCCAACGGGGCGCATTTCCCTTCCTATTTGGACTCTGGGAAATCGGTCTCTGGCTGGGATTTGTTCGCTACACTCATGTCCATTACACACTCCATTTTGCTCCTTTTCTCGTCTGGGGAATTGCTGCCTTAATCTGGGAAACACGACGGGTGGGGGTTTTAGTCTGGATTTTAGTGGGATTGAATGCGGTCATTGGTTTAACCCCCTTCTCTTTACCCCAAGTTCCGGGATTAGCCGAAGGCTATCCGCCATTGGTCCGTGAGGATATGGCTGAGGTGGAAGTCTTGGTGACCGCCTTACGAGAAATGCCCCAACCGGTCTATATTGCAGCTTCTTCTGAGACCATTAACCCGGATCTAATTCGCAGTGCGGAACGACAACTGTATCCTGATGATGTGCAACTGTCGGTGTTACGGGTTCCTCAGGTGGATTCGAGTCATGATTATCCCTTACGGGATCTCTTGCGGGCCAACACGGTTGTGGTTCCCGATTCGTTTCAATATATGTTGCGGCCTGAGGAACAAACGGTGGTTCGAGTGGTTTCTGAGGCCTTTAATCAGGAATGGACTCTGGTTCGGGATTTTTTGCGGTTGAATCGTAGTTTTCAGCTTTCGGATCTCAACGTTCGACTCTATCGGCGGGTACGAGATACGGATTTGGCGACGGCGATTGAGACGTTGGCCAGGATGCAGGAGGCGATCGCTCCGCGTTATCCTGGCCATCGACGCTGGCTCGCGGTTCCCCCAGGGCCGACGGTGACGAAAACAGCCGGGGAGTATGAAATATCAGGAGAGACTCCCTTATCTGTGTTACACGTCTCCCCACTCAGGGAAAACGACTCGCTTCAGGGACAAGTTCAGTCAGATTGTTCAGATCTGGCGGCGTCAGAGGGACAGCTACAGATAACGCTTCACAATCGAAGGGGCCAAGTGGTACAGCAACAAGGATTTCCACTCTTGGAGGGGCCATTTGACTATCCGCTGACATCGCCGCAGTTTCCTAGCTATCTGAGTGTTTCGGTCAGTCGTGACGAGTCATGTTCGGTAAATTTGAGGCTCCAGAATTAAGTGAAACCACGGAAATCGAGGGGTTTTCAGGGACATTTCTGGAAGCATCGTTTAGAATGGCGGGCAATTTCGGCCAGTTCAGGGTGAGATGAGTCATGGGGTATAACGTTCGTATCGCAGATATGCCGGCCACGGAACGACCTCGGGAACGATTGGTGGCCTCGGGTGCGAATCATTTGGCCACGGCGGAACTGTTAGCGATTTTGTTGGGAACGGGGGCTCGCAGTGAAAATCTCTCGGCGGTGGGGTTAGGCCAAGAGATTTTACGTCAGTTGGGCGATCGCAGTCCGGAACCGTTGGAGGTGTTACGCACAGTGTCGCCTCAGGAGTTGATGCAAATTCCGGGGATTGGTTTGGCGAAGGCGACGACAATTGTGGCGGCGATCGAGTTGGGGAAACGAGCCTTCCAAACTCGTCCGGCGGAACGTCAGGTTATCGAAGATCCGGCGACGGCGGTGGCCTATTTAAGCCATGATCTCATGTGGCAGGAGGCGGAACGCTTTGCGGTGTTGTTGTTGGATGTCCGCAATCGCGTCTTGGGAACTCAGGTGTTAACGATTGGTACGGCGACGGAAACTCTAGCTCATCCGCCGGATATTTTTCGGGAGGTGATTCGTCAGGGGGCAAATCGGGCGATCGTGGCTCATAATCATCCCACGGGTAATGTCAGTCCCAGTCAGCAGGATCTCGATTTAACCCGTCGTCTTTTACAAATTGGTCAGATTCTCTCGATTCCCATTCTCGATCATGTGATTCTCGGTCATGGGAATTATGCCAGCCTACGTCAGCAAACGAAGTTGTGGCAGGATTTCCCGCAGGAATAGGGAACGGGGAATAGGGAACAGGGAACAGGGAACAGGGAACAGGGAACAGGGAACAGGGAACAGGGAACAGGGAACAGGGAATAGGGAATAGGGAAGAACCCACCCCGCCCTGCGGGCACCCCTCCGGTGGAGGGGAAGGGAACAGCTCTCTTGCCTCTTGCCTCTTGCCTTTTGCCTCTTGCCTCTTGCCTCTTGCCATCCCCTCTTGGGAGGGGTTAGGGGTGGGTCATGCCTCTTGCCTCTTGCCTCTTGCCTCTTGCCTCTTGCCAAAGCTTACCACTTCAGC
>LJZT01000113.1:0-1967 GCA_001314905.1 Phormidium sp. OSCR
TTGCTACGAGATGACTCAATTTAAAGACGCTGCGATCGTTTTAACGGGGGCGGCGGGTGGATTTGGTCAACAGTTTACCCGCAAACTGTTAAACGCCGGGGGACAGTTAATTCTCGCCGATCTCGATGAAGCCAGGTTACGCCAACAGGCCGAGGCCATTCAGAAAGAGGTTAAAACGGGCAAAGTTTTAGCCTGTTTTGGGGTCGATTTATCTGAACCCGCTGGATCGCAATCTCTCTATGATGCCGTTCAAGCCCTAGGGGTTCCCGTAGATATTTTAATTAACAATGCCGGGATTGGTTTGTACGGACGCATGGATGAAGTTCCCAGCGATAAATGGGAACGGTTAATGCAGGTCAATTTGTTGGCCCCGATGCGCTTAAGTACCCTATTTGTCGCCGACATGATCCAGCGTCGTCACGGCCATATCGTCAATATCTCCTCCTTAGCCGGTTGGATTGCTGTAGAAGGAATGGCCCATTATGCCAGCAGTAAATTCGGCTTACGCGGCTTTAGTGAAGGGCTATTTAATGAAGTCAAACAATACAATGTTAAAGTCACAGCGGTCTATCCCTATTTTAGTCGTACCCCCCTATTACAAGCCGAGAAATATGGAAGTTTAGCCCAAGAAACGACGGGAATTGCTGACAAAGATGCCACCGATCCTGAGCGAGTGATTGAGGCAGTGGTTCGGGCGATCGCCCAAGAAAAACTGCACGTCTTTCCCGACACAAAAGCCCAGATTTTCCACCAACTCAAACGCTATGTCCCACCCATTGTAACCTGGGGTGTAGACTACTTCAAACCCAAACAAAACACCAAACCCTAACCGTTAAACCAGGCAACCAAAGGATTGCCCCCACATTATATCTCCCCTCCTGGAAGGAGTTAGGGGTGGATTATCCCCTCCTGGGAGGGGCAGGGGTGGGTTCCCCCTATTGCCTTTTGCCTATTGCCTTTTGCCTTTTGCCTCCTGTTCCCTGTTCCCTGTTCCCTGTTCCCTTCCTCCTATGATTCAAACCGCAACTCAACCTAAACCCTCCAACCCCACCGACACTCGCCACAAACAACTGATTATCGGCGCAGGATTTGTCGGATTAGGCATTGCCCAAGCCTTAAAAGATGCTAAAATCCCCTATGATCAAGTTGATGCCAGCGACGATATTGGCGGCAATTGGTATCACGGCGTTTACGAAACCGCCCATATTATCTCCTCGAAGAAAGTGACCCAATTTACTCACTTTCCCATGCCCTCAGACTACCCCGACTTTCCCAGCGCCCAACAACTACTCGCCTATTTAAACAGCTTTGCCGACCATTTTCAACTCCGCCCCAACATCGAACTCAAACGCTGCGTCAACCAGGTTCATCCTGTTGCCGACAACCTTTGGAACGTCACCTTTGCCAACGGCGAACAACGGGTTTATAAAGGAGTTATCCTCTGCAACGGCCATCACTGGTGTAAGCGTTTTCCAGAATTTAAGGGAACCTTTGACGGGCAAATCATCCATTCCAAAGACTACAAAACCCCCGATGTTTTGCGAGGAAAACGAGTCTTAGTCATTGGCGGTGGCAACTCCGGTTGTGACATCGCCGCCGAAGCCGGCCGAGTTGCCAAAAAAAGCGTCTTGAGTTTACGCGAATCCGTCTGGTTTGTCCCCAAAAGCTTCGCCGGAGTTCCCGTGGTGGACTTAATTCGTGGTTGGATGCCCCAATGGTTTCAGCGGGGGTTAGCCTATCTGATGATTCGCCTCACCTTCGGCAAACATGAACGATATGGCTTACCCACTCCCAACTATCGCATTTTTGACAAACACCCGACCTTAAATAACGAAGTCCCTTATTATATCAAACATGGTCGCATTTCACCCAAGCCAGAAGTGAGCAAACTCGACGGTCAATTTGTAGAGTTTGTCGATGGAAGTCGGGAGAAATTTGACTTAATTGTTTGCGCGACTGGCTATCAT
>LJZT01000113.1:1972-14612 GCA_001314905.1 Phormidium sp. OSCR
GCTTATCCCTTTTTACCGGAAGAATTGCAACGAGTTCGCGGGGCAACGGTACAGTGTTACGGCGGTTGCTTCCTCGATGATTATAAGGGATTAGCCTATCTAGGTTGGGGACAGGCCCGAGGTGGAGTGGGGTCTCTGATTGCCGCTTTTGGACCCCGATTTGCCCGTTGTCTTCAGCTTCAGGATGAGGTCAATGTTCCCCTGGGACTGGTGTTTAAAGAAATGGGACAGCAGTTACCTGAAACCCATTTATCTGACCCCCATCGAGTATTTCGTCAGCTTAAGTTACTGGATTTAGCCTGGGGGTTGCTGAGGTGGAAAGCCCATAAACTCGATAAAGAACATCCCAATTTCCAGAATCAACCGTTGTGAGGAGAATTGTAATCTTGAGACGTTTGTTGGTTTAATTTATAGAAATCGAAGATTGCATTTGGATACTAACTTGGGAGAAAATCCCCTCTCTGTTCCCTGTTCCCTGTTCCCTGTTCCCTTCTTGTCCTACATTTTTTGTCCTATTTAAACCAACCTTTGCTATATTATGATGTCTCAAAATCCTAATCCTCAAGATATCGAAAGCTGGAAAGCCAAAATCGAGAGGGCCAACCGTAACAATCTATTCCATCATTGCCAAGATTGTGGGTATGAGTGGGTAGCCTCAGAACCCCAACCCTGTCGCTGTGGAAGTTCTCGGATTGAACGTATCGCCTGTTGGCAATTTCCCGATGGCTAGGGATGTTGGCCCCCTAACCGATCGCAAACCCAGTATAAGGTCGCAAATCGGGGTGATGGAACCCTAAGACAATCTTCTCTTGCGGGATACCGGCGTTCAGTAACTCATCGGCGATTCCGTCTTCTAAGCCATCTTGGTGAATCCAAACTTTATCGCCGATAATTTCTAAGTGGAGGACACAACCATGAACTTGTTTGTTGTTGAGTTGTCCAACGGTAAACAAGGCATAACTTTTATGATCTTCGCCAATAATTAGCCTTCGCTCTAAGTTACCATGGGCATAGGGGAGTTTGGCGTACTCCTGTAGAATTTCAGTAATAATTTGATGATAATCTAGGCTATCCATTGACGAATCACTCCTGTTGGTCGGTCAAGGACAATTAACTTTAGGCGTTTACTCAGTCCATCAAGAAACCGAGTTTCTCCGAGAAACCCGGTTTCTGGTATTCGAGGTCGTCAGGCCAACACCCCTAGTTTATCGTTGACCTAACTCAGATTAACTCAGAAGATGTTGACGAACCGCTAACACCAGATTATCCGTCCAATGATGGACTAACTCCGAGGTGGCGGCTTCTACCATGACGCGAATCACCGGTTCCGTTCCCGAGGCCCGAACTAAGACGCGGCCTTGATCGCCCATGGCGGTTTCGGCGGTGGCGATCGCCTGCTGAAGTGGATCACACTGTTGCCAGTTTAACCGCAATTCCCGATCCTCGACGCGCACATTCTGCAACACCTGGGGATAGGTTTGGAAACTCTCATCGACTAACTCCGATAAACCGCTTCCACTGCGTTTCACTAAAGCGGCTAAATGCAACGCCGTCAATAAGCCATCGCCGCTAACGCCGTAATGACTACAAATGACATGGCCCGACTGTTCACCGCCAAGAGTCGATCCCGTTCGTTGCATCTCGGCGTGAACATATTGATCGCCGACGGAGGTTCGCAGCAATTGGCCTCCTTGGGCTTTCCAGGCCCGTTCAAAGCCTAAATTAGCCATCACCGTCGAGACAATCAGATTATCCGGGAGTTGTCCCGTTTGCCGCAGGGACTGACCCCAGAGATAGAGGATATAATCGCCGTCAATGGCCCGGCCTTGGCCGTCAACGGCTAAGACGCGATCGGCATCGCCATCAAAGGCAAATCCTAAACAGGCATTATGACTCAATACGGCGGCCCGTAGGGGGTCGAGATGGGTTGAACCACAGTTGACGTTGATACGATCGCCGTCGGGGCGATCATGGAGACAAATCACCTCAGCCCCCAAGGCCGCAAAGGCTTGCGGGGCCACGTGACTGGCCGCCCCCCAGGCTAAGTCTAAAACCACTTTCATGCCCCGTAAATCCATGCCCAGGGGGGTTTGAACGGCGTTAAGATAGTTTTTGACTAACTCGGGGCGATGGTGGTGACGGCCCCAACTGGCGTTGATGTCGCTGAGATTGAGTTGGCCGCGAATCCCGGCTTCGATGCGTTGTTGAATCTCTGAGGGGAGTTTGGCCCCACTTGGCCCGAAAAATTTAATGCCGTTATCGGCTGGGGGGTTATGGCTGGCGGAAATCATCACTCCACCAATGGCGTCGGAGGTGGCGGCCAGATAGGCGACACAGGGAGTCGGACATAATCCTAAGTCCCAAACCTCTAACCCGGCGGCGGTGAGTCCCGCAGACAGGGCCATGGCCAGCATACTACTGGAGTTGCGGGAATCTTGCCCGAGGGCGATCGCACCCCGTCCCTGACTGTCTTTAAACATCTGGCCGGCCCAGAAACCGACTTGCAGGGCCAGGGGGGCGTTGAGAAGGTCCCCCACATGGCCGCGAATCCCGTCGGTTCCAAATAGCCTCGACGGGGGTAGGTTCAGGGGAGATATTGCAAAGGGCGATATCTCCGCCAGGGAGGTTGAGGTTTGGCGAACCACAGGTGACATAACCATATTTCCGAATCACTCCACACAAATCACACTCACAGGTTGATGCGTCCCCAAGTTTGCTGGCAAGGTTCAACCGCCCAAAGACCCGAGATACGCTCGACCTGACATACACATGGAGGATACCATGTCCAGGAATGAACAATTGTGTATTAGGGGTTGCCAGAACACGACAGTTGATGCAAGACCTCTCGACTGAGTTGTCCGGTTGTCTCCCAGCTAAAGTGACGAACGCGATCGCAACCCCGTTGCTGAAGCTGCGATCGCACTCTTCTTTCGCCAACACCACCATGGCATCGGACAATTGTTGCAAATTGTAAGGATCGACGAGTAAGGCCGCGTCTCCGGCGACTTCGGGAATAGAGGCCACATGGGAGGCCATGACGGGACAGCCGCAGGCCATGGCTTCTAAGATGGGTAGGCCGAAGCCTTCCCAGAGGGAGGGAAAGACGAGGGCTAAGGCTTGGTTGAGGAGGATGGGTAGGTCGCTGGCGTTGATGTAATCGAGGAATTTGACGCGATCGCCGAGATGCAATTCTTGCACCTGTTGCTGTAGTTTGGGGGTGTAGCGGCGGTCAAAGGACCCGCCCAGCCAAAATTCACAGTCGAGGGATGGGGGAAGTTGGGCGAAGGCGGCGATGGCCCGTTGCAGGTTTTTGTAGGGATCATGTCGCCCGAGATAGAGGAAGTAATTGCGGCGGGGAAGGTTGAGAGGGCGATAGCGATGGCGATCGTACGCGAGGGGGGTGACGGTGATTTTTTGGGCAGGAACGCCGTAAAAGGCCATCGCATCGTCGGCGGTGGCTTGGGAGATGCAGAGGAGATGTTGGGCTTGTTTGAGGACTTGGGGAACGTAGAGGCGATGATAGAGGGTCATGGGTGATGCCGGTTTGGGAAAACGCAGGGGAATGGCATCATAGACGGTGACGACATAGCGGCCGGCCCAGCCGAGAGGGGCTTCGGGAAGGGGGGAAAAGAGAAGATCGCCCCCCAAGTCTCGATGGAGTCGCGGTAGGGCGAATTGGGTCCAGAGGAGACGTTTGAGATGACCCACCAGTCCTTGTTCGGGGGTGAGGCCCGGGGGGATGGGGTGATGGCGAAATCCGGCTTTGGGGTGAGGGGTGAGGAGAATGGGATCAAGCGATCGCAACTGGGGAATCAGATTCAGGGCGTAGGTACTGATTCCGGTGGGTTTCTCCATTAAAAAGGCAAGGTTAATCAGTACCATTGGCTTGATTAGGGGTTAGGTAATGGTCGAGAATGTTGAGGATGCGATCGCCCATTTGACGATAGCGAAATGATTGGACTCGTTGCAATCCTCGTTGTTGTAAGTGTTGCCGCAGTTGGGCATTATTGACCAGTTGCACAATTCCTTTGGCCATGTCATCTACGTCATAGGGATTGATATACAAGGCCGCGTCGCCGCAGACTTCGGGAATGGCGGTTTGATTGGAGGCCAAAACGGGACAGCCACAGGCCATGGCTTCGAGGGGGGGAATCCCAAATCCTTCGTAGAGAGAGGGAAAGGCGAAGGCGATCGCCCGGCGGTATAAGTCGGCTAAGGCGTCATCGGGGACAAATCCGAGGAATTTGACTCGTTGGTGACAGCCCAGTGTTTTAGGATAGTCCAGGAGGGGGCGATCGCGTTTATTTAAGTTTCCGACAATCCGCAATTCTAAGTTAGGACAATTGGCTCGCCCAAAGGCTTCAATTAAGCGACGCAGATTTTTATAGGGGCGGGTTTCTCCAACACATAACATAAAAGGAGTTTTGGGCGAGTTGAAGAACTCTTCACCGTCCTCAACTTGGAGATTAAAAACATCTTCTTGATAGCCTTGATAGACAACATGAATGGGAGTTTTTTGACAGTTATAATAGTCTAAAATTTCTTTTTTGGTGTAATCAGATGTCGTGATAATTGCTTTAGAACTGCGAATAAGTTGGGGTAAAACAAACTTAAAATAGTATTTAATTCGCGGATAAACGTCGGGAAAACGAATCGGCAAAATATCGTGAATGGTGATAATTTGCGGGCAAATTGGCACGAGCATTCCCTCAAATACGGGGGAATACAACAATTTTTGTTTGTTCTTGATAATTTCCAATGGCAAGCCAATTTGATGCCAAATTAAGCGCCTCAAGTTGTTCTTGAAATCATTGCGATAGAGGGTTGGATTTTTCAATATTTGAAACTTCTGGGAATCTGCCCCCACGAGAGTTGAATCAGTCGTATAAAAGCAGAAGCGATCGCCACCTCGATAGTACCTCAGCAACTCTCCCACGTAGCGATTTAAGCCATCAGAACGACTCCAATGAAAACTACTGGCATCAAAGGCAATCTCTGCCATGTTACAAATCCTCCATTTGGGAACGCCCCCAGTTATAAAAAGAGTGCATCTCACTTCTGCGATCGCTTCAGATCCCCCACCCCTACCCCTCTCAAGAGGGGATTTTTTAAGTATTTCCCCTCCAGTATTTCCCCTCCTGGGAGGGGTGCGCGATCGCGCGGGGTGGGTTCAACACTTGCTTAACACCAGCTATACCCTATAGAAACTCCTCACATAACCGCCGAAACACCTCACCCCGAACCTCGAAATTAGGAAACTGGTCAAAACTTGCACAAGCCGGAGATAATAAAACAGTTTTCGCCTGATAGGTTTTAGCTAAATTTCGGGACGCATCTACCGCCACTTCCATCGTCTCCACAATCTTATAGTCAGAATAGCCCACCCCATCGAGCATTTGGGCAAAGGATTCCGCCGCATCGCCAATCAACAAGACAAAAGCCGCCTGACGCTGAATCGCCTCTAGCCAAGTGGTAGCATCACCATCTTTGGGATCGCCGCCAGCAATGAGAATCACGGGATTGCGGACTGAGGTTAACCCCACCAGGGCGGCATCATAGTTGGTGGCTTTACTATCATTAATAAAGCGGATATCCTGCCAAGTGCCGATGACTTCTAGGCGATGCGGAACGCCGCGAAATTGGGCGATGGCTTGGGCAATCGACTCGGGTTCAATGCCGGCTAAGCGGGCTGCGGCGACGGCCATGAGAAGATTTTGTTGGTTATGACGGCCGGGCATTTGCAAGGCTTTAATGGAGACAATTTTCGCCCCATCGACGACGACCCAATCCCCATCAATGGCGGCGAAGGGGCTTAAACTGAGGTCGTTTTCGATGCTGGTCCAATGGGCGTTGGGCCAGGTTTCTCGTTGCTGGCGTAAATAGGGGTCATCCCCGTTGAAGATTTGCAACTCCGAAGACTGAAGGAGTTTGGCTTTGATGCGGTAGTAGTTGTCTAGGGTTTTGTGGCGATTGAGATGGTCGGGGGTGAAGGTTGTCCAAATGCCAATCCGAGGTGTTAGGGTACTCGACGACTCAATTTGATAGCTACTGATTTCGGCCACGACCCAATCTAAGGGTTGGTCTTGTTGGTTGGCGGTTAGGGCTAGTTCACAGGCCGCGTTGCCGATGTTGCCACAGGCGGGGGCCTTGAGTCCAGCCCCCTCGAAGATGGCGGCGGCTAGGGCGGTGGTGGTGGTTTTGCCGTTGGTTCCGGTGATTCCCAACCAGGGACAGGTTTGCAGATGTCGCCAGGCCAGTTCCATTTCGCCGATGGTTTCGATGCCTAAGTGTCGGGCCTGTTCGAGGTTGGGCAAGTCCCAGGGAACGCCGGGGCTGACGATTAATAAATCCAGGTGGGGGGCGGTTTCGGGGTCGAAGACATGGCCGAGGGCGACGGGGATGTTATCTTGGGCCAGGAGTTGTTGTTGCTGGCTGAGGGAGTCTCCGGTTCCGCGATCGCTGACGCTGACTTGCCAACCTTGGTGTTTGAGCAACCGGGCCGCCGCCAGTCCCGATTTTCCTAAGCCGATAATGTGAGCGGTTGACATACAGGTTCCCTCCCTGACGGAAATTCATCTAATCTTGCCATATTTCTGGGGCTGGGGAACACGGAACCGCTAGACTGGGGCAGTTGGGTTGTGATTGGGCCATCTATATAGATGGGGTTGGCGGTCGCTATAGGTTAAGCAATGTTACGATTTGCGCGAGAGGGTAGTTGTATGAGAGAGGGGATGCTGAAACTGGGCGGCATGGCTGATGGGGTCTGGGTTTCGGGTATCTTGGCACTTAGGGGGTGTCGCGCAAACTCTGTAATACTGATGGGGTCTGGGTTTCGAGGTTTTTGCTTTGGGGCTGGGGTTGTGCGTTTTAGGCGATCGGTGTTATTCTTGGGGGGTATCGCGCAAATGCACCTTGAAAACTGCATAGTGCCAGGGTTCCAGATGGGGTCCCCTGAAATCCACTAAAATCCCTTTGAGGGATTGAAACGCATTGAACATTCATGGTGGCGCTACAGGTCGTCACCTGAAATCCACTAAAATCCCTTTGAGGGATTGAAACAACTAAACAAAGTGACAAGCTGACTAGCGATGAGAAACCTGAAATCCACTAAAATCCCTTTGAGGGATTGAAACTGTCAACCCCTAAACCAAACTTTTTTCTAAATTGGCTGAAACCTGAAATCCACTAAAATCCCTTTGAGGGATTGAAACAATAGGGCTATCGTGGAAACGAACGCTAAGACCCCCTGAAATCCACTAAAATCCCTTTGAGGGATTGAAACCCAAAGGTGTAAACGAAGAATTTTCGATGCGGTAACCTGAAATCCACTAAAATCCCTTTGAGGGATTGAAACTGGCGCAGGCGGCGGTGGGGCATCACGCCACGGCGCCTGAAATCCACTAAAATCCCTTTGAGGGATTGAAACAAGGGGGACACGGACACGGGAAAAATCGCAAAAACCTGAAATCCACTAAAATCCCTTTGAGGGATTGAAACCGCTTATCGGAAACCGCCACCTAGGCCCCCTTTTTTCCTGAAATCCACTAAAATCCCTTTGAGGGATTGAAACCACACTCTCAAAATATACCCGCAGCGGACCCCGAAACACCTTCCTGAAATCCACTAAAATCCCTTTGAGGGATTGAAACAAGTAGGTCGTCATGCCCCCAGTACATGGCATGGCACCTGAAATCCACTAAAATCCCTTTGAGGGATTGAAACCTGGCTATCCGGCAGTGCAGGGCTTGGCACTGCCGTTAGTGCGTAAAGCAACCTGAAATCCACTAAAATCCCTTTGAGGGATTGAAACTTTCTGTCTTGGCTGCCAACACCTAGGACAGAGCCCTGAAATCCACTAAAATCCCTTTGAGGGATTGAAACAACACAACTGCTAGGGTTTACAGTGTTCTGTTTGTTGCGACCTGAAATCCACTAAAATCCCTTTGAGGGATTGAAACTTGAATGAAGGCAATCTCGTCGCGAGGAATGCCTTGCCTGAAATCCACTAAAATCCCTTTGAGGGATTGAAACAGGGGCAATGGGGTTATTAGGGGCTGCCCAGGGAGCCTGAAATCCACTAAAATCCCTTTGAGGGATTGAAACTAACCTCAGAAACACCGACCTGGAAAACAGCCCTGAAATCCACTAAAATCCCTTTGAGGGATTGAAACTGATTCTGTATTTGTTTAAAGCTAGCCTCCGCAGCTTCCCCTGAAATCCACTAAAATCCCTTTGAGGGATTGAAACAGAGGAA
The DNA here is from genome assembly GCA_001314905.1 of Phormidium sp. OSCR. Lineage (GTDB taxonomy): Bacteria > Cyanobacteriota > Cyanobacteriia > Cyanobacteriales > Geitlerinemataceae > Sodalinema. The sequence goes on from LJZT01000113.1 coordinate 10,227, forward strand.
CCGTCCCTTATCCTCCCAAATACAGCGGTCCTGAAATCCACTAAAATCCCTTTGAGGGATTGAAACGGAATCGGTTGAGTGCCACCCAAAACGCACTCCCCGAACCTGAAATCCACTAAAATCCCTTTGAGGGATTGAAACAATGACATAATTCCTCCATAAAAAACCCTCACTGTGGATACCTGAAATCCACTAAAATCCCTTTGAGGGATTGAAACGGCTCAATTTGACCACCACGAAATTACCGTGAGGCGATTCCTGAAATCCACTAAAATCCCTTTGAGGGATTGAAACTTTTAGGCTGACCCGCAATTCGCGAGCCAGAGCGATCGCATTGTCGAAGCCTGAAATCCACTAAAATCCCTTTGAGGGATTGAAACCTGAAGCTTTTTCAGGATGGTGTCCAGTTTCTCCGTCAGGCCTGAAATCCACTAAAATCCCTTTGAGGGATTGACACTTGTAATCTGACATCGCATTTTTCTCCTGATTTTCTTCTGGAAAGCACCCGCCCATATATAGCAAGTGAAGGTTCGCTTAGGACAATCTTTGCCGGAAAAGGGCGGTCCACTTGCGGATTGCCCCTACGTAGTTTCTGTACTATCCATCCCTGCTATTGCTATAGCATATTTTTTTGAGTACTCCTTGACGTATAAATTAAATACCTGTATTATGATTTAAGCGAAAAAGTCAGCAAGTCATACTATGAATTACTTAGTATTTTTATTGAAACTTGAAAATCAATGGGTCTTCAGGGTTCAGGGTTATAAAAAAATCATGGCAGATTATGTCCCTTGCCGTAGGGGCGAACAGCACCTCAACTGTCGCTCGCTGAACACAGTTCGCCCCTAATTTTTAGTATATTTTGCAACAAATTCAAACAGATTTCTTGAAGGGTTAATTCAATACTAGATAATATCGCTATTTGGTTTGCTTTTTGGTATTTTACCCGTAACCTAAATAGAAACTCAGAACTCAGAACAAAGCCGTCATGAGCATCAAATCCCAAAAAAAAGATAAAGAAGATAAGAATCGCAAGCAATTTTTTGCGGCAAAATTGAGAATGCCTTATAATTCAGGCAAGCCAGTTAAGCTTCAAGATGTCAAACGTCTTTCTATGGCTCATGATGCTAATAAGTTCCGACTTAGCATTCCCATTGAAAAGTGTGTTTCGAGCTATGGTTGGAGGTATCTCCCAGGAGAGCATCCATTTGTTAATTTTTACTCCTTAGAAGAAAGTCTAGATGAGTTTTATGATCACTTTCGTCCAAATAATGCTTTAGAGGGCTTAACCCTAGATTCAGACAAAAAAGAGCACCCAGTTCCTAAAGGATCTTGGATACAAAAGATTATTCCTGATCCTCCCACCTGTGAGGGAGGATTAAATGAAAAAATATACGGTAGTTCAATCTGTGGCCCCGTCCATCCCAAAAAATTACAGCTTGAAAAATCGAGGCTAAAAAAAATACGAGAATCAATCCGTTTTCATGGCTATAATCCCCTAATGTCAAATCACGACTTATATGGTTACTTTTTAGTTAAAAATAATGATTTCGTCTTTCATGTTAGTGGGGGCTTACATCGTTCTGCTGCTTTGGTGGATTTAGGTTGGCCAATTCTCCCTGCCGTATTTCTCATGGGACCCTATAACACGCCCAGAATTGTTACTGAATGGCATCTAGATTTTTTAGCAGGGACTGCGTACCCTGAACAAGATTTACCGATTCTTAAGGAAATGTTTCATGCCTACTTTGACGAAAATTTGAGGAAAAAGCGTAGACAAGCCTTAGCTACATGGATGAACTCAGCACAAGCTAAAGTGGCTCAAGTTGCTTCCACCTCTATGGTGGAATTTTAAGGTGCATATTTCTTGCGCTGGCGCAGATTGAAGGCCGCCCATCCTGAAATCCATCTAAATCCCTTCGAGGGATTGAAACCAGGTATTCGTCTATAAATATTCATGATTCTTTGTTCCTGAAATCCACTAAAATCCCTTTGAGGGATTGAAACTTTCCTGCCTATCTAAAATCAGTGGTGCTGCGTCGCACCTGAAATCCACTAAAATCCCTTTGAGGGATTGAAACAGAATTTAATTGAAATACTGAGTTTCCTAACCAAGGATCTCCCTGAAATCCACTAAAATCCCTTTGAGGGATTGAAACATTGACTTCTAACACAGTCGCTAACCCCTCCCATGAGGGGATAGCAAGAGGTAGGGGATTCTCTCCCAACTCAGAGTGTCCTAAGCCAATCTTCGATTGCTATACCGGGATTTCTGTTGCGAATTGAAGACTGGGAGGAGGCTTGACCAATTGACAACTCAAGGCTCAGAAATGTTACTGCGCGATTATGCAGAAGTTTTAAACTCTTCACTCGATCAAGGATATTACCGAGTTTGAAAAATGTTCTGTACCATCGGCTTTTTCACCTTCGCGGCTTCTCGGTCTAATTCCTCAATTTCACTCGCGTCTAACAGCCAACCCAACGCCCCCAAATTCTGCTGAGCCTGTTCGACGGTTTTCGCCCCCGGAATGGGAATCGTCCCTTTGGCCATACACCAATTTAAAGCCACTTGCGCTGGAGTTTTCTCGCGGGAGTTGGCGATCGCCCCCAAACAATCCAACAGCGATCGCGCCCCCGGTAAAATCTGCCGACACACCAGCCCCCGCAACCCTTTTGGTGTTTTTTCAGAGGAATATTTGCCCGTCAACAATCCCAACGCTAAAGGACTATAAGCAATCAATTGAATCCCCAACTCATCACAAACCTCTTTTAACCCTAACTCCGTCACCGGATAGGTCGATAGCAACGAATATTGCACCTGCAACGAGACAATGGAAATACCGCGATCGCTAAAACGGCGATGCACCTTTCGCAGTCGTTTGGGTCCATAATTCGACACCCCAACTCCGCGCACCTTCCCCGCTTCATATAAATCCATTAACCCGTCGAGTAAGGGCCATTCTTGCCAGGGTAAATAATTGGCTGTGGACCAGTGCATTTGGGCTAAATCAATCCCCCCTAAACGTTCCGCTGAAGCCTCCGCCGCCGCAATCATTGAACGACGAGTGAGTCGCCAAGGATAGGGGGCTAACTTCGTAGCCAGACAAAGTTCTGTCCGTTGCACATTAACGGCGGTATCACAGTAACGTTGGGCGAATTGTCCTAATAGGGATTCACTGCGTCCACTGAGTTTTCCCGTTCCATAAGAGTCTCCGGTGTCAAAGAGGGTGACACCGTTATCTACACAGAGGTTAAACACCTGTTGTAAGCCACTATCCATGCTGTCATCGTAATCCCAAAGCAGGCGATTTCCCCAAGCCCAGGTTCCACAGCCCATCGGCGGTAAGTTTAAGGTGGTCATGGTTGTTTTTTCTGAAGGTTTGACAAGATTAAATGACAAGATTAAATGACAAGATTAAAAATGATTAACGGCTGAGTTTTGAGGGAGGAACAATGCCGCGATCGCAAAGAGTTTTATCAATATCCGCCAACAGTTGTAAATCAATACTGGGTAAGGGAGATGGCGTAAACAGGTCTTGGTTTTTCAAGAAAGAAAAGGCTTGACAAAACTGTTCTTTTGTGCTAGAAATTGGAGACTGGAAATGGGCGGAAATGAGGCGATCGCAGTGCCATTGAGACACCCGTTCTACCCAATTCAAGGTTTCCTGAGGCGCACGATTGAGAATCAGTTGCTGTAACACCGGCGCTACCAACGGACGACCCTTTCCTCGGAGCGCATCAAAGGAGCGTTGCCAGTCGTTTTGCCATTGAAAGGGATATAAACCAAAATAGTTTTTCCGAGAGCGATCGCCCACCTTGAACGCATCCCGAATCACCTGACCCCAGGGCGGCGTTTCTAAGACACTGGGACGGAAATAAGCCGCAAATAAACAGATGCGTTGCCAACCCTTGCGGCGATTTTCCGGCGTATCTTCAACCACATCAAAAGGACTATCTTTAGCGTGAAATAAAAGAGGATAACTGTCCAACTGGACAATGGCGGGTGGATCTTCAGGAATCGCAATGAGGCTATCGGTGAGGAGTAGACTACGACTGGGGCGGTCATAGAGCGCCACTTCTCCAAACCAACCGGTTCCCAGGTGAATGGGGCCAAGGACTTCTAGGGCGCATTGATCGGCAAAGGGAAGTTGACTCGGTTCATCAGGAATCACCCGAGTGCGATCGCCCGGAAGGCCCAACCAACTCAACGGTAAATTGAGGGGAAAACTCCACTGTTGCGGGGCGATATACACCTGCGCCTGGGGACAGGCCCGGGCAAACGGTCCCACAAACACCTTATGTTCCAAGCCAGACACCGTGGGATGGATAATATAGCGAACGGGGCCATGTTGCGCCACCAATTCATTGAGAAGAGTTAAACATTCC
>LJZT01000141.1 GCA_001314905.1 Phormidium sp. OSCR
CCGGACATTGCAGAAAAAGGTCTTTCGGTTGTTCCCAAAGCCGAATCACCCGAAATTGGCTTTGCAGTCCTTCTATCTGAAAATAATCTTGGTAAACTAGGGGAGAATTACTGGGTTTCAAGTAAACTACAACCTGAACCATTCGCTTCTGGGGGAAACGTCGATGTCCCCGCAAGCGATAGTCCGCCATGCGAAAGGGGATTTCCTCGACAGGCAGGGTTTGAAATTCGCTGTGAAGCACCAAATCGTCCGACTGTTGGAGAATGAGTGCATCAGCTCGAATTGGCTCATTGGAGAGTTCTTTGGGACTTAATTGACTCAGTTTAACTGAGCGCCCTAACAACCAAGTGGCGACATCGTCGGGGAATGTCTCTGCCAAGAACTTACAGATATTGTCGTACATTTTGATTAACGCTTTGTAATAACACTCCAGACCGGTTTTGACGAAGAACGATATAACAACGATATAACAACGATATAACAGAGATTTTAGCCTTGTTTCAAGGCCGTTGTTCCAAGAAGACAATGGAGGTTTCAGACTTTGGACAAAAACGCGTGGGAACTATTCATAAAAACAAATTATATAAAAAACTAGCATTTTAACAAAAAGCACTCCGAGATACAGCCTAGCTTGGCAAATCAGGAACCGACAAAACCACAATCTTATAAGCATTTCACGGGTGTATCTCGATGGGTGCGATCGCTCCAGATAACCCACCCCTCCCCCTCCCGAGAGGGGATTTTTCAGATATTTCTACTGCTGAAAAATGCTTATGTAGTTCATCATGTGTTTATTTTGCTAGAAATAGACAGAGCATTGTTATAGTTGAGGTTAAGATGAGATAAGCTGTCAGATATAGGGAGGGCGCAATGCAAACTCAGCCGATGATTCTACCCCTTGAAAATGGCGATCGCCTCACACGTCAAGAGTTCGAGCGTCGCTACCAAGCCATGTCGCACTTAAAAAAGGCTGAACTCATCGAAAGAATTGTCTACATGAGTTCCCCAGTACGAATTAGTCACGCCGTCCCTCATGGCCACATCATGGGCTGGCTATGGAGTTATGCCCTCGAAGTTCCCGGCGTACAACTAGCAGATAATGCTACCGTCAGACTCGATCGCGACAACGAACCTCAACCCGATGCTTTACTCAGATGGGAAAGTAGCGGACGTTCCCAACTCGCAGAGGATGGCTATCTCGAAGGCTCTCCCGAACTGATTGTCGAAATCGCCGCCAGCAGTGCCTCCTACGACCTCGCGCAAAAATTACAAGTCTATCGCCGCAATGAGGTTCAAGAATATCTCATCTGGCAAGTCTATGACCGCCGTCTCGATTGGTTCCGTTGGCATGAGGGAACCTATCAACCCTTAGCCGCCGATGACCAGGGAATCCTTCGCAGTGAAGTCTTTCCGGGGTTGTGGCTGGCCGTCGATGCCCTCTTAGAAGGGGATTTGAGAACCGTCAAAGAGGTGTTAGAGTTAGGATTAGCCCAAGAAAGCGTCTGAACTCCCGATGCCCACATCCCCTTTAAGCTGGTCAGAACTGGAAAACTTCACCGATACTCCCCCCGATTTGGTGAACGGACCCACGAACCCCCAGGCCCGACTACGACTGTTTGGCCAGGATGAAGCGGCGGTACAAGTCACCCTCTATCGGGATCATCATGCTTGGTGTCCCTATTGTCAAAAAGTTTGGTTGTGGTTGGAGGAGAAACAAATCCCCTACCGCATCGAAAAAGTGACCATGTTCTGTTATGGACAAAAAGAACGTTGGTATAAGCAAAAAGTACCGTCGGGGATGTTGCCAGCGGTGGAACTTAAGGGTCAGTTGATTACGGAAAGTGATGATATTTTACTCGCTTTAGAAGATGCGTTTGGCCCGCTAAAGTTTTCGATGCGCGATCGCCAAGTTTTACCCCTACGACAATTAGAACGAGTGCTATTTCGGGCCTGGTGTATGTGGCTCTGTCGTCCCAGTTTGTCAGAACGTCAGGAGCGTAACGCCCGCGAGCAGTTCATCGAAGTTGTGCAAGAGGTAGAAGCGGCTTTGGCTGCAACGCCTGGCCCCTACTTTTTACCGGAGTTTAGCACCGCTGATGTGGTGTTTACGCCCTATGTGGAACGGATGAACGCCAGTCTGTTTTATTACAAAGGCTATTCCTTACGGGAAGAAAACCCTCGCCTCTCCGATTGGTTTGATGGCTTAGAAAGCCGTTCAACCTATCGGGGAACTCAGAGCGATTTCCATACCCATGTTCATGATTTACCGCCCCAAATGGGGGGCTGTTGGTCCAACGACACCCCGCAAACAGAACTGAATCAAATTCGCGTCGATCGCGGTCCCTGGTTTGAGCTTCCCGATGTCACCTATCCAGAACCGCCAAACTCTTACTCTGAAGCCTTGCGGCGAGTGCTGAAACATCGCCGCAACCTTATTCGCGTCAATCCCGCTCCAGATGAGCTGTTTGAGACGGCCCTGCGTTGTGCGTTGACGCATTTGATGGTTGGGGAGGATTGTGTACCACCAGCGGGAAGTGAGGTGGGGTTACGCTATCTGCGCGATCGCATCAGTGTCCCTCGCGATATGTCCATCTATGCGGCCAAGCGGCTGCGTCAAGCCTTGGAAGATACCGCCGCCTTAGTGGGGACGGCCCAGGGTCCGAAAATTCCCGTCCGACATCGCCGCGATCAAGATCCGGCGAACTTTGCGACGGGGTAATGGGTTCAGGGAACCCGACGGCCACTGCCGAGAGCATTTCCTAAATTGGTGAGGGCTTCTCCGTAACCGGGATCGATCGCGATCGCCTGTCGCCAAGCCGCCACCGCCCGCTCAATATAGCCCATAGCAAACAATAACTCACCTAAACCGTTATAAATCTCAGGAGAATTGGGTTCTAACGCTAAGGCCGCTTGATAAGACAAATTCGCCCGTTCATACTGTTGTCGTTGGGCTAATAAATCTCCCATGCGAGCATGAGCTAAACCAAAATTGGGATCAGCGTTGAGGGCATTTTGAAACGCCTGAATGGCCTCGGGAAACTTAAACTCCCGCGTTGCATAGACATTCCCTAGTCCAAAATAGGCTCGGGCCAATTCCCGCGACGAGGGACGAGACTGGGCCTGATATAACTCAATGGCCCGTAAAAACATCTCCAGAGCCTCCCGTTCCTGGCCCAGAGCCAGATAAGCATCTCCCAAACTGCGGAAGGCATCAGCGGAGTCAGGATTGAGGGCGATCGCCTCCTCCAACAACGGTAACGCTCCCGCCGCATCCCCCGTCTCAAGTCGGGCAAACCCTTGGTAATATCTCACCCGAGCATCATCGTCAGTTCGTTCCCCCGCCTGTTCCAGAAAAACTAAGGCTTCGCGAGTTCGTCCTAAACGCATCAGCGTCTCCCCCATGGCTCCATAAGCCCCCTCAAACTCAGGATCAAGGTCAAGAGTCCGTTGTAGAGAAATCAAGGCCTCCTCGGGGCGATTAAGGCGAAGGAGGGTTTCGGCTAGGGCATAATGACCCGGAGCGAATTGCGGCGCGGCGGTGACAGACTGTTGAAAGTGGCTCAACGCCTCCTCAAGCTGTCCCTGACGCGAACGAATCAAACCGATATTGTAATACGCCGCCCCTAACCCCGGTTGCAGGGCGATCGCCCGCTCATAAACCTCAACCGCCGCCTCTAGCCGTCCCAAAGACCGATAGGCCACCCCAAGATTGTTAAACGCCTCAGCATAGCCGGGACGCAACTCTAACGCCCGCTCATAAGCCTCAATGGCCTCTTCCGCCTCCCCTTGGCCTTGTAACGCTCGTCCCAGATTATTCCACGCCTCATGGTCTGCTCTGTCAAATTCCACCACCTCCCGGAACGCCGCTTCAGCCTCCCGAAAGCGATTCTCATTCAGGAAACGCAACCCTTCTTGGAAAACAAAGCCAGTACTACCAAAGGCTTGAACCAGTCGCGGTGGCTCAACCGCTATGGCCTCGGTCTTGAGAGACTCGCAACTCCCCAAGGCAACCATGACGGCAACGGCAAACCGTGATATTCCTCTGTCACTCATAGATTCTCTTCCCGTAGTGCTGAGTCCCAACAATTGCCGAGCATCATCGATGCTCTTGAAGTATACCTCGACCCTCCTCGACCCTCTCAGGTCAAGAAATGATCATCAATTCCCCTAGCCTAGCTCAGCCCCAAGCGCCATCATTCCCATGATTAGAGAACTTCATCGGCTCAGCTCCCCCCGGAGCGATCGCCCCGAGACCACTGGCACAGGTGTTTGCATCCCTGACCAACTTTGTAATACGCTAAAGATACCTTAACCTTAGGCCAGCCCTACCTAAAGTCCCGTTCTGCAACCGCCTCAAGACGACGGCTATCCTACCTATCCTGTTTCGGCTCTCCTCACTGTCGCCATCTGTTCTGGGAGATAGATTATATTAATGAGGTATACAAAAGTTCATAATTGCTGCCATCGGGTATCAGCCCCTGAACTGACATCTAGAAACCGACATCCCACCGCCAAACCCTTTAACCTAAAGATACGGTTGTCCTTCCCCCTGCCCCTTATACATCGATTTGAGACAAAAGCTCATGTTTGAACATTTTACAGACAAAGCCATCCGAGTCGTCATGTTGGCTCAAGAAGAAGCCCGCCGGCTCAAACACAACATGGTGGGGACTGAGCAGATTTTGCTAGGTCTCGTTGGTGAAGGAAGCAGTATCGCCGCCAATGTCCTGAGTAAGTTTAGCGTCACCCGAGACGGTGCGCGCCGAGAAGTCGAACAACTCATTGGTCGCGGTTCCGGCTTCACCTCCGCCGAAATCCCCTTCACCCCGAAAGCCAAGCGGGTATTTGAATATGCCGTCGAAGAAGCTCGGCAACTCGGTCATAACTATATTGCCCCCGAACATATCCTCTTGGGGCTAACTCGCGATGAAGAAGGGGTTGCGGCGACGGTACTACATAACTTGGGAGTCGATCTCGGAGATATCCGAACCCAGGTGATGAAACAACTCGGGGAAGTGGCCGGCGTTGCCCCTGGGGGACAGCCGTCGAGTAAAAGCGGTAAGATGGCTACCCTCGATGAGTTTGGCACCAACTTAACCCAACTAGCCGCCGAAGGAAAACTCGACCCTGTGGTGGGACGCGATCGCGAAACCGAACGTCTAGTCCAAATCCTCGGTCGTCGCACCAAAAACAACCCTATCCTCGTCGGCGAACCCGGTATCGGTAAAACCGCCATCGCTGAAGGCTTAGCGCAACGGATTGTCACCAATGCGGTTCCTGAACTGCTCGAAAACAAACAAGTCATCGCCATTGATATGGGGATGCTCGTGGCGGGAACTCGCTTCCGGGGTGAATTTGAGGAACGGCTCAAAAATATCATTGAAGAAGTGCGCAGCAACGCCAATGTAATCCTCGTTATTGACGAAATCCATACGTTGGTCGGTGCGGGTGCGTTAGAAGGCGGTTTAGACGCAGCGAATATCCTTAAACCGGCTCTGGCTCGCGGCGAACTGCAATGTATCGGGGCCACGACCCTCGATGAGTTCCGTAAGCATATCGAGCGGGATGCTGCCCTAGAACGGCGTTTTCAGCCGATTATGGTGGGTGAGCCGACGGTGCAAGAAACCATCGAGATCCTCTTTGGCTTGCGCGATCGCTATGAGCAACATCACCAGCTCACCATCGCCGATGAAGCCTTAGAAGCCGCGGCCCAACTGTCTGATCGCTATATTAACGATCGCTTCTTACCCGACAAAGCCATCGACCTCATCGATGAAGCCGGTTCGCGGGTACATATCGAGCATTTCAAAGCCTCTCCCGCCTCCCGAGAACTCAAACGGGAACTGGCCCAGGTGATTAAAGACAAAGACAACGCCGTCAGCGAACAGGACTTCGATAAAGCCAGTCAACTGCGCGATCGCGAACTCGAAACTCGCGCCAAAATCGACCAACTCTCCATCGAACGTCAACAAACCCCCCAAGGTGCGCCGATGGTGACGGAAGAAAACATCGCCGAGATTGTCTCAAGCTGGACGGGAGTTCCGGTGACGAAACTCGAAGAAACCGAATCCGAGAAACTGCTACACCTCGAAGATACCCTGCACCAACGGCTTATCGGTCAAGAAGAGGCCGTTCGCGCCGTATCCCGTGCGGTGCGTCGCGCTCGGGTGGGCCTGAAAAATCCCCATCGTCCCATCGCCAGCTTCATCTTCTCAGGGCCGACTGGGGTCGGGAAAACCGAACTCACCAAAGCCTTGGCGGCGTACTTCTTCGGTTCAGAAGAATCCATGATTCGCCTTGATATGTCCGAGTTCATGGAACGCCATACGGTCTCGAAGCTGATTGGTTCGCCTCCGGGATTTGTCGGTTATGACGAAGGGGGACAACTCACCGAAGCCGTGCGTCGTCGTCCCTATTCGGTGATTCTCTTCGATGAAATCGAGAAGGCTCACCCCGATGTCTTTAACCTGTTGCTGCAAATCCTCGAAGATGGTCGTTTGACCGATTCCAAAGGTCGCGTGGTGGATTTCAAGAACACCTTGCTGATTATGACCTCTAACATCGGTTCCCGCGTCATCGAGAAAGGTGGCGGTGGCCTCGGCTTTGAAATCGCTGGGGATGAAACCGATGCTCAGTACAACCGCATCCGTAACCTCGTGAATGAAGAACTCAAACAGTACTTCCGGCCCGAGTTCCTCAACCGCTTGGATGACATCATCGTCTTTAGCCAACTCAACCGCGAAGAAATCAAGCAAATCGCCGATATCGAGTTGAAACGGGTCTTCGATCGCCTCGTGGAGAAAGACATCCGTCTGCAAGCCACCGAAGCCTTCAAGAACCGTCTCGCCGATGAAGGTTATGACCCCGCCTACGGTGCGCGTCCTCTGCGTCGAGCGATTATGCGCCTCCTCGAAGATGTCTTAGCTGAGAAAATGCTCTCAGGTGAAATCCAAGACGGCGATCGCGCCATCATTGATCTCGACGACGATGGACAGGTGATCCTCTCCAAGGACAACGTGGAACTACGTTTCCCGGAATTGGTGTCCACCCAGTAATCGCGTCGGGCCAAGTTGAGGCTTGACATTTGACCCGAAACGTGATAATTCACAACGGCGATGAGTTACGACTCGTCGCCGTTGTCGTGATTGGGGGACTCTGGGGGAACCTCGGGAAGCGTTACCTCACTGACAAACTCTGCCGCTTCGGGTTCCGGAGGGCGATCGCTGCTCCAGGCCCACCAAACACAGCCACAGGAGCAATGATAGAACTCTTGCCATTTGCGGCTATAGTCGGGGGTATACACCGGCGCACGTCGGTTGAGCCAAACTTTCTCGGCTTGACGGCTACTGGCTCCACATTGAGGACAGCGGAAATCAAAGGCGTGAACCGCCGGTTTGGTCCAGTCGGGAGCAATTGGCGCAAAGGCATCCATAGGAGAGAATAAGCTAAACAGGGAATCCATCCCCTATTGTGGCAAGCTCGCGCTGACCCTGCAATCGCTCCAGCCCCTTGCTGTTCTGTTCCCCATTCTCGCAACTCCCCATGAATCCAGCTATTGAGACCCATCGCCTCCTTGATTTAATGCCCGCCTCCGGGCGTATGTTCGCCAAAATTGTCAGTCAACCGAGCGCCTCTAAGGTGATTGATAGCCCGTTTCCCGTACCCTGGAAGCGCGATCGCCTGATTTTGATTAATTTTGACGATTGGCAAAAACTAACCCAGCCTCAGCGAGATTTACTGCTGTTACGAACCGTCTGTTGGCAGTTGGAAATTCGTTGGTTTAAGCTCGATGTCTATCAAGGACTTGGGTTAGCGGGGATAGTCGCCACGGCGGTTGAAGTGGCTCAAGGGGATGCCCTGGGGATAGTCGCCGCCGGAAGTTTGACGGCGATCGCCCTGAATCAGATTTGGCGACAAAACCAATCCTCCGCCTCAGAACTGGCCGCCGACGAAGCGGCGATCGCCGTGGCCCAACGTCGCGGCTATGATGAAGTCGAAGCCGCCAAAGCCTTAGTCTCGGCCATTAAAGCCGTCGTCGAACTCGAAGGACGACCTGGGTTATCCTTTACAGAGTTAGTTCGCTGTCAAAACCTACGGGCCATGGCTGGCGTCTCAGGCGTCACAGTTCCTGAGAGCCTCCGCCAAGACCGCTAAACACGCTAGGATCAGGGTCAACTACCGATTGGTTCGAGCGCATCCGTCCTTTGCCATTAAAATCTCGATGGATAATAACAATCTACTTACCCAACTGCTTATGATCGGCGTGGGAACCACCTCCCTCGTTGCCGAAAAAATTAAAGAAGTCAGCGATCGCTGGGTTAAAGAAGGCAAAATCGACTCTGATGATGCCAAATCCATGATCGACGACTTCATGAGTCAGTTTAAATCAGAACAGGGCAACCTGGAAAAACAACTCGATCGCCAACTTCGCAACGCCATGCAAGATTTAGGGGTTCCCCGTCAAGCCGAGATGGATGAGTTGCGAGGACGACTCGATCGCCTCGAACGCCAAGTTCGCGATCTCGAAAACAAAAATTGGCGGTAAACTAACTTAGGAAATGGTCAGATTGCCTAATCCGATCTGACCTATTTCATTCATTTGGCACGTCAATCATGAGAAAGGAGGACTAACCTTGCGACCTATTTTAATTAGTTTGAGTGTTGTCATCGTCTGTGCTGTGGCGATTTTGTTTACCCTAATTAACGCCCAGAATCAAACAGCTCTAGCGGCGAATATGCAGGCTGAAGAACAGCAAGCCGAGCCAGCCGCAGCGGCCGAACCCGCCAAACCCATCAATGACCCTAACCCCAGTCTCTTCGCACAAGCACCGGCGGAGACTGAAACCTCAGAACCCGTGGCTGATGAGAATGGTGTCTATACCACCGAATCCGGGTTGAAGTATGAAAAACTCGAAAGCGGTGACGGCGCACAGCCGCAAACCGGCCAAACGGTGATGGTTCACTATACCGGGATGCTCGAAGATGGAACCGTCTTTGATAGTTCCCGCGAGCGCAATCGTCCCTTTAGCTTCCGCATTGGGGTTGGCCAAGTCATTCGCGGCTGGGATGAAGGCGTGGGAATGATGCACATCGGCGATCGTTGGAAGCTCATTATTCCCCCGGAACTCGGCTATGGCGAACGGGGAGCCGGTGGGGTCATTCCCCCCAATGCAACCCTCATCTTTGATGTGGAATTGCTGCGAATTTCTTAATAGGCTGCAAATTTTATCTTAAATGTCAAAAGAAGACTCCCGTTAGAGCCGAAGGCTTAGCGGTGGGATGAATTTTGACTAACAATAGGTGGTAGGCTTGTGGAGCCAACGCACCCAAGTGTGCCACGAGAGGCAAGATTTGTGGTTCTCGCCAGCTAGAAGGTCCGACCAAAAAGAAGTACCTGATTACAGGGGCGGCAAACCCCGACAGAAAGAGAAACCGAAGTGTAACCCAAGTTTTGCCGTCTGCTGCCGGACAGTCAGTGGACGTTAAACAGATGCTTGTGGAGGGGAATCTGGACGGGGTTTCGGGGCAAAAAAGCTCTGGGGCTAGACAAACCTAATGAAGCAAGAATCCCCCGTTATAATCTTTGATTTAACGGCGGGAGTGTCAACCCGACTTTAGGCTGATTTTGCTATCTCGCAATCAGCCTAAGATTTC
>LJZT01000142.1 GCA_001314905.1 Phormidium sp. OSCR
CCGTAGGGCATACGGGAATTAACGCCTCTGGAGATATCGACCTCTGCCTTGGTGGGGAAACTCCTCAAGGTAAGCCGAGTCGTAGAAAGAGGAAACCCCATCAGTGATGGTGGGAATCCCACGCTATATTCTTTGAATTAGCGTGGGAGGATGTCAACAAGCTAGTTTAGTGGAAAGCGGGACTATGGCGAATGAGACTCATAAACTCTTGGCGGGTGCGTGCATCTTCGGCAAAGACGCCTCGCATCGCACTGCTGACGGTCCAGGAACCGGGTTTTTGAACTCCCCGCATCACCATACACATATGAGTGGCTTCGACAACCACGGCGACCCCTTGGGGTTGTAACACGGATTGTAGGGTTTCGGCAATGCTGGCGGTGAGTCGTTCTTGCACTTGCAGGCGGCGGGCGTGCATTTCACAAATGCGGGCGATTTTAGACAATCCAATTACCCGTCCGTTGGGAATGTAGGCGACATGAACTCGTCCAATGATGGGCAAAATGTGATGTTCGCAGGAACTGAAAATATCAATGTCCCGGATTAAAACCATCTCGTCGGTGTCTTCGTGAAAGACGGCTCCGTTGAGGAGTTCTTCGAGGGATTGGTCGTAGCCTTGGGTGAGAAATTGCAGGGCTTTGACGACTCGTTTGGGGGTGTCTTTTAGTCCCTCGCGATCGGGGTCTTCTCCGAGTCCAATGAGTAATGTCCGCACGGCTTGTTCCATTTCGGTTTGTGAAACACGGGCGCGGGTTGCTGGGGGAATGGAATTGCTAACTGAGTTGAGATTGGAGGGGATGGACTGGCCGTTGGTTGTGAGATTGCTGGGACTGTCTAAAGTCATTAGAACAAAGGTTTAAGGCTAATGGGTCAGGAACCAGGATGGATGGAAACTGGACGACAAAAAAGTCTGGCTAATTAATCACAACTCGTCTCGTTGTTGGGCGGATGAAAGGTCAGGAATTAGACCTTATTTAATTAAGTCAAAAGAAACTTAATTACTCTGTTAGTTTAACACAAGATACTGTCTTGTGCCAGGTATTAATTGTATTTTTACCTAGCTTTAAAGAGCGAGGATTAACCGCTGATAACTTCGGCGTTTCGTTCGGCATTTAGACCGTCGTTGAGGCGATTTCGCATCAGCCATCATTGACAGCTATTACTCAATTCCACCAGATTCTCGTCAATGGACATGAGGAGTTGCCGTCTTAGTCAATGTCACCAAATTCATTGACTAAGACGGCAACTTTCAAATCCTGTTGGTTACTGAGGATGTGGTTGAGAAGAGTGGTTTTGCCGCTGCCGAGAAATCCCGTAATGATGGTCACCGGCATCCCCTGTTTGGGGAGGTTGAGCGAGGTGTCAGAAGCCGTGAGCGCGTTAGACATAGTGAAACTAGGAAAGTGTGCGGAGCGAACCGTTGGCTGAGGGTATGAGGGACGTCCCCAGAGGTACAGTTGGGGACATGGCCTCGCCAAAAACGAGAATGATTCTTATTATACATAAGAAGTGAGTCTTGTAACCCTACTGATCGTGTTATCTCTAAATACTCTCGTTGGGAAAATTCCCGAAACCCTTGATATTGCTATCATAGGTGCTGGTCCCCAGGCGTTGACGTTGGTCACTCATGTTTTGCAAAAAAAAGCCTCGTTGCGCGATCGCCTGGTGGTGTTCGATGGCGCTGGAACCTGGATGGCCCAATGGAGGCAGCAGTTTGCGGCTTTGGAGATTCCCCATTTGCGATCGCCGGCTGTTCATCATCCTGATCCCAATCCCTACGCTTTACGAGCCTTCGCCAGCGATCGCGCCTCGGAGTTATTCCCGCCGTATGATTTACCGGGAAGGGATCTGTTTGAGGGGTTTTGCGAGGATGTGATTGATCGTTGGGGGTTGAGTGATGGGGTAATTCAGGCCAACATTACCGATATTGAGCCGATTGAGATTGAGGGCCGCGATCGCTTGCGGCTGCATATCCAAGATCATCCCCCCACCCTGGCCCGTCGTGTCATCCTAGCCACCGGTGGCGGTCCCCCACGCCTGCCAGACTGGGTGGCGGAGATTCCCCCTGGCTATCCCCCGGAACGGTTGCAACATTCGAGTCAGATTGATTTGCGGCCGCTGCATCTGGGGGGAGAGGAGATTTTAATTGTTGGCAGTGGCTTAACCAGTGGTCATTTGGCTTTGGGGGCTGTTCGTCGTGGGGCCAGGGTGACGTTGATGGCCCGGCGACAGTTTTATGAACGGTTGTTTGATGCTGATCCCGGTTGGTTGGGGCCGAAATATCTCAAGGGGTTTCAGGCTGAACGAGATTGGGGGCGGCGATCGCAGATGATTCAAGACGCACGAAATGGCGGCTCTATTACCCCCAAGGTTTTGTTCAAATTGCGGCGGCTAGAACGAGAAGGAAAGGTTCGATTTTTGGAAAATTGTCAAATCACAAGAGCGACTTGGAATGAAGGGCTTTGGGACATTGACTGCGACCAGCCTCAAGGAGTGTTACCGAGGGTTCACCGTCTCTGGCTGGCGACGGGGACAGACTTTGATATCCGCCAGCATCCCTTATTGAAACAGGTGCAGCAGACGTATCCTGTAGAGACGGTGGCGGGACTTCCCCTGTTGGATGAGCATTTACGCTGGGGAAAATCGCAACTGTTTTTGATGGGGCCAGGGACGGCGTTACAGGTGGGACCGGTGGCCCGAAATATCTATGGCGGGAAGTTGGCGAGTCAACGCATTGTTCCCGCTTTAGCTAAGTCGAGTTTAGCTAGAGTTGCTTAGAATGACCTGTTGATAGACCCCGATAGGAGTGCAAACTATTAAAACCTCGATCGGGGTCTCCTGGCTTACGCAGAAAAACTAGGGCACTGTGTTTCAGCAAGTTCAAAACGTCAACCCATTTATTTTTATCATTCTCGTCATGAAAAATATTAGTCAGTTCTTCAACTCCACCGAGATCATGGTGTTTAGTCCAGCATTTAGACAATTTTCGAGGCGATTACGGAGCTGAGTTTCGTCGAGGTAACGACCGATAAATACCATTTGATTTTTCGGTTGGGTGTTTTTCCAATCATCGACATTGAGAACACAACGTTTTCCACTGAGTTGAAAGATGTGTTTTTGCTGGCTTTCTTGGAACCAGAGAATTCCTTTAGCTCGGAAGATAGAGTTGGGGAGATGATCGAGAAGGTTTTGGAAGCGTTCTAGGGAAAGGGGGCGATCGCTCTCGAAGGAAATCGAGACAAAGCCATCGTTATCGAGATGGCTGGAATGGTGATGGTGATGCTCATGGGGATGTTCGTGCTCATGCTCATGATGATGCTCATGAGTCTTTTCTTCCTCAATTTCTCGTTGATAGTTTTGAGTCTGGTTAGAGTTAATATCTAAAATAAGGGGTAGGGGAACTTCACCAAATTGACATTGTATAATCCGCGCTCCATCTTTAATTTGTCGCAGTTGTTGTTCGAGGGTGCTGAGTTGCACTTCCGCTACGAGATCAGTTTTATTGAGCAGAATAATGTCACTATAAATGATTTGTTTACTAGCGGCTTCGCTGTCAAAACAGTCTGGGGTGAATGTTTCTGCGTCGATGGTGGTGAGAACGGAGTCGAGGCGGGTGAAGTCTCGTAATTCACTGCCGAGGAAGGTTAACATAATCGGGAGAGGATCAGCAACTCCGGTGGTTTCAATGATGAGGTAGTCGATGCGATCGCCTCGTTCCAAGACACGATAGACAGCATCAACTAAGCCATCATTGATGGTGCAACAAATACAGCCGTTACTGAGTTCCACCATGTTCTCATCGATAGACATGAGCAGTTGGCTATCGATGTTAATATCACCAAATTCATTGACTAAGACGGCAACTTTTAAATCCTGTTGGTTACTGAGGATGTGGTTGAGAAGAGTGGTTTTACCACTGCCGAGAAATCCTGTAATGATGGTCACCGGCATCCCCTGTTTGGGGAGGTTGAGCGAGGTGTCAGAAGCCGTGAGCGAGTTAGACATAGTGAAACCAGGAAAGTGTGGGGAGCGAACCGTTAGGTGAGGGTATGAGGGATGTCCCCAGAGGTACAGCTAGGGACTTAGACTCGCTGCAAACGAGAATGATTCTTATTATACATAAGAAGTGAGCTCACGACATTGACTGCGGTCAACCCCAAGCGGTGTTACCAGTCTCGGACAAGGGTGGATTCGGGGTCGGGGGCGAAGGCCAGCCAGAGGGGGAATTGCAACAGTCCCAGACTGAGCTGATTTTCGGACTCATCGACGATAATTAGGGGCATCAGTCCCGCTTGCATGAACCGCTCAGCCCGTTGTGCCAGGGGTTCTGGGGCTTCAAACAGAGCTACACCGCGATCGGGGCCAAAATCCGCCCGAGAGATGCCGAGACAGTCCTGTAAGCCACGCCGCCATTCTCCGAGACGTTCCGGGCTATTAGCCAGGACCAACACCCGTAAACGACGCTTGTACATCAGATACAGCACTGAGGCGATCGCCGAGGCAATCAGGATATTCTGAAGGCGACTATTGGTCGATTTCATGGCTCCCCGTCCGCCCTGGGTGAAAAACCAATTGGCCACTCGTTCGGCGTGGACCGGTTCAAAGGTGCGACGCAACTGCCAGGGGGGACCATAATAGTCAGGATTGTTGCGATATTGATCCAAAGCCCGACGAATCAAGCGTCGTTGCTCCTGGAATCCCTGTTCACTAAACTGGGGACTTGTCGCCGCCTCACCACGACTCTCACCCCACTCACTTCGGGAGCGGCGGGGAGCGCCCTCAACCGGGGTTGGAGCGGCGGCGGGGGCTTGGGGTGGCTCAATTTGCAACTGTTCGGCCGCAACTGATAAGTCTTGTAAACTGCCCACGAGATAGTTCTTAAATCCTTGCACCCGCACAGCGATATCTTGAGAAACGCCAGCGAAGGAGGTTTGCATTTCCTTGCGGATACGCTCTTGGCGACGTTCTAAGCGCTCGATATCAACGGTTAAGGCTTGTTTACGTTTTTTGAGTTCACTGACTCCTTCTTGCACTAAACGCCCTAAATCGCGTTGCAACTCGGCTTGAGCCTGCTGCGTTTGCTGTTTGGCGCGTTCGAGTTGGGCAATTTCGGCGCGTAAGGCCTCGGCCCGCTGTTCGAGAGCGTCAACCTCTATCTGCACCGCTGGAGATGCTGTTGGTTCAGACGGGGGTTGAGATGGACTCGGTTGGGGAGACGATTCTGGGGTTGGGGTGGATTGAGCGACAGCCGGGGAGACTGGCTCGGGTTCTGTTGGTTCTGTTTGGTCCGAGGTCTCGTTGTCGGGTTCGGCTTCGTCCCTTGGGGGGTAGAGGGATTCGTCTTGGGATTGGTCTTGAGGGTCGTTTTGGGGGTCTTCAGTGGCGGCGATGGGTGACACCATGACCGCCATGGACTCTTCAGGCTCGGGCAGTTCCGAGGCGACGGGAGCCGCATTCACCTCATCATCGTCACTATCATCGTCATCGTCGTCATGATCCTGCCAAGTCCTCTCGTTGACTGGTTCCTGGAGCATATCTCCGGGAGGAGGGTCATGGGGGATGTTGTCATAGTCGGCATAGTCGTCGGAATCGTCATCCCAGTTGCTGTCCTCATCCTGCCAATTGTTGGTTTCGTCATCATAAAACCCGGCGTTGGAGTCTTCTGATGTCGAGGCGTCTGAGGAATCGAGTCCGGCTTGCAGGGGTTGGCCAAGGGGTGCGATCGCCCCTTCGGGTAGGCCAAACTCTTCCCCCTGAGTCTCCCCAAGTTGCCCCATCTCTCCCTGTGGCTGGGGGTCGGGGTCATCTTCCCAGGGAGAGGGTTCGACGGGGACTGATTCAGCATCGACGTCCCAGTCCTCTGAGTTGGGGTCGGGTTTGGGGGTTCCGTAGGGGGTGTTTTCCTCTAAAGTCATCTCGATTCCTAGGGGTTGACAAACGGGCAGATATATGGTATGCGAGCTTAGTAATTAGCGGGACGATTGGGGACAGCGTTGTTCGAGGCAGTTGCGTAGCATTTTGGCATTAAACAACACCGGGAGAAAGTGAATACTATTGACTTCCCGGAAATAGAACAAAATGGGAACTGGCTGCCAGAAAATCTGCCAATTGAGCCATTCAGAGTAGGGAAAGCGACGAATTAGAGAGTCTGAACGGTAAACATCCAGGTCGGTTTGGGTAAATTCGAGGCGAATGGTTGCCGCTTGGACCATTAGGAAGAGGCCAAACAGGGCGATCGCCGCCGCCAGCCAAATCTGCACCAGCATCAGAGGAATCGCCAGTACCACCAGAAATACGGGAATGACGTAACTCGGTTCAAGTTCAACGATGGGTTCGAGTTCAACGCGAGTTGAAGGTGAGGTAGACGTCACAGGCAAATCCCCTAAAAACAACAAACATCGGCTGGGCGATCGCACCTCGCCCACATCGATAATCACATTTTAACCAGTCTCAGAGAGTCAGTTCCAAGGAGAGCGGCATGGCCCAGGTGAGGCTATCCCCCCTCCCTAGGAAGTTAGTTCCGAGACTCCACCCACACCCGGAAGCCTTCGACTCGTAGGGATTTACCCCGAGTTCCACAATACTGACCATCGCCCATAACTGGGGTATCGCCCATATTCTGAATATGCCCAGAATAGCGGACAGTGTACTGGTTGGCGGACTCTCCGGTTAAGCGAATGGCAAAGCCTTCGACTTGCCGGTTTTCCCCCCGACTGCCGAGATATTGTCCTTCACTCACCCAAGGGGTATCCCCGACACCGGAGATATGAGCCATATATTCGAGTTTTACGCCGGGGAAGGCATTGGCGAGGCGGAGTTGGAACCCTTCTAAGCCCCGAGATTGGCCCCGAGTTCCGGCAAACTCTTTTGAGGCGAATTGGCGATCGCCCAATCCTTGAATATGCACCAAGATCGTTAAGGGCATCGAACCGGTTTGCGTCCCCCCAGTGAGACTTTTGGCCCCAAAGACAATCAAGGGTTCATCTGCCGACTGGCCCGGTTCAGGTTGGGTTGGTTGCGATTGGGCCGGCTGAGATTGGGCGGGTTTCGTGGCTGTCGTGGTTTCCGTCGCATCTCCCCACATCAATAAATCCGCCCCGCCGCTAATTTGGGGACGGACTTGTTCGGCTTTGGGAGTGGGAACGGTTTGCGAGGCTAAAGGCGTTGTGGCCGAGGGGCTAGATGTCGCAGCCGCTGCCGGTTGAGGCGTGGGGGTAACTTGACTGACATAGAGTTTACCTCGGGAGGCGGCAATGGCGATGGTTGGCCCAAAGACTTTTTCTAAGCTGGGCTGGAGAGTGGCCCATTGGGCATCGCTGAGGCTATCCCCTTCATCGATGGCTTTGAGAAGTTGGGCGACGGGATGTTTGCCACTCAGCAAGTCATTGACATCGGCTGGAAGTTGATTGGCGGGGGCGTTATTAACCTGATTGCGGAATAAGCGAACCTGCTGTTTGAATTGAATTAACGGTTGGAAGCCCGGCTGTTCCCGGTGATCGAGGGCATCGAAGCGGTCTAAGATGGCGATCGCCTGGGCTTTGGTATCTCCTTGGCTGGCGGCGGGTTGGGATTGCAGGAAGCGTTTCACCTCCCCCCAGGTCATGCCATCATGAATGGCCCCGAGTTGGGCAATTTGGGCTTCCAAACTGGTGAGTTGATTCAGTAAAACGGTTCGATCAGGTTTCATAGTCTCAAACAAGCGTCAGATATAAACAAACAGGTCTAAACAAACAGGTGGCGATCGCCGATAGTGGTGTAGTCAGACGAGTCAGACGAACCGGCTGCACTCTCAGGAGTTCCCCGACAGGCATTTCCCCGAAGGGCATTTCCCCGAAGGGCATTTCCCCGAAAGGCATTTCCCCGAAAGGCATTGTAGCCCGCCATCACCCCGGTGCGATCGCCCAACAACAGAACTCAACGAGCCAACTAAAACTGCGGTACACTGGGATAGGCCTTGGCCTTGGGATGAACCGCCCCCTCACCACAAGTCCGAGGGGTCGGAAAAATCTTACCGGGATTGGCTAAGCCTTTCGGATTCCAAGCATCTCGTACCCATTTCATCGTATCGAGATCCGCATCCGTAAACATTTCCGGCATATAACAGCGTTTATCGGCCCCAATGCCATGTTCCCCAGAAATCGACCCTCCCGCCTTCACGCAGAGTTTAAGAATCTCACCGCCGACTTCCTCAACCTCTTCCAACTGTCCCTCAACGCCATTGTCATAGAGAACCAAAGGATGCAAATTCCCATCCCCCGCGTGAAAGACATTAGCAATGCGATAACCACTGCGTTGACTCAGGGCCTCAATCTCCCCTAACACCTCCGCCAAGCGAGTGCGCGGAATCACCCCATCCTGAACATAGTAATCAGGACTAAGATGGCCCGCCGCTGCAAAGGCTGCCTTGCGTCCCTTCCAGAGTTTCGCCCGCGTCTCGGCATCCTCCGCCACCGTCACCGTCCGCGCCCCCTTCTCCTGACAGACTTGTGTCACTCGCCGCGTCACCTCCGCCACTTCTGCATCTAAGCCATCGAGTTCCACCAAGAGAATCGCCTCGGCATCCCGAGGATAACAGCCGGTGGCCACCACATCCTCGACGGCGTTAATACTGAGGTTATCCATCATCTCCATTCCCGCCGGGACAATCCCCGCTGAGGTAATCGCCCCCACCGCAGCCCCCGCTGCTTCAATACTGGTAAAGTCCGCCAAAATCACGGCAATGGATTCGGGAGTTTTCAGGAGTTTGAGGGTGATTTCCGTGGCGATTCCCAGGGTTCCTTCGGACCCCACAAATAGCCCCGTGAGGTCATATCCCGGCATTTCAGGAATTTCGCCGCCAAGTTGCGTGATACTGCCATCAGGAAGTACAACCGTTAAGCCCAAGACATGGTTCGTGGTGACGCCATATTTGAGACAGTGAACCCCGCCGGAGTTTTCCGCCACATTGCCGCCAATGGAACAGATAATCTGACTTGAGGGATCTGGGGCGTAGTAAAATCCTGCCCCACTCACCGCTTGTGTCACCCAGTTGTTAATCACTCCCGGTTGCACAATGACTCGCTGATTGTCGTAGTCAATATCGAGGATTTTCCGCATTAGGGCGGTGACAATGAGGACGCTATCGGGTTCGGGGAGTGCGCCCCCGGAGAGGCCTGTTCCCGCGCCACGGGCGACCCAGGGCAGGTTGAGGCGATCGCACAGGGCCACGACTTCGGCTACTTGTTCGGTAGTTCGGGGAAGGACGACGAGGGCGGGTTTTTGCCGATAACTGGCGAGTCCGTCACATTCGTATGTGAGGAGTTCTTCTTTGCGACGGATCACGCCGTTTTTGCCCAGGATAGCTTCAAAGTCTTTGGCGATGCGTTTCGGGTTGGGGGAGGTTTGGGTGGAAAACATAAGAGAGAGTCGCGGTTTGGAGGGATGGCATACTTCGATTGCCCCATTTTACCGCGAGCTGTCTCGCTACAATTCCCGTTCCTTGTCCCTGACATGGCTGTTAGGGTCAGATGTTAGTCTTTGTCTTCCGTGTCTTGCGATCGATGTGAACTACCGAACGCGCTCATCAAAGATTACAGCGTCGGCTTCCTACCCAAAGAAGCGCCTCCAAGTTAAAACTTTTTGGTCTTACCTTCTGGCGAT
>LJZT01000140.1:0-9628 GCA_001314905.1 Phormidium sp. OSCR
CCTCTCACCGGGAAATCGCGTCTCGGAGATGGTTCAGAAACAAGTCTTTTACGACAACTACGGAGTCGAAGAATACTATATTTATGACCCCGATGACGTTGATTTAGCGGGGATGATTCGCCGAGAGGGACGGTTAGATGCGATTGAAGACATCCAAGGCTGGGTCAGTCCTCGTTTGGGGATTCGCTTTCAGCTTGACGAAGATAGCTTGACCATTTTCACTCCCACGGGAGAGCCGTTTTTAGGCTTTATTGAACTCGATCGCCGTCGTCGGGATGCAGAGGAACGGGCCAGTCGGGCCGAAGAACGAGCCGCAACCGCCGAAGCCAGACTACAAGCCATCGAACAACGGTTACGAGACCTGGGACTCGACGAACCCTAGCCGTATCGTCGTCATCAGTAGCGGCGAATCGCTTGAGAACTACTCTCCTTCTGATGTGCGCGATAGGTGGACTCCTGCTGAAGCTGCTGGCGACCATTGCGGATAACGCGCATCATGTCACTGAGTTGTTGCTCAATGTTCTGAAGCACCTTATCGGCGTACTCATCCGCACCTGACTCAATAGTACTGGCTTCGGCCAAGGCCCGCGCATGGATCTGCTCAAGTTCCTGTTGCGCCTGCTGTTGGAGTTGCTCGATCTCGCGAATGGCCTGTTCACGGGCCACCTCGCAATCAGCGCGGACTTGTTGACGCATTCGATCCGCTTCGACCTTAGCCTGACGAACTAATCCCATCTCATCGAGGATATTGGCCGCTTGCTGTTCAGCGGCGTCCACAATCTCCTGTCCGTACTGTTCAGCTTGGCGGAAAATCTCGTCTTTTTGACGAACTACCTCTTCGGCTTCCTGAAACGCGGTGGGAAGATTAAGCCGAATTGCATCGAGGAGATCGAGTAGCGGCTCCTCGTCAATGAGTGTCCGTCCCGTAAAGGGAATACGGGGACTATCGAGGATGACTTCCTCGATGCGATTTAAGGCTTGCTGGATATTCACACTTCCCGAACCCGTCTGTTCCGTGCGATCGCCTTCTACAGGCGCGGTTGGTTCGGGTTGGGGTTGGCGGTTTTCGGATTGGGAATCGATCCCGGCTGAGTCCTGACGTAACATCGATAAATCTCTGTGGCTACAGGTGGAGGTACAAAGCGATCAACAGAGCCGCCGAAGCGAGCAACCTCTTTGACAAGGCTACTGCTGAGGAAGCTATATTCGTTGCTAGTCGCGAGAAACACGGTCTCGATGGAGTCCGAGAGGGTTTTATTGGTATGAGCCATTTGTAACTCCATCTCGAAATCAGACAGCACCCTCAATCCGCGAAGCAGGACACTTGCCCCTTTGAGTTTAGCGTAGTTTACCGTTAGACCATCAAAGCGATCAATCTCAATGTTGCTGAGATGTTCCGTACTTTGCTCGATTAACCCGATACGTTCATCCACCTCCAAGAGAGGACTCTTATTCGGATTCGTTACCACAGCAACCACTACTTTGTCAAATAATCGACATCCTCGCTCAATAATATCGAGATGACCTAGGGTAATGGGGTCAAAGCTACCGGGATAGATGGCAACGACGCGGTGAGAATCGCTCGGCATGATGTCGAAGGGCGACTTAATGGCTATTGTACAAGCTAATTTCTGCAAACGGAGGGATTGACCTAGGACGCGGGAGAAGGATTGGCAAAAATACTCTGGAGTTCTCCCGGCGCGATCGCCCCCTGTTCAGTAATAATGGCGCTAATCAACTCCGCTGGGGTGACATCAAAGGCGGGATTATAGAACTCAGCCCCCTTGGGAACCAGGCGCGTCTCACCAATTTGATAAATCTCGGCCGGGTCTCGTTCCTCAATGGGAATCTGGCTACCATTGCTCAGGCTCAAGTCTACCGTAGATTTCGGAGCGGCTACAAAAAAGGGGATATTATGAGCCTTCGCCACCAGCGCCAGGCTATAGGTCCCAATTTTGTTAGCCGTATCACCATTGGCTGCAATGCGATCGGCCCCCACCACCACCGCATCAATCATAGTTTGCTGCATACAATGGGCCGCCATACTATCGGTAATCACCGTGACCGGAATCCCATCATAAATACATTCCCAGGTGGTCAGTTTCGCACCCTGAAGCCGGGGACGGGTTTCATCAGCATAGAGTCGTTCTAAGCGTCCCGCTGTATAGGCTGAACGCACTACCCCCAGGGCCGTTCCATACCCCGCCGTTGCCAACGCACCGGCGTTACAGTGGGTCAACAGGCGTAGTTTACCCGGTTGGTTCGGGAGGACCTCTAAGCCGCGATCGCCGATCGCCTGACAAGTCTCGATATCCTCAGCATTAATGGCTTTAGCCGTCTCCAACAGGGTTTGACGCACCTGTTCGACGCTTCCAGGGGTGGTGCGGGCCACCTTCAACATCCGCTCAATGGCCCAAAAGAGATTAACCGCTGTCGGACGAGTCTCCCGCAGCATCTGGCCCACCGCTTCGAGGCGTTCGAGAAAAGCCGTGCGATCGCGGGTTTCAATTTCCCGCGCCCCCAAATACATCCCATAAGCCGCCGCCACCCCAATCGCAGGCGCACCCCGGACAATCATGGTTTTGATGGCCATCGCCATGTCATCACTGCGGCGAATTTCGACTTGGGTTAATTCTCGGGGTAATCGATTTTGGTCAATTAGCGCCACGCGATCATCGCGCCAGACAACGGGATACAGCATCGTCGCAACTCCGCCTCAAACAGTAAGGGTGAACACGCCCAATATATAAGAAAAGCGGCCCCATAACCGGCCGTACAATAACCACATCTACGAAATCAGTGGGAAGCAGCAGCACAGCCTCGAATGTGTTTGGGGGGATGCAGGGTCAAGACTCTAGATCCTCAATGAGCCATCTTGACCTGTTCTGTCGCCATGTTCTGAGTCCTAGATTGCGTACCCAGGTGATAACCATGAATGACCATCAAAGCACTTTGCCAGATCCACAACGAATCCTGGCGGCTGTTGTCTTTAGTGATGCGGTGGGGTTTAGTGCCAGAATGGCCGCTGATGAAGAGCGAACCCTAGGGTTAGTCGAGCGAGATTTGCTGTTAATGAGGCAAATTTGTGAAGAGAAGCAGGGCCAGGTTCTCAAATCGACAGGAGACGGATTGTTAATGTACTTTGACAATGCCTTGCAAGCGGTGGCTTGTGCTTTGGAGATTCAGAAAAAGTTGACAAACCAGTCAAAATCTCTCTCGGATGAAGATGTTTTAAATCATCGCATTGGTATTCATTTAGGCAATGTTTACCTCAAAGATAATGATATTATGGGCAACGGGGTTAACATTGCGGCTCGTCTGCAAACTCAGGCTGAACCGGGAGGAATTTGTTTGTCGAAAACTGTTTATGATGAGGTCAAAAAAACATTATCTGTCAAGGCGACCTATTTAGGCTTGCGAGAACTCAAGAATATCAGTGAAGCCTTCCCCGTTTATCAAATTCTTTTAGAATCCCCCCGTACCAGGTTGCGATCGCCCGCACCACCCCTAAGACAAGACTATCGTAACCGTCAAGTTTTACTCGATAAAGTTAGTCATTATTGGATTGAGGGGGTTCTCGAAACCTCCTTACAACGTCGTGTCGCTCTGGAGTTGGGTTTAGACTCCCGTGACGATCTACTCGATCGCCCCTGGAGTCTCCTCTGGCGCAGTCAGGATACGTCGGATCTGTTACCTCCAGAAACCCGAGCGATCGCCAAATTTGATGACTTAGGTGCATCACGAAGTTTGTTGATTTTAGGCGCTCCTGGTTCGGGGAAAACCACCACGCTCTTAGAAATTGCTCGGGAGTTGATTGAACGAGCTAAATATGATGTAAATTTAGCGATTCCTGTTATTTTCAATCTGTCATCCTGTCCTGGAAAACGACAGACGATCGCCGCCTGGTTGGTGGACGAACTCAACAGAAAATACCAGGTTCGCCGCGAAATTGCCAAAACTTGGCTTCAGGAGCAGAAACTATTATTACTCCTTGATGGCTTGGATGAAGTCAATCCCACAAATCGCGAGTCTTGTGTCGAGGCCATCAACCAATTTTATCAAGATCATGGTCAAACGGATCTAATTGTCTGTAGCCGTATTGGCGATTACGAAGCTCTCCAGACTCGTTTACAGCTTCAAGGCGCAATTTGTCTGCAACCGTTAACCCCAGAACAGGTTAAACAGTATTTTTTAAATTCTGGCGAAGATCTCGCGGCGATCGCTCAAATCATAGAGGAGGATTCAAGCCTACAAGAACTGGCGCGATCGCCATTGATGCTGAGTATCATGTCCCTGGCGTATCAGGGGATGTCCGCCTCTGAACTCCAAGAAACCGTCACCCCCGAAGAACGACGTCAGCATTTATTTGACACCTATATTCAACGAATGCTGGTTCGGCGCGTTGCTGACAAGCCTTATCAGGATCAGCAAACCAAACATTGGCTCAGTGAGTTGGCTCGCCAGTTAGTTAAAGACTCTCAGACGGTGTTTTTAATTGAGGGGATTCAACGGAGTTGGTTAAGCCGCAAGTCTCACAAATTTGAATATAATGCCAAGCTTTTCTCTATTCTAGGTGCAATGGTTGGTGTGACTTTTTCAATAATACTGCCCAATTCCGCAACTTTTTTTCTGTTTGAAATTGGTCTTTCTTCATTTTTTATAACAACAATAACTGGGGCGGTTTTAGGATTTGTTAGTGCAGTGTGTTGGGCCGTCTTCCGTCAAATATTTGGACCCAGAGTGTTCTCTCCTCTCGGGGTCTTTAGTTATAGCGCTGTCACCGGGGCGATCGCAGTCCTCCTCGGACTACAAGCCACTCGTTTTTATGAGGATTGGATAATTTACAAAAAATCCTATCTAGTTTTTGGTGATCAGGAAGCCCTGCCCTTCTTGTCTGTAATTTATGCCGCTAGTGCCATTCTGTTTTTGGTAGTAGCTAAAAATCCCATTACCCCGTACAATAAAATTCAGTGGTCTTGGTTTTGGGCAAAAGAAAAACTGATAGATGGGATGCTCTGGGGCTTGGGTTTTGGTGTTCTTTTCGGTGCATTTTCTATGTTTTATGTATTTATTGCATTAGCGAATCATCCTGGGTTTAGTACCAGCGCTAATCCTAACTTAGCTCGATTTTTAGCTCCCTTCATCTTAGGGATTCCCTTAGCACTTATCGTTCAACTTTTGGGAGGACTTATTGCTTTTCTGATTGGTGGTTTCACCGGAACGGATGTTGACCGGACAACCAAGCCAAATCAGGGGATTTGGCAAGCCTTACACAATAGCCTAATTTTAGGAACAGCGGCGATGGTTATTTTGGGAACCCTAGCTGGACTGGTTGGGGAATCTATCTTAGCGGGACTTGCTTTAGGGATTGGTGTAGGATTTGCCAGTGGTGGAATTGCGGTTCTCAAACATGGTTTACTCCGACTGCTATTGCGATCACAAAATCGCATTCCCTGGAACTATGCCCACTTTCTCGATTATGCAACGTCCTGCATCTTTCTGCAAAAAATGGGGGGTGGCTATATCTTCAGCCATCGCTTGCTCTTAGAACATTTTGCCGCCATGAAGAGCCAACCGGGAGGTCAGACTAAATGAAGCCAAAACTCTGGAAATATCGTTTCTTAATTATTGCCAATGTCGTCCTAATTCCTGGCTGGCTCATTGGGGTATTTTTAGCTAATACCACGAGTCGAGATGCCTTAGCTAACCGAGACCAATACTCGGAAAATATGTACCAAGAATTTCCACCCCGAGAGCCAAGTTCCTTCGCCTTAGAATTAGAAGAATGGGCCGAGAGTTCTGATGTTTACCAGCTTCAATATCGTCTTGATCGCTATCTACGGCAAGTCTTTGAGTCAGGCGATCGCCGCGTCCCCGATATTCCCCAAGACCTACAACGCTATCTCAATCAGAACCAAGCTGAACTCAGCCAAATCCGCGATCGCCTGGCTCAAGACGAAACCCTCGATTTAGGACTTCCCTATGATGTCCGAAACTTCAGTTTTTCAACACAATTTCCCAACTTGTCGCTCCTAAACCGCCTATCTCAACTCATGATGCTGAGAATCCTTGAGCATCACCAAGCTGGCGAAATCAATCAAGCTGAGGCGAGTTTTAAGGCGATCTTAAATCTGAACAATTCTTTAGAAAAGAATCCCGATTTGCTATCTCAGACTACCATGGAGAGAAATTACAAAAATCTTCTCAGCCTCAGTCGTCAATTAGACTATCTTCCCGAGACAATCGCTCCAAAACTTGAACAGGCGATCGCCACTCATCAAACCTCAAACGTATTCAACTTGCAATTTGAAACCTACTTTTATTCATTAGCCTGGACCGACAATATTATTGTAGAAGACGCATCTCCCATGGTTCAGCTTCTCTGGCTGTTAGCCAGACCCTACTTAAACCTGATCGCCGCCGAAGTCTGGAAACTAGAAAATCAGTTACTCGGGGAGATGCAAACCCTAGATATCTGCCGTTTAACCCCTCAAGAGTTGTTAGAGGTCATTCCAGCGACTCACTGGAGTTTTATCAATGATGTTGAGAGGGGAGAAGTCCTATTTCAGTGGTGGGTTAGACCCCAGCAACTTCAGTTTGCCTTAGAACTCAGCCAAAACCTGCAACAGATTAAAGACCAGGCTCGTCGAGAGGGGCAATTTCCTGAAGCGATCGCACCCATCCGCTCATCCTCATGTGAGGAAAGCCAATGGGTTTACGAGGTCAATCCCGATGGAACAGCCACAATCCGCCTCGAAAACATCCCAAACCTGATTTCAGAATTTGGCTCCCCATCCTATGATACGCATCATACGATAGTTACGGGTTTCCTTGCAGAATGAAACATTCAATCCCTTACGACGACCCCCCCGAACCCAACCACAATTGTTCAGTTATCCATTACCCATAACCACCCCGATGTCTGACACTCTCATCATCCTCGTCACCGCCGCCTCCGCCGACGAGGCCCACACCATCGCCCGCACCCTCGTCCAAGAGAAACTCGCCGCCTGCGTCTCCCGGTTTCCCGTCCAGTCCACCTACACCTGGGAAGGTAACATCGAAGACGACGAAGAATGGCAACTGGTCATCAAAACCCACCGTCGCCAATTCCAACCCCTGCAAGAGCGAGTTCAGGAACTCCATAGCTATGACGTTCCCGAAATCATCGCCCTCCCCATCGAAACCGGGTCCGCCGCTTACCTAAACTGGATTGGCGCGACGGTTAGCTAAGACCTTGATTGCGGGCGATTTCCCGGCGGGCCTCGGCCACCGTTTGGAAGAACTGACTGTACTGTTCATGACCCCCCCGAAAGACCACATTGAGGGTCAACGGGTCCTCGGTATCGCGGTCATCTCCGGGACCCGACACCACCACCGGAACCTCTTGACCGTTGCGCTGTTGCAGTTCCACTTCGACGGCTTTGCGGTTCTTGACTTCGCCGCCACTACTATCGACATAGACCGTTAAATTGCCCTTATTCAACCGTCGTCCCAGGTTTTGAATCAACTGGAGGAAGTTGCGATCGCTCCCCCCTCGGCGCACAGTCCGCTCATCGCCCTCACCCTCAACAGTACTATTGACCGTATCCCCCACACCAATAATCGTCGGCATCAGTTGTGGGTCAAAATTCGCCTGAACCAGATCTAACAACTCATCCTCCTGTTTGGGAGCCTGACGGACACTAAAATCCTCTCCCAGAGGCGCTTTCCCAGTACGACGGTGATAATAGCGATTCAACAGGGCCACTACCCCAGCTTCCTTAATTGCGCCGCGAATCATAAACTGAAAATCTGTGGTTCCTGAATCGCCGGGTTTAGCAAAACGGACAATTTCCATGCCCTGCTCATCCCGTCCTAGGTTGGGGGCATAATGGACAAAAAACGAGTCCTCTAAGCCTTGTTTCGCGGCATCGGCTAGGAGTTCCTCCATTAAGCCCTGCATCCTCTTCTGAAGGGCCACATAGGTTGAGGTGCGATCGCGCAGCCGCTCATAAAACACATTCAAATTGGCCGTCGGCGAGGCCACATTGTCCAACGCCGCCGCCTCAATCAAATGCCGAACCTGTCCGGGGATCTCCGCCTCATGAGCCTGACAGAACTCCTGTAAACAGTGGCGAATCCGTTGCGGGACCTCCTGCAAAAAGCTCATCTCCGCCTCACTCACCCCCGGATGAGAGACCTCTCCATCCCGGTCTTGCCACTGAACGCCTCCCGCCGCCAAACCCGGTAAATAGAGCCGTTCCTGGCGCGTATAGATGGCGCTTTCGGTCTCTTTTTCGATGATGCGGTTGACTCCCCGCTGCCCCAGATGCTCCCCATTGGTCAGGACAAAGAAATGGCCGTCAAAGGCTTTCGTGGCCCGGACGTAATCCAAATCCATCTGGCGGCTGAGAGGATCTTTCACTAACCCCATGCACACGCCATCGAGGTCTTGGATAATCAGTAAATTCTCCACATTGGCGAAAATATTGGCCAGCTTGTCAATATCCAAGGACAAGGCCATTTCATGGAGAAGCAGGTGGGGAGCGGTGTGGGAAGCAGTCATGGAAAAAAAGGGTTAAGAATTACGTGAATGTTCGTTAGCCTAAAGAGAATGGGGGGATTCTCCCAGAGAATAGTATGGGTTCGTTAGTCCAGCCTATACTATCATTTAATAATCATAGTCATTATGAATTTACATAAATCCCATGAGCGAAACAGCCATTGAAAACCTAGTGATTATCGGCTCGGGGCCAGCGGGCTATACCGCCGCCATTTACGCCGCCCGAGCCAACCTGAAGCCGGTGGTATTTGAAGGCTATCAAATGGGCGGGATTCCCGGTGGACAGTTGATGACCACCACAGACGTCGAGAACTACCCAGGATTCCCCGATGGTATCACTGGTCCGGAATTAATGGATCGCATGAAGGCCCAGGCCGTCCGTTGGGGGGCTGAACTTTATACCGAAGATGTCACCTCGGTGGATTTAAGTCAGCGGCCCTTCACGGTTCGCTCCGACGAGCGAGAGTTGAAAACCCACAGCATCGTCATCGCCACGGGGGCTACGGCTAAGCGGCTGAATCTCCCCCATGAAGAGGACTTCTGGAACAGTGGGATGTCCGCCTGTGCCATTTGCGACGGGGCGGCCCCTCAGTTCAAGAATGTAGAACTGGCGGTGATTGGGGGTGGCGACACGGCGGCCGAAGAAGCGGTGTTCCTGACCAAATATGGCACTCATGTCCATCTGTTGGTACGTCGCGATGAGATGCGGGCCAGTAAAACCATGCAAGACCGTGTCTTGAACCATCCCAAGATTACAGTCCATTGGAACACCCAGGCCACGGATGTCTACGGGGACAATGGCAAGTTGCAGGGGGTGAAGCTGATCAACAGCCAAACCCAGGAAACGGGAACCTTGGCGGTTCAGGGCTTATTTTACGCCATTGGCCATACTCCCAACACCCAGATTTTCCAAGGACAGATTGACTTGGATGAAGTCGGCTATGTGAAAACCCGCAACGGTTCCGTTGAAACCTCCGTTGAGGGGGTGTACGCCGTGGGAGATGTCCAAGACCATGAGTTCCGTCAAGCGGTTACCGCCGCAGGAACTGGCTGTATGGGAGCCATGTTAGCGGAACGTTGGCT
>LJZT01000140.1:9636-9994 GCA_001314905.1 Phormidium sp. OSCR
AGAAGGGACTCACGACGGAGTTCCACCAGGAGCAACAGGCCGCTGAGGTGACGGAGACGGAACCGGAAGCGGCGGTGGACCCGGCTGAAGCCTACGACATCAACAATACCCGTCACCGGGGGAGTTATGCGCTGCGGAAGTTATACCATGAGAGCGATCGCCTGCTGATTGTCAAATATGTCGCCCCTACCTGTGGCCCTTGTCATATCCTCAAGGGGATTTTTGAC
Organism: Phormidium sp. OSCR; assembly: GCA_001314905.1. Classification (GTDB taxonomy): domain Bacteria; phylum Cyanobacteriota; class Cyanobacteriia; order Cyanobacteriales; family Geitlerinemataceae; genus Sodalinema. The sequence continues at coordinate 9,864 of LJZT01000140.1, forward strand.
CAGGTGATTGATGAGTATGAGGGCCGGGTTCACTACGTGGAAATTGACATCGAGGAAGACCCCGAGATTGCTGAGGCGGCTGGGGTGATTGGAACCCCGACGATTCAGTTGTTTAAGGATAAGGCGAAGGT
>LJZT01000137.1:0-923 GCA_001314905.1 Phormidium sp. OSCR
ATGACAGCGACGATGAAGTGGCCGACGACGTAGAAAACTCAGATGACAGTGATGATGAAGTGGCCGACGACGTAGAAAACTCGGATGACAGCGATGACGACGAAATTGCTGACAGCGACGACGAACTCGACGAAGACGAAACCGAAGACGATGAAATTCCTCTAACCTTTGAACTTCCCAGCTTCAACAGTGGTGTGTTCACCGTTGGCGAGAGTGGTCAAGTCGGCGTAGACTTCCTGTTTGACGGTGGTGGCTATAAGGGAGAAGTGGCCTTCTTCAGCCTGGCCGGCCTAGAGGAAATGGAGTTTGAGAGCGTCGAAGACTTCATCACCGAAGCCGTCAATCGCGCCGCCAGTAACTCGGAACAGGGTCATATTGTGATTAGTGACCCCGATGAGGCTGCACGGTTTACCGGGTCTTTGATGGGAGAAAAAGACCATAACAGTGGTGTCTATCAAGGCGTTAAAACTGTCAACATGACCGCCGGAGACAAGTTTGGGGTGATGCTGGTTCCCAAAGGTCAGGTTTCGGATGTTGTGGGGAATCCCAGCATTGGCGGCGCACAACGTCCTCTGTTCTCCCTGGCTACGGCTAACCCCGACGATGAGTTTCATCTAGGTCAAATTGCGGATGTGACTGGGGATGGGAATACCTTTGTCTTTGAGGATATTCGAGCCGATGGAAGTAGCGACAGGGACTATAACGATGTCATCTTTCAAGTCAAGGGTGCAACAGGAAGCGCACCAGGAATGGGTAGTTTAATTGAAGGTTCTGACTGGCGCGAGACTGAATTAGGTCAAGAGCTGGTGAGCCACGCCAAGGGGGAAGACCCTGAACCTCCAGTTAACGAGCAACCCGAAGAGCCTGAAGCTCCTGAAGACCCTGAACCTCCAGTTAACGAGCAACCCGAAGAGCCTGAAGCT
>LJZT01000137.1:933-10453 GCA_001314905.1 Phormidium sp. OSCR
CGAGCAACCCGAAGAGCCTGAAGCTCCTGAAGACCCTGAACCTCCAGTTAACGAGCAACCCGAAGAGCCTGAAGCTCCTGAAGACCCTGAACCTCCAGTGGGTGTTCAACCAGAACTGTCCAAACCAGTTTCGTCCCCAATTTCCTTAACGCCAGATTTTGAGTTTCTTGATAACCCAATTCAACTGGAAGACGGCAGTTGGTTCTTTGGCGGTAAAAGCCCAGACCTAATTGATTTTCAAAGCTCGCACTCCAATCTCGCCGCTGCTGACACAACAAATGCCGATCAACTTTGGGAAGGCGGTGGCCTTGGCCTAGAGTTAGATGGGAGTGATGTGACTGTGGGTGTCTGGGATGGTGGCAAGGTCCGTGGGACTCACCAAGAAATGCTAGACCGGGTGAGTTATGGCGAGGATGTACAGGATAAAATATCCTACAGTTCGCACGCGACGCACGTTGCTGGAACGATAATTGGAGCCGGTATTGAAGCTGATGCACGCGGTATGGCGAGTGCTGCCGAGGTAATCAGCTACGACTACTACGGGGACATCATTAGTGAAATTGAGAAGGAAGCGAAGACTGGCTTAACGCTAGCCAATCATTCACATGGAAAAATTTCGGGTTGGCTAATTTCTAACTTTGACAGGGTTCAGAACTGGTCAGATGAAGTACAAACGAAGCTTGACATGGATGAGTTCTATGTCTGGTATGGCGATCGAGCAACTTCAGATGACGTTAGTCAAATGTTTGGATCCTACTCCTGGACATCTCGTCACCTGGATCGAGTGTTATACGAAAATCCAGAACTACTGAGCGTTTGGTCTGCGGGTAACGATCGCGGCGATGAATTTAATGCGATGTGGTACCGACCGCCAGGAGCCGGGACGAATCAGCTTCTCAATGAGCAGACGCACTACCTGACTTACCTCTCGGAAGATACTGGCCTATCAAGCTGGAATGGAGCAGGTTGGTATTATCTTTCCGCCAGCAGTGCAGCAACATATGCTCCAGAAAAGGATGGTGGTGATGCTGGATACGGAACTCTGAGTAATGGTGGTCAGACAGCGAAAAATACATTGGTGGTCGGTGCAATTAAGGACATCACTAAGGATCCATTTGATTCAAACGATGTTCAAATGACATCCTTTTCTGGCTGGGGCAGTACCGATGACGGGCGGATTGGAGTCGATCTGGTTGCTAATGGTCATGGCCTCAACTCCTCAGACAGCGGCTCGGATGATGACTATGTAAGTAAGTCAGGAACATCGATGGCCGCGCCGAATGCGACAGGAACAGCTGCGTTACTCACACAACATTATCGAGATTTATATAATGGCGACAATCCACTAAGTGCAACGCTGAAAGGTATTCTTCTCCATACTGCGAAGGACGCTGGGGCCATTGGGCCAGACTACATTTACGGCTGGGGTGTTCTAGATGGCGCAGCAGCAGCGCAGTATATTACGCAGTCTAAGGACGCAGAGGTCGTTAAAACTATTGAAGCAACCCACAGCGGTGATGAAAAGATATATCAAGTCACGAGTGATGGAAGTCAGCCTCTAAAAGCAACGATGGTCTGGACCGATCCTGAAGCATCTAGCGAAGGGCTATGGGAAGACACATCCTTTAAAAAGCTTGTCAATGACCTTGACTTGTGGATTATCGATCCCAACGGCAACAAGCATCGTCCTTGGACGTTAGACCCAAATAACCCAAGTGCAGCAGCCAAACGCAATAACCGTAACGATCTAGATAATGTCGAACAAGTTTTGATTGATAACCCGGTGGCCGGAACTTACACCGTTTATGTTGGAAATACTGGAAATCTGACGAACGAACATCAAGCTTTCTCCTTATTGCTCAGCGGATTAGGAGAAGTCAAGCAGCCATCAACTATCACGGTTAGCACTTTAGATGGAGAAGCAGCAGAAACAGAAGCTTGGGAAATTGCCGACCCAGCAACCTTCGTCATTAATCGCAGCGGAGGCGATAACTCAAAAGACGAGGAGGTTTATTACAGCGTCAGCGGAACGGCTGAGAATGGTCAGGACTATACCGAGCTATCAGGTGTGACAACTATTCGCGCTGGACAAACGAGCACGACTGTTAGCATCAATCCACTCAACGATACGCAATATGAAGAGCTAGAAAATGTTGTCTTCCGCGTTGAATCTCATGACAGTTATAAATTGGGTAGTATCGTACAGGGTATTGCAACGATTGCCAGTAACGATCCTAAACCAGTGTCGAACATTACCGTTACCACGCTCGATGATGAAGCGGCAGAAACAAAATCTTGGGAACCCAATAACCCCGCAAAATTTGTGATTCATCGCAGCGGAGGAGACAATACAAAGGATGAATCGGTTCGCTACTCCATCGTTCTACGCGACAAAGACGGAAACGTTTACGACACAATTGCTGGTACCCAGGTTATCCCTGCTGGCTCGACGCAAGCGATCGTCACCTTTGCGCCGACGGATGATGCAACTTACGACGGTACGGAGAGCATTCACTTTGAGGTGACGAGCGATCCGAATTACCAACTAGGCGGGCAGATAACGGGTAGCGCAACGTTATTGGATAACGACGCACCGCCGAAGTCGATTCTGAACGTGAGCGCGATCAATACAACCGCCTATGAAGCGGGCAACACTCCAGCGCAATTCCGAATTACTCGTAGTGGAGGCGATAATAGTCAGGCAGAAACGGTGTACTACAGCCTTGCTGGAACTGCTGTGAATGGAGCAGATTATACCTATCTGTCTGGTGTGACCCAAATTCCGGCAGGTGAAACCGAGGCGATCGTTACGGTTACTCCGGTTGATGATTCAAGCTATGAAGGTACGGAGACTGTCACGTTCCGAGTTCAGAGCAGTAGTCACTACACTCTCGGCTCAAGTGTTCAAGATAGTATTGTAATCGAAGATAATGACACAAAACCCGTCTCGACGATTACGGTCGAGGTGGACGATGGCATAGCGACCGAGACGGCAGAAGGTGAGCCGACCGACCCGGCGAAATTCATCATCCGTCGCAGTGGTGGTGACAACAGTCAGCCGGAAACGGTGCGTTATGCCGTCAAACTGAAAGATAAGGACGGCAATGTTTATCGGACACAGACGGGAGTTACAACCATCTCAGCTGGTTACAGTGGCGTTCGCTTAAGCTACACTCCGTTTGATGACTCAACGTATGACGGCAAGGAGAGCATCGAGTTCGTAGTAACGAGCGATCCGAGCTACAAGCTGGGTGAAGTCGTATCAGGAACGGCGACGCTGCTCGATAACGAACTACCGCCGAAATCAACTTTGAATGTTACGGTGGCTGACGATATAGCAGCGGAAACGGCGTGGTATGAATCACCAAATCCGGCGGTATTCGAGATTACTCGCAGTGGTGGTGATAACAGCCAAGCCGAGACCGTGTACTACACCGTTAGTGGTACAGCAACGAACGGCGATGATTATACCTATCTATCCGGTACGGTGACGATTCCGGCGGGTGAGACGAGTGCAAAGGTTGCGGTTCAGCCACAGAACGATTCGACCTATGAGGGAACGGAAGGTGTCACGTTCAGCGTGTCGAGCGATCCGAGCTATGAGCTTGGTAACACCACCAGCGGAACAGCTACGATTCTCGATAACGATCCACAACCTTTGTCAACAATTGGAGTTGGAGTGGTTAGCGAGACGGTCACAGAAGGCGAACCCTCGCGTCCAGCTCAAATCCATGTGTCGCGGACAGGCGGAGATAATAGCCAAGCGGAAACGATTTATTACAAGATGTCGTACCTCGACAAGGATGGAAATGTTTATCGAGTCACCACAGGTACTGGTGATATTCCAGCCGGTCGAGCGTATCAAACGTTCCTGTTCAATCCACCGGATGATTCAACTTATGACGGTACTGAGCAAGTAATCTTTGAGGTCACAAATCGTCCGGACTATAAGCTTGGTGGCAATACCACGGCAACAATCACGGTTTATGACGATGAGCAACCGCCGTCTGTGATTAGCGTACGTCCATTTGCGCCTGACATGATTGAAGGCCGTGATCAAGGACTTTTCTGGGTTGACCGAAGCGGGGGTGACAACAGCAAGGCTGAGACGGTGTACTACACTGTGAAAGGGACTGCTCAAAGCGGTGAGGACTATCGAGAATTGTCGGGACAGGTTACGATTCCTGCGGGTCGCTCGACTGCACTTGTTACCGTTAATTCAATCGATGACTCAGAGGTTGAGTCTACAGAAAACTTGATTTTTGAGGTCACGCAAGATAGTGCCTACACTCTGAGTGACTCCGTACAGACTGAACTAACACTTTGGGATGACGACAAACCAGAATTAAACTACCAAGCGCAATCCTTCTGGGAGTTTGATGGCGAGTGGTCATATCAAATGGGCGATAAAAGCTCTGGTTCTGCCGTGGACGCAGAAGGAAACTTTTATGTGGTTCTGGGTGATTATAACGATCCTAAAGTTCAAAAGGTGAGTCCGAGTGGCGATTTGCTTTGGGAGAAAAATATAGACCAACCGCTTGTTGTAGAACACGTAGCTGTTAAGGATGACAGTCTGATTATTCACAGTAGTGATTTTTCATCTGGCTCTCGGTTCTCAGAAATTTCGCTGGATACTGGCAACGGTGGTCTAATTCATACAGAGACGCAAGTTAATCGTTTTGCTATAAATCCTGATGAGTATGATTCAGTTCCCACCGCTCTCAAGGAAAAGGCTCTGGAAGTTTATAATTCTCTTCTTGAAAGTTCTGATCATCCTGGCGGAGATTGGGCATATAAAGCGATTCAGGATTCTGAGGGCAATGTTTATGTCACAGGAGCAGTTGACTACAACGAATACTTGATTAAAGTCAATGCCAACGGTTCTCATGCCTGGACTTTTGAAGGAGAAATTGGAGATGGATTTCTTTATGGGTCTGACATTGAGTTTGCCTCTGACGGTAGCATTTATTTCCTAAGTTATGGCTCTAAGTCAGACCTGCTAACAAAGCTATCTAGTTCTGGAAAGGCACTTTGGCAAAGTGATATTAAAGAAGAGTTACGACACCATAGCGACTCGTATCACTTCCACGCCCTTGATATGGCATTAGATGCCGAGGATAAAGTGCATCTCTTTGGCGGTCGCACCAATCCAGTCCCGCACTACGATACTGGTAACTATTGGACTGCCGTTTATGCTCCAGTTGAGCAAAATAGTTCTGGGACTTCGGGTTCGGATCCGATCTCCAGCGGTGGAAAGTCTCACGCTTTCGGCGTCAGTTGGACAGGCGAACTGACTCGCATCGATTTAGAAACCGGAGTCAGCGAATCTCTCGGAAGCACGGGATTTAGCAATCTCAATTCTCTGACGAGCGACGGTCAGGATAAATTACTGACCATCGCCAATGTCAATTCCTCTGTTGGGGAAATTATTCAAATCGATCCCAAGGACGGGACGAGCCAAGTGGTGTCCACCTTCAACAACAATTTTGGTGGAGTTCGAGCCAGTATTCGCGGTTTAACTCATGCCTCCGATGGAAATCTCTATGCCATTCATGATACGTCAGGGAGTGGCTTTATTGGCGGTGACGCTCTGTTCCGCATCGACCCGCAAACGGGTACGGCGTCTGAAATTGCGACTCTTGATCGATCGAGTTTACAAAGTTTAGCGATGGCCCCCTCTGGCAAACTGTACAGCATCGACATGAGCGACGGAGCGTTGATAGAAATCGATCCGAATACGGGTAGCTCTAAAACCATCAGTGCCAAGGGCGAATTCCTGAATATTCAAGGATTAGCGTTTGATGATAACGGCATTTTATACGCCACCGGACAACCCAATTCCTACACTGTCGATTTGCAAACGGGAGCCTTGACCGCCGTTCCCGAACTGGGAACCTTTCGAGGTCTGGCGTTCGTGTCTGAAAGTCAGCCTGCGAGTTCGCCGGGAACCTCAAACGCCACGACATTGTACGACATTACCTTTGACGAATCAAGTCAGGCTCTGGGACAACAACCTCTTGCTAGCAATAGTTCTAATACCGTTTCCGAAGTCGTGTTTGGCGACCCAACTATCGAACAGTCGTCCGGTCGTTTGGAAAATCGTCCCCTAGTATTTACAGATGACCAGTCTGGCTACGACCAAGTCAAACTCGATGTAGGGGCAGGGTTTGATCGATATTCCCTCTCTTTCGATTTAGACCCAGTTCGCTTAAACGGAGAGGAAATGACGGTCCTTCTCGATACTCCCGGTGTCCGAAATATCTATTTCCACCCCGATGGAAGTGTCCGCCTATTCCCATTCGGACGAGTTGGAACCTTTGACTTGAACGGCGTTAATCAAGTTGAAACGGAAATGGACTTTGAATCCGACCGGTGGAAGTTAATTGTCAACGGTAACGTTCTTTACGATGGTGAATTCCTGCCATCAAGTGACGATCTGAGTTCAGTTCGTTTTAGCCTAGGAGCCTTGAGCGGTCAGACGGGAAGTGTTGTCGCGATCGATAATATCCAACTCAAGGGATTGTCGAGTTCGTCTGCAAGTACACCTCCGCCCGTGGCAGGAAGTCCCGATCCTGGTTTTGCGCCTCCGGCTGCAACAACTCCTTAAGAGTTACCGTTGTAGGGTGAGCAATTAATTACCTCTACTGTGTTTTGACTGTGTTTTGGCCACCCTACGGTTTTTTGAATGATGCTTGAAGGTAATAAAAATTATCGCATTTCAGTTAGAACAAGACTTGTTCTTGACACCTAAAACCTAAATCAGGTATATTGGTTAGTGGAGATAAATCTCATGCTGTATAGAAATCCTAGATGAGTCGCGAAAAGACCAACACCCCTAAACCCTTACTATAGCCAGATCGAAAATCTACAAATGATTTAGGATGGCTATAGCATCAACAAAGTTGCTTTTTCTATTGCACAATTACTTGTCTCATTATTGTCACAGACTGAGTCATGTTCAATCATAAAATGTCCAAAACGAAACTGGCAGTTTCTTTGACATCCTTGCTCCTGGGATTAGGATGGGTCAGTTCTAGTATGACCCATGCTGAGGCGGTGGAACATCCATCAATTGTCGCCAATCGTACTTCTGTGTCAGAACAAAGCTCGCTTGGGGAGAATAGCGAGAGGTTAATTTCCCAATCAGGCTCAAGAATTTATAGTAATGTCAGCACTAATGCTATAAATACCATCTTGGATCGTGCTGAGTTTTTCTACCGGCGAGAAACAAATACTCTTTTTTTAATAAGATCTGGGAGCTTCACTTCCTTATTAAGCTTAGAAGCCTGTTCAAATCAAGAAGCGGGTACTGAGTGCTCAATGATTGGTCTATCATCATCATTTGAATTTGAGCGTATGCCCAGTCTTGAACGTGTTAATGAGTGGAACAAAAATAGAAAATCTAAGGCATTTGTGCTTGAAAATGATCGAGTGTTACTGCAAACACATATTGTTCTTTTGGGTGGTGTCACAGAAACAAATATTGTCTCAAATATTGTAGTGTTCTTTGTGGAGACTGAATCGTTTTTAGAATTTTTCAGTTCAAGATAGAAAGATTTAAAGCATTCATCAGGAATTAGGTTATGTCAATCCAAAAAAAATAGTCAACATTGATACTCAAGCCTATAAAATTAAATGTTGTTACATAATTCATGAAGATTTAATGAAGATACATCTGAAGCAAAAAATAATACGAAAAAACAGATATAATGATTACTGAAGTTAATCTTCAGCCAAATTCGCAGTCAATAGGAAAATCACCATGTTTCATTCCTTTAAATCTACCAAATCTCTCAGTATCCTCTGTGCTACAGCAGGACTCGCTCTCCTATCAAGCCACCCCGCACAAGCCGTTTCCTTCACCGTCGATAACATCAGCGGCACCTGGGACAATATTCAAGGAACCTCTACCTTCAATGGAACCGGAACCAATCAGGTTCGTTGGGGTTCTCCAGCCACCACTGCTGGTCAAAGTGGTTTCGACTTCAACAGTGCTTCGAACTCGTTATCTATATCGAGTGGTAGTAACTTTGTCATTGGCGAACTCACTCATTTGAATTTCCCGGTTTGGGGAGGAACTGCCGCATCAGGAGCAGATTTACAACTGTCAATGGCAATTGATGGAGTTACCCAGGGTTTCGACTATAGTTTCACTATTGATGAAACGACAAATTCCGCTGGAACCTGTCCTGAGTTCCAAATTAGCGGTACTCCCTGTGATGACAAAATTGACTTTACCAGTGCCTTCAGCAGCAAAACCTTTTTGAAAGATGGTTTTAACTATAGTTTGGAATTGCTGGGCTTTAGTAGCACAACAGATGGACTGTCTCCCGTGTCGTCGTTTATTACGGAAGAGCATAAAGCGTCTTCTGCCTTTTTAGTGGCACGGTTTGTTAAAGATGATAGTAATGATGTCTCGGTTCCTGAGCCGACTTCAGCAGCGGCTCTCCTGTTAATTGGTCTTGTGTCTACTCGGATTCGACGCCGACAAGCCTAAACTTGCTAAATCTAGCTTGAGAGACGGGGAGTCATAGAGTGCATGAGTTGGGAATCATGGAACTGAGTCCGTCAATTCCAAGGCTCGACATAACGCACAAAATTGCCCCAGAGTGGCGGTAGGGTGTGTTCCGGCTTCGTTCAATTCTTGGATTTTAGCAACACAATCCAGCGAGCCGGAACGCACCGATTTGGGGCCAAAACGATAGCCCGTTCATGGCTAACAGGAAAAATTCATGACAGACAATTGCCAGATTACAGCCCTGGTGCGTTGCGGCGGCTTGTCAATTGTTACCTTAAGTTCACATGGGTTTGAGCCGCAACACACCCTACCGTGGGTTATCCCATTTTCAAGGGCGTAGGCATTGCACCTAAACCGATGACCCGGATACAATGAGGGATAACATGATTTTTGCTGTGAGATGAGTGGCATTGATCGTCCTCTTATGCCAGATCCTAAGCACATCGCAAAACATATCCCCAACGCCCAGCAAATGCAAAAGCGTCTGGAACAAGAACGATTGGTTCATGTCTTAAATAAAGAGATAAATACCATGTCATTCCCCGCATTAAACCTAGCTGAAGATTGGGACTTTACAGAACTCTGGATCGATCGCACAGCTTCCCCTCCCTACGTTTTAATTTTGCTAAGCCATGAGTCAGGTAAAACGCAAATTTACGATCCCGCAGAAGACTATCAAGTCATTTTTGCTAGCGAAACGTATCAAGAGGCTAAACTTTGGTTGCTTGAGGATGAGTACGAACGGGTGGAACAACGTCTCTGTGCTGAAAAAGTGACGTGAGGTGTATCAGCTTAGAGCGCCCCCCCAACCAAGCCAAACGGTTATGATCTCAAGTAGGGACGTGCGTATTTTTCGCCCCTACAACGTTCTACAATATTCCACCATGATCGCCATTCCTCATTTCATCTCTCCCCAAGATTACCTCGACCTCGATCGCCAAAACCCCATCCGCCACGAATACCGCCAGGGACTCGTCTACGCCATGACTGGCGGTAGCGACG
>LJZT01000144.1 GCA_001314905.1 Phormidium sp. OSCR
ATTTTCGATATGTTTGCTATACATCAACACTGGGAGAGGGCGCGCCACTTGCGGTTCGCCCCTACGGCCATCTATGGCATGAATTTTGAAAAATGGTATAAAGACCGAGAATTACCGAATTTCAGGCAATGCGGAACGCCCTTGGCAAATCCGCTCTAACCAATAATCCATAAACATCAAACCATGTTAATCCTCTACATGTTTACGGGATTGGTTCTGGGTGTTTCTCTCTTAGCCAGTCCCCAAAAGACAAAATCTGCCCTAAAAATTGCCGGACGCCGATTTTCGAAAATTGCCCCGGAATTTATCGGGATGCTCATGCTGATTTCGATCGCTCTCTATATTATTCCAGAGCCACTCCTGGTACAGGTATTAACTGGTGACAACAAATGGGTTGCCATGATGGGCGCCATTGGCTTAGGCTCCGTTTCCATTATGCCCGGATTCATCGCTTTTCCTCTTTGCGGCATCTTGCTGAACCTGGGGGCGCTTTACATGGTTCTTTCTGCATTTTCAACCACGTTGATGATGGTGGGAGTGGCCACTTTTCCTTTGGAAAGAAAATACCTAGGCACTCAGTTAGCACTCTGGCGAAACGCCACCAGTTTCGCGATCGCGTTCATCGTTGCGATCGCCACAGGTTTCTTATTTGGAGAGTTGCCATGAAAATCGTCAAAGCCTTGCAGCAGCATCTCTGGGTTGTGGGAACTGGCACATTATTCGCCATTTTGGTGTTCAGCGGGATCTCGGCCGGATTTGCCCCCGGACAGGCGATCGGACAAAACTTCCTGTCATTTTTTTGGCAAATGCTTCAAATTCTCCCGCCCGTTTTCATTCTGACTGGACTCTTCGACGTCTGGATCAAAACTGATACCATTGAAAAGCACCTGGGTCGAGGCTCAAGTTTTTTATCCTACATCTGGGCAATTCTACTCGCTGGAACGACGGTTGGTGGTCTTCATATTGCCCTTCCCGTCGCCCATGCCTTACATTTAAAACGAGCAAAATTGAGCGTTGTACTCACGTTTCTTTCAGCAGCGGGAATTGGTCGAGTCCCAATGATGCTATTCGAAGCTTCATTTCTGGGATGGCGCTTTACCGCCATTCGTTTTGCCGTTTCATTGCCCTTAGTCGTTCTCTCCTGTACAGTCCTCGGTTGGTGGTTTGAGCGGCGGCGATATCACCTGCCTGATGTCAATTAATCCGCCGTCAGCGGTATAACGATTTGGCTCGTCAGAATTAGATACGGAATCCGCATACCATCGTCCCTTTGAAACCATCACTCGTTTCTGATGATTTGGCTGCTCAGCGCTAAAACCTGATACCATAAGGGTTCTGGTAACTGTTCCGAAGTTCCGAAGTTCCCTATCTTCATGGTTAGAATCCGCCGTCGCTCCCCCAATCCCCCCGTCAAAACCGAGGGTTGTCAATATCAAGTGCCGATTCCCGATGCCGAACCGGCGAATATTCTCGAAGAGATTGTTTGGCATAAAGAAACCGAAGTCGCCAAACTGCGCCTTTATATGCCCTTGCGAGAGTTACAGAAGCAAGTCGCCATCGCCCCCCCTCCGCGAGACTTCATCGCCGCTGTGCGTCAGGGAAAAACGACCCCCGCCTTAATTGCTGAAGTCAAAAAAGCCTCACCGAGTAAGGGCCTGATTCGAGAAGATTTTGACCCGGTGGCGATCGCCCAAGCCTATGAAGCTGGCGGGGCCAGTTGTATCTCAGTGTTGACGGATCAGAAGTTCTTTCAGGGGAGTTTTGACGATCTACGGGATGCTCGCCAAGCCGTCAATCTGCCCGTGTTGTGCAAAGACTTTATTATTTACCCCTATCAGATTTATCAGGCTCGGGGCAAAGGGGCCGATGCCGTGTTGTTGATTGCGGCCGTATTGGGCGATCGCGATTTACAGTATTTCCTCAAAATCACCAAAATTCTGGGAATTACAGCCCTCGTTGAAGTCCATACCGCCGAAGAATTTGATCGCGTCCTGGCCCTCGATGGCATCGAACTCATCGGCATCAACAATCGTAACTTAGAAGACTTCAGCGTCAATCTACAAACCACCGTAGACCTACTCACCCCCCGCCAGCAACAGATTCAAGATAAAGGGGTTGCGATTGTGAGTGAGTCAGGAATGTTTGCACGTCCTGACCTCGATCGCGTCGCCGGGGCCGGGGCCAACGCCGTCTTAGTCGGGGAATCCCTAATGCGACAAGCCGATCCCACAGCGGCCATTGCTGAGTTATTTTCCACCTCATCGACAGCCAATTGAGCCTCGCACCCTTACGGGCCTACAATAAAGAGTAATGTCCGGTCAACGTCATAGCTATTGTTTTGGCTCGTTGACCCCTGGACGGTTAGCGTTGTGCTATCTATCTACCCCACCCATTACGACTTAATATGGAGCCGCTTCCCCTCCCCTCTCACATTCACTACGAGTTATTATTGCAACTCCTTGAACGTCAAACTCTGTTTTCAGTCAATCACTATTCCGAGGAACGACGGCAAATTGATGAGTTGATTATGACGCTGCGTAAAGCCCTCTCTCAGCAGAAGCGACTCGAACAAGCCTGTCAGATGAAAGGGGTTCGAGTTGACTATCGTTGGTCCTTGAATCAGGCTATTGAGCATACGGCCCAGGTTGGCGATCGCGAAGCCAGTTAACCAAGTCCCGAGACGCCGGCCCGTTTTTCGGTAAACTGCAAGTCCCAGTTGTATAATGGCGATCTTTAGCGATCGCCGACGTGTTATGGACGACAAATTAATGTTAATGATTCCGGGTCCGACCCCGGTTCCCGAAAAAGCCCTCACCGCCATGGGACGACATCCCATCGGCCACCGCAGCGGCGAGTTTTCCGAGTTAGTCGCGGAAGTCTTAGCCGATCTCAAATGGCTGCATCAAACTCAAAATGATGTCTTAGTCGTCACCGCCAGTGGAACCGGAGCCATGGAAGCCGGGATTATCAATGTCCTGAGTTCGGGCGATCGCGTCTTAGTCGGGTCCAATGGTAAATTTGGCGATCGCTGGGCCAAAGTCGCCAAAGCCTATCACCTCGATGTCCAAACCATTACCGCCGACTGGGGACAACCCCTCGACCCCGAAGCCTTCCGCCAAGCCTTAGAAGCGGACACCAACAAAGAAATCAAAGCGGTTATCCTTACCCATAGCGAAACCTCCAGCGGGGTGTTGAACGACCTCGAAACCATCAATCGTCACGTTAAGGCCCATGGAGAGGCCTTAATTATCGTCGATGCCGTCACCAGTTTAGGGGCTTGCAGCGTTCCCATCGATGACTGGGGTCTCGATGTGGTAGCCTCGGGGTCTCAGAAAGGCTATATGATTCCTCCAGGGTTAGGCTTTGTCTGCATGAGCGATCGCGCTTGGAAGGCCTATGAAACCTCTAACCTACCCCGGTTTTATTTCGACCTAGGTCCCTATCGCAAGAATGCGGCCAAAAACACCACCCCCTTCACCCCGCCGGTGAACCTATTTTTTGCCCTACAAGCCTCCCTACGCATGATGCGGGCCGAAGGACTTGAGAGCATCTTTGCCCGTCACGATCGCCTCAAACGCGCCGCTCGTGAAGGAGTTAAAGCCATGGGACTGCCTCTACTCGGTCCCGATGACTGCGCCAGTCCAGCGGTGACGGCTGTGGCGCCGACGACAGTTGAGGCCGAACAAATCCGTTCCGTAATGAAAAAGCGCTTTGACATTGCCCTCGCTGGCGGACAAGACCATCTCAAAGGTAAAATCTTCCGTATTGGTCATTTAGGCTTCGTCAGCGATCGCGATCTTCTCTGTGCGATCGGCTCTCTCGAAGCCACACTGGAGAGTCTCAAGGCGGGGAACGAACCCGGAGCGGGAATTACCGCCGCCGCCAAAATCCTCAACGCCGGCTAGACTCTAGCAACTTTTTCAGCCACCATCCCCCTGAAATGACTCATCTCAGGGGGATTTTTTACCGGTTAAGAAATACTGCATTAGCGGCCATCAATACGCTCTAACAATTGTTCCGTCCGTTGAACCCATTGCGATTGATTTTGAGCCTGATAGCGATCGCGAGCATAGCGAAGTACCTCCCGCGCATTCTCTAAATTGCCCTGTTGAATAAACACCAACCCCGCCCCATAATAGGCATTCGCATAACCCGGATTCGCCTCCCGAGATGCCCGAAACGCCGTGAGTGCCGCCTCTAAATCTCCCTCAGCCAATAAAATTGCCCCCAGTTGATAATGGGCTTCCGTATAATTTGGATTCAGAGAAATTGCCTCACGTAACGCTCGTTTTGCTCGTCGAATTTGCCCTCGTTCTAAATACAAAAGCCCTAAATAATAAGACGGTTCAGGAGCATTGTCAGTATGACGTTGAGCCAAACGAAACGCCGACAACGCTTCATCGGACTGACCCTGTTGATAATGCAGCAAACCTAAATTATAGTGAGCAAATCCTAATCGTGGATCTAAGTCGATCGCCCGTTGCAAATACTGACGCGCCCGAGGTAAATTATTGACCTCCAGGAGAACCGCCCCAAGATTGCCATAGGCCAAAGCAAACCCCGAATCCGTCCGCACCGCCTCCAAAAACGCCTCAGCCGCCAGTTCTAACTCTCCCGACTGTCGCAATGCCAGTCCAAGATTATAGTACCCTGGAGAAAACTCAGGATCGAGTCGTACCGCCTCCCGGAAGGCCGCGATCGCCCCCGACAAGTCACCCTCTTGCACCCGTTGCAACCCCTGATTAAGCTGTCGTTCGGCGGCAGAATCGAGAGGAGACGAGTTAGACCCCGGCTGGGCCAATCCGGGGGACTGCCAAACCGGATAGCCCCCCAAAACCAACCCAACCACCGCGATCGCCCCAACCCCCAATCCCAACCATTGTCCCCTCTCTCCCCCGTCCATTAAGCCCATCACAACCTCTCCCAAAGCCTTAGATCTAACCTCAATTCTAGCGGGTGCGCCACTTGTGGTACGACCTGATTTCTCCCCTCAGTGGGAGGCGCTAGGAGTGGATTCTTCACGATTCCCTCTTGCTTTCCCCCCCCCTCTTGCCTCTTGCCTCTTGCCTTTTGCCTCTTGCCTTCTCCCCTTCTCCCCCTATGACCAGTGCCTTTGATCGCGCCATAATGCAGCGTTGTCTCAGCCTCGCCCGGCGGGCCTGGGGACAGACGGCCCCCAATCCCATGGTGGGGGCCGTGATTGTCCAAGGAGGAGACATTGTCGGCGAAGGCTTCCATCCCGGCGCCGGCCAGCCTCACGCCGAAGTCTTCGCCCTACGACAAGCCGGCGATCGCGCCCAGGGGGCCACCATCTATGTCAGCCTCGAACCCTGTAACCACCATGGTCGTACCCCTCCCTGTTCCGAAGCCTTGATTCAAGCCCAAGTAGCCAAAGTCATCATCGGAACCGTCGATCCCAATCCCAAAGTCGGCGGAGAAGGGATCGCCCGTCTACAAAAAGCTGGAATTGAAGTGGTTGTCGGTGTCGAAGAAGCCGACTGTCGCCGTCTCAACGAAGCCTTCTTCCACCGCATCACCCATCAACGACCCTTTGGCATTCTCAAATATGCCATGACCCTCGACGGCAAAATCGCCAGCCAACAGGGCCATAGTCGCTGGGTCACCGGAACCCCGGCCCGGCAACGAGTTCATCAGCTTCGCGGCCAATGTGAGGCGGTGATTGTCGGCGGCAACACCGTCCGCAAAGATAACCCCCATCTCACCTGTCATAACCAGCAATCGAGGAACCCCCTACGGGTGGTTATGAGTCGTTCCCTAGACTTACCCGAGACAGCCAAACTCTGGGATATCAGCGAAGCCCCCACCCTCGTCGTCACCGAAACCGGCGCAAAACCCGAGTTTCAGCAAAAGTTACGCGATCGCGGTGTCAATGTCCTCGCCGTTCCCCAGCTAACTCCCACGGTGGTCATGGAACACCTCTATCAACAAGGAATGATGTCAATTCTCTGGGAATGTGGCGGCCAATTAGCGGCCAAAGCCATCTCAGAAGGGATGGTTCAGAAAGTCATGGCCTTCATCGCCCCCAAACTCATCGGTGGCGATTCCGCCCCAACGCCAATTTCTTATCTCGGGTTCAATCAAATGACTGAAGCCCTCCCGTTGCACGATCTTCACTGGCAAACTATCGGTGAAGATTTACTGCTTGAAGGATATCTTTGGGGAGGAGGGAACAGGGAACAGGGAACAGGGAACAGGGAAGAAGAAGGCAAAGGGCAATAGGCAATAGGCAGGAATCAGGATCGATTCCCTGTTCCCTCTTCTCCCCTAATCGAGATCTAAACTCAATTGAATACAACCATCATCCTCAACCTTGGGAGAAGAGACTTGGGGTTCAGGGAGAGTTAGACCGCGATCGCAGTGGCCCGGAATCCGTTGATCGATCGCCAGCCAATTGCGGAAAATCAGCAGACGGTCATCTTGGGGGACATCGAGACGGTAAATCCGTAACACCTTCTTATTGCGACGCTGACAGCGTAAACAGGTTAAGCCATAACCAATTTTGTCCAGGAAGCGCCGTAGAATCACCATGGGGGTGGAGTTTTTGGCTAAACCGATGCCGGTGGTGGTTTTGATGTCTTGACGGTATTTGAGGGCAATTTCCGCCAGCTGTTGTAGATCCCGATCGCTGTTCGAGAGTTCTCGTTCCGGGGTTTCTAGGAACTTGTGAATCCCTAAAAGCTGCATGGTGCCGATGGTTGCCCCAAGTTGCGATCGGTTGAAGTCCGGTTGAAAGACTTGTCCTTGGCCTTGTTCGATTAGTTGTTGGACGACACGACGATCGCGCTCTTGTAAAAACGATCGCCCGACGGTGAGAAAATAATGGAGACGCAGTTTCTGATAGGCCCCATGATCATCTTGTTGCACAAGGGCTTCAGTGACGGGGACTTTATAACGACGATGCAGTTCATATTTGCGCAAGGCCCGGCGATCGCCTGAGCGTTTCAGCAGCCGTTTTTTACTGGCCCGATACTCCGCTTCTGTCAAGTCCGGGGCATTGACAATGGCTGCACATTCTTGTTGATAATTTTGCTGTTGTACCTCAGCGATGCGATCGTGGAGGGTATCGGAGGCGGATTTCGGGGCTTTGCGCGATCGCGATCGCCGTTTTCCGGGAGGAACAGGACAAATCTGATGTCCTTCGGCTTCTAGGGCCGCCACAATGGTATTGCGATAGTGGGCCATGGCCACATTCACCCGTACTCCCATCTTGGCCCAACAGCCCAACGATTCAGCCTGGAACCCCACATCTAACTCATCGAGGGCTTCAAAATCAGCTTGTTGCAACAAACGGACATTCAGTTGAGTCAGGCGTTTCCCAGACGTTAACAACCCCGAAATCGAAGTCGAACCATTGCCAACTTTGTTAAAGCCATAGGGGGCCGCCCAAAGATAGCGAGGTACA
This sequence comes from Phormidium sp. OSCR, assembly GCA_001314905.1. Classification (GTDB taxonomy): domain Bacteria; phylum Cyanobacteriota; class Cyanobacteriia; order Cyanobacteriales; family Geitlerinemataceae; genus Sodalinema. Next base: position 7,424 of record LJZT01000144.1, read on the forward strand.
GCATCGCGAACACGGGCCAGGGCTTGACGGACGGTGTTGGCCGATTGCACGCCTTGGGCGATGGCCCAAACCGAGGTAAACACCCCCACCTCGTCAATACTGACCCCCGTTTCAATGGCCGGCGAGGCTAAAACGAGATCATAGTCTTTGAGGCAGTGATTGAGATGCCGGGTACAGTGATAGGCGGGATGTTTGGGATCAACGACGGACTCGGCATCAATGCGGAGGATGCGATGGTTGGGGAATTTTTGGCTGAAATAGGCTTCAAGCGATCGCGTCCCCCACCGACTGGTGAGTTTTTGGGCTGAGAGACAGACAAAGGGTTTACCGCCGTTTTCGATATAGGTTTCGAGGTCTTTGACGAAGCGTTTGGGGGTGCTATCGCTGTAGTGATGCACCTGCCAAGACTCGTTAGCGGTGGGTTTCCAGGAATTGGCAATTAGGAATGGTTGGCTTTCCACTCCGGCTAAGGTGGAGAGATACTCTAAGGCCATATCACTGAGATCGGCATCGGCAACAATCACTTGTCCCTGGTTGCCTAGAGTATTTTCCATGAGGCGTTTGAGCGATCGCAACACCGCCACTCGCTGACTGCGACAAGTATCGGAGTTTAAGCCATGCCAGAGGACTTGTTCGACTTCATCGATAATCACTAGGGCATTTTGCCAATAGTTGGGGTCAAATTGGGCTTGGGAGTCGGGATGCAGCGAGTCGATACAGAGTCCCATCCCCACCTCGGGATGTTGGGGTTGGGCCAGTTGGTTAACGTAAGGCAACTCAAAGCGTTGACAGAGGGCTTCGATGAGTTGGACGCGGTGGCCCACCACTAACACCTTCTGTTGGCGGGCTTTGGCCTGTTGAACCACTTGGGCCAGAAGTTCGGTTTTGCCGGTTCCTTTGGGGGAGTGGATGGCCACGAGGGGCTGATTCTCGGGGATGGCGATCGCCCCGAGGTAACGTTGCTTGAGTTCAATGCTTGGGGTAACGGTGAGGGCGTTAAGGGTTTGGGCTTTCCAGGTATTGAGGGGAACGGCACAGTTAAAGGCCTCATGGAAGGCCGCCACGCCCTGCTGGGCGATGAAATCGTCAACGCCTTTGCCCTGATCCCGGTTCCAGGTGACAATATGGACGGGACAACCGGCTTGATTGAGGAGATAGCCTGTTCGTTGCAAGGCGGTGTTGACGGCTTTCACGGTACTGGGTTTGCGATCGCGGTCAAAGACCAAATACATGGGGCGATGGCCTTGGCTGAGGCGTTGCAATTCTCGAATCAGCCGCGATTTGCCCCGCCGTTGTCCCCATTGATCCCGTTCGACGCGATAGCCGCCGTTAATTCCAGGGAGGGCAATGGCGGCATAACCGGCACTGAGGAGGGTTCCGGCTTTTTTCGCTCCTTCGGTGATGCACAGAGGAATTTCTGGGTGATCGAGTAGCCATTGCCAGAAGCCGGAGTCGGATTTCGACTCATCGATGGCACTGTGGGAGAGGGGAACTCCGGCGCGATCGGCGATCGCCTGCCACAGATGCAAGGGAACTCGCAGGGCAAACACCCCTGTACTGGTTTTGGGAGGATGTTCGTATTTGATGGGTTTGCCGGGTGTTTCAGGGGTTGGGGCTGCCTGAAGGCGGGGTTGGTTGGGTTTGAAACAGCCCCAGAGGTCATCGTCTCCAGTCAGCAGATCGATACCCGAACACCACCAGCCACCGGCTTCGATATGGCGGTAGCGGTTCAAGATTGGGCTTGATAAGCGTCCGTCATTACGGCGCGGTACATCGTTGCCGCAAAAGAGATAGTCGTAAGGGCGGGTTCCTTCTAAAGACAGCACGTTAAGACGGGTCAGCGCCTCATCCACCTGGCTGGCTGACCATTCGAGTAAGTGATTCACAGTTGTTGGGTTAAGTTCGAGCGTATGCGAGGAGTAGTGACTGTATCACACGCTATCTGTAGTGTGTCAATGGGTTGAATTTTTTACGAAACTCTGTATGTGGAGGGAACAGGGAACAGGGAACAGGGAACAGGGAACAGGGAACAGGGAACAGGGAACAGGGAACAGGGAACAGGGAACAGGGAACAGGGAACA